>CAZQEW010000066.1:0-24027 GCA_964591495.1 uncultured Klebsiella sp.
CGGACTTCGGCCTCAAGAGCGAGGATGTGAAAAACCTGACGCTCGCGGCGCTGCTCGCCAAGCTGATGGCCGGCACCGAAGACAGCGCGGTGAAGTCTGCCCTGCGCGCCGCGCTCGGCACGGCCAAGGACCTCGGTTTGGGCGAGACGCCAGCGGGCACATTGCTGGGGAAGTGAGTCACATGAGTCCTGCAGGGCTTATGCGATACATAGTTTCTGTCTCCCTCGCCCAACATGGCTGACTCGTCTCCAACTGCCGCCGCCGCGCCCGCCGCACATTCTGCGGCGATGGCGCTCGGCGGCGCGACTTACGAAGTCATCCGCCAGCGGCTGGGCACGCATGCGGCGGCGTTGCGGGAGCGCATGGGACAGCTTGATGGGCGGCGAGGCGAGGTGTTCGGCACGGTCGAGTTCAAGCTGCTACAAGCCGACCGGGTCACGACGGCACACAACTGCATTCCGCAGGACATGGTGCAGCTCGGCAACGGGCAGTTCCTCTTCGGCTTCAACGTGCAGTTCGGGCTGAAAAAGGACATCGAGCTGGCGGATGTCTTTGCGATTTACGCGCGCGACGAGGCGGCGGGCATCTGGCGTGAGGCGCCGCTCGACCCATTGCAGGACAAGCAGTTTGTCGCCGACTTCAAGCGGCTCTATCAGGTCTATTCGCGCGCGTCGTTTCACAAGTTTTCGCTCGTGGACGGACACCTGTATCTCGTCTTCCGCACCGGCTCGAGCGGCAACGACCTGGCGGTTTTCAAGTGGCTCTATCTGGATGGTCGGCCGCGCTACGTGGACGGCCGGAGCGAGGCGGAATTCCGCAAGGTCGGCTTCCCCCCGGCGCACTCTTTCCGCTGGCGCACGCCGGACCGCCAGGCCTTCCGCTATGGCGACCATCCGCACGTGTCCATCGCGGATCGCGTTTTTGTGGAAACCATCGGCGGCGACCTGACGATCAAGGTCGAGGACAACACCGCCACGGGCGAAGGCATTTACTCCGAGCCGGTCGAGGACAAGTTCCAGAAAGTGGACGACGCGGAAATCGCCTTTGCGGAGCAGGGCCATCTAATTTTGCTGAAGGTCCGGCCTTACAAGGAAGCCACCGCGCGCTACTTCATCTTCAATGAGAAGCTCCAAACCGCGGAGCGCGTGGACAGCATCGGACAGTCCTGTGCGCTGCTGCCGGAGGAGCACGGCCTCATCTTCCCGGATGGCTACTATCTCGCGACCGGCGAGCTGAAGCGCTTCGAGACCGGCGAAGCCCCGATGACGTTGGAGCGCGTGCTGCACTCGGCCAACGGTGAAGATTCGCTCTATGTTTTTTTCAAGGGCGAGACCGGGCAATACGCGTTGCTGCCCTATCGGCTCATCGCGCAAAAGGTCGAGGAGCGCATCACCTGCAATGGCTTCTCGCTGTTCCCGAACGGCCACCTCGTCGTCTTCCGTGCGGAGGCCGAGCCGCAGCGGCACCACTCGATACAGTTGCGGCAAACGCCCTTCTACCAGGCGGGCTTCGAGCCAGCGGGCAAGCGTGACGCGTTCCTCTATCAAGTCGGCAACAAGGAGGTCGTGCGCTGCCTCGCCGAGTGCAACGAGGTGCTCACGATCGCGCGGAAGGAGAACCCCTACGCCGAGCTTTACACCGACCTTGTGAAGCGTTGCGACGCGATGCTCGATACGTATCCATGGCTCAACCACACGGAGTGTTTCGCGCTCGACGCGGCGCTGCGCGAGGTGCGCGCGGCGGCGGACCAGGCGGTGGCGGAATTCGACAAGGTGCGTCGGCTCCAGCGCGAGGCCGTGCAGCGCGTGAAAGACGTGAAGGCGCGCTGCGAAGAACGCTTCAACACGGTGCGCCGCGCGAGCTTCCGTGTGCTGAATGACTTCGTGCAGAACCTCGCCGCGCTCCGTCAACTGCGCGGCGAAATCATCACGCTGAAGGAGGTCCGCTACGTGGATCTCGCGGCGCTTGATGCGGGCGAGGCTGCGGTGACCGCGCAGACGGAGGAACTCTCGCGCGCGTGCGTGAGGTTCCTGCTCCAGCCCGCCGCGTTGGAGCCTTACCGCAAGCAGGCGGACGATCAACTTGCCGGTGTCGAGAAGGTTGCAAAGGCGGCGGAGGGGCGGCAGGTCGAGCAGGCCGTGGCGAAGGCGGGCGCGGAGCTGGAGCTGCTCATCGAAATCGTCAACAACCTCAAAATCGAGGACGCGACCGAGACGACACGCATCATTGACGGGATCACGACGATTTACTCGACGCTGAACCAAGTGAAGGCGGCGTTGAAGAAACGCTTGCAGGAGCTGGTTGCGGCGGAGGGCGCGGCACAGTTCAGCGCGAAGCTGAAGTTGTTGAGCCAGTCCGCGGCGAGCTACCTGGACCTGTGCGACACGCCCGCAAAGTGTGACGAGTATCTCAACCGGTTGACGGTGCAGATTGAGGAGCTGGAAGGCGCGTTCGCCGACTTCGAGGACTACACCGTCCAGCTGGCCGAGAAGCGCACGTCGCTCTACGAGGCGTTCGAGCAGCGCAAGGTCGCGCTGGTCGAGCAGCGCAACCGCAAGGCCGCGGCGCTGCTCACCGCCGCCGAGCGCATCCTCAAGGTCATCCAGAACCGACTCGCGGGCATGGACTCGGTCGAGGCCATCCACACCTACATGGCGTCGGACCTGATGATCGCGAAGGTCCGCGAGCACGTCGCGCAACTCCTCGCGCTCGGCGATTCGGTGAAGGCCGACGACTTGCAGGGCCGGCTCAAGAGCGTGCAGCAGGAGGCGGTGCGGCAGTTGAAGGACCGGCAGGAGCTGTTCACCGGCGGGCCAAATGTCATCACGCTCGGGCGGCATCAGTTCAACACGAACACGCAGCCGCTCGAACTCACCGTCGTAAACCGTGACGGCGTGCCACACGTTCACCTGACAAGCACGAAGTATTTCGAGCCGGTGACGGACGAGGCGTTCCTCGCCACGCGGGAGGTGTGGGAGCAGGAAGTCATCTCGGAGAACGCGGAGGTGTATCGCGCGGAATTTCTGGCGTGGCAGATGTTGAAGGCAGCGGAAGCCGGCACGGGCGATTTGGCATCGCCTTCGGATTTGCTCTCACTCAAAGACGACGCCCGCCTCGCCGCCGTGCAGCACTTTATGCAGGCCCGCTACGCCGAGGGCTACGTGAAGGGCATCCACGACCTCGACGCCGCGCGCATCTTTCACACGCTGCTGGCCACGCACACCGCGCTCGGCCTCGCGCGTTTCCACCCGACCGTTCGTGCCTGCGCCGTGGTTTGGTGGCTGCGTTTCTGCCCGCCGGACACGCGCTCGCTCTGGACCGCGAAACTCAAAGGCTTTGGCGCACGCAACCGCCTTTTCCCCGGCGACGCCACGCAACAGACTTACATCCAAGCGCTGCGAGCTCATCTCGCCGACTTCGCCCGCGACGCGAAACTTTTCGCCTCCGAAGTGACCACTGCTGCGGGCGAATACCTCTTCCACGAAGTCACGGCCGCCGACACGTTCACGACCAGCCACGAGGCCGAGCAGTTTGCGAACGCGTTCCACCAGCACCTTGTGGTGAAGGGCTGCGAGGATGACTTCACCCAAGCCCGCCAAGCGCTCGCCGCGCATCCGGCCAGCGAGTTCGAGCTGGTGCGCGACTGGGTGCGCGGCTTCCTGCTCGGTCAATCCAGCACGCACCTCGACGAGGTTGCCGCGCTGGTCTTCTGCGGCGACGCGCTTACCCGCGCCGTCGTGCCAGCCAGCACGACGGCGACGCTCGAAGGCATGAAGGGCGCGCACGGCACGCTGCGCGAGAGCCATTACCAGTTCGATTACCTCGCGTTTACCGACAAGCTCCGGCGGTTCGAGCGCGACGCGGTGCCACGCTTCGAGCTATTTCACCGGCTCAAGCAGGAGTTGCTCGACCGCGAGCGCGCCAAACTGCGGCTGGACGAGTTCAAGCCCAAGGTCCTCAGCTCGTTCGTCCGCAACCAGCTCATTGACCAAGTCTATTTGCCGCTGGTCGGCGACAACCTCGCCAAGCAGGTCGGCGCGGCGGGCGCGACGAAGCGCACGGACTTGATGGGCCTGCTGCTGCTCATCTCGCCGCCCGGCTACGGCAAGACAACCTTGATGGAATACGTCGCGAGCCGGCTGGGCATCGTATTCGTGAAGATCAACGGCCCCGCGCTCGGCCACAACGTTACGTCGCTCGACCCGGAGGAAGCGCCCAACGCCGCCGCGCGCGAGGAAATCCAGAAGCTAAACCTCGCGCTGGAGATGGGCGACAACGTGATGATCTGCGTGGACGACATCCAGCACACGAACCCGGAGTTCCTCCAGAAGTTCATCTCGCTGTGCGACGGCCAGCGGCGCATCGAGGGCGTCTGGCGCCGGAAGCCGCGCACCTACGACCTGCGCGGGCGGAAGGTCGTCGTGGTGATGTGCGGCAACCCCTACACGGAGAGCGGGCTGAAGTTCAAGCTGCCGGACATGCTCTCGAATCGCGCCGACACCTACAACCTCGGCGACATCGCGGCGGGTGGCAACGCGGACTCTTTCAAGGCCAGCTATCTGGAAAACGCCGTCACCTCGAACTCTGTCCTTGCGCCGCTGGCGAACCGAAGCCAGAAGGACGTGCGGAAGTTCATCGCGATGGCCGAGACCGGCGCGACACAGCCGGACGGCGAAGGCTTCGAGGGGAATTACTCGTCGCAGGAGGTGGAGGAAATTCTCAGCGTGCTGCGCAAGCTCGCGGGCATCCGCGACATCGTGCTGCGTGTGAACCAGGAATACATCGCGTCCGCCGCGCAAGCTGACGAGTTCCGCACTGAGCCGGCATTCCGGTTGCAAGGCAGCTACCGGAACATGAACCGGCTGGCCGAGAAAATCGCGCCGATCATGAACGATGCGGAGGTCCGAGCCATCGTCATCGCGCACTACCGGAACGAATCGCAGACGCTCACCAGCGGAGCCGAGGCGAACATGCTCAAGCTCAAGGCGCTGTTGGAAATGCAAACCTCCGAAGAGGAGGCCCGCTGGGAGGGAATCAAACGCACCTTCAAACGGAACCAAATCACGCGCGGCGCGGACACGAGCGACCCGGTCGGCCGGTTGGTGGCGCAGTTGGCGACGTTCCAAGGCGGCCTCGAATCGATCCGCGACACGCTGGATCAGCGCTTGGCCACCGCCGCGAAGTCCGAGCCGAAGCCCGCCGTGGACGCGGACGCGCTGGCCAAGACGATTGAGGCCCTGCGCGCCAGCTTGGAGAGCCGGAACGCCACGCCCGTCGGTGGCGGCGCGGACATGGCCGTGGTGGTGAAGCAGTTCACCGACGGCATGAAAGCGTTACGGGTCGAGTTAAGCCGCGCGCTGCGCACCGCGCATTCCGGGCAGCTCGCGCAGAAGGTGGACAGCCTGACGCACGAGCTGGAGCAACTGCACGCGACGCTGTCCAGCGTGGAGGATTTGTCCCGGCAGCAGCGCGAGAAACTGGAAGGTGCGCGAGAACTCCTCGCCGCCCGTGCGAAGCAGGGCACGCTGGAAGTCGAGGTGACCCAGGAGATGCTGGAGAACCAAAGCATTTTCCTCCGCCGCTTCAACGAAGCGCTGGCCGCCGCGAAACAACCGCCTGCGCCCAAGCCACCGCCAATACCGGATGGCACCGCATGAGTTGACACGAATTCCACGAATTACCACGGATTCACCATGATGTCGTGTCAACCCAGCGCCTCGGATAGTTCTTGGCAATTGTGTAATTCGTGTCCCTCCCTGCCTTATGAAAAAGATGCTTCACCGGGCCAAGGAACTTGCGGAACAGGCCGACCGCGTCCGTGAGCTGCTCGAATCCGCGCCGGAGCGCATTGAGAAGGCCAAGGGCATCGTCACGCTCACCACCAGCCAGCTCCAGCAGCTGCGGACCGATGTGCAGTCGAGCATTGCAGGGTTGCGGGCCGACACCGGCGACGCTGTCACGGCCGCCGTGAACGAGCTGAACGAGGGCGCGCCGACCTTCCTCTGCGCCGGTTACGTGCTCAGTGGCGTGGACCTGGAACTGGGGATGGCGCCCCGCGTGACCGCAGACTTGGAGCGCGTCGAGGAGGTCGGCATCCCGGCCATCCGTGAGCTGCTGGCACCGAACAGCGACCGGCGTGTCATCCACGGCATCCTGTCGGCACTCGTGAAGGCGGAGGAACTCGCCGGGTCCACGAGCTTCGAGGGCATGGAATACACCGAGGTCTCGATCCAGGTTGGCCCTTCGCCCACAATCCGCCTCCGCTGGCGCGCATCCTCGGCGGAAGTTGAAACGCATACCACCACGCCGCCGCCGATTCCGGGTGCGGCGGTTGCCGTCACCACGCCGACCACGCCAGTGCAACCCGCACACCCGACGTCGATGTTTGGTCAAAGTTCCTTCTTTGAGCCGCGTGCCACGGCAGCGTCTTCCGTGCGGCAGCAGACTGAGCCGGCGTCACCAGCCGTTGCACCGCTTTCCGCCCCAGCCCCAGCCCCGCCGCCGGCGTCCCAAGCTCTGCCTGCGATCCATGCGGAGAACGACCCGCTGGCCCGCTTCAAGCGGATGCCAAATCTTGCCAAGCCCCGGCGCTGACGCCCACGGTGCAAGCAAAACGCCCGGCAGCACAAGGCCGCCGGGCGTTCACGAAGTCCTCAAGGCGCCACTACACGTTATACGTGCTCGACGATGTGGTGCCGCCCCGACCGGTCCAGTTGGTGTGGAAGAACTGACCACGCGGCTTGTCCACGCGCTCGTAGGTGTGCGCGCCGAAGTAGTCGCGCTGGGCCTGGAGCAGGTTGGCCGGCAGCACGGCGGCGCGGTATTGGTCGTAAAAGGCCAGCGCGGTGCTGAACGCCGGCACCGGGATGCCGCGCAATGCCGCGGTCGAGACGATCTTGCGCCAACCCTTCTGGCAGCGCTTGATCTCGCCGCGGAAGTAATCGTCGAGCATCAGGTTGGTAAGCTTCGGGTTCTTGTCGAAGGCTTCCTTGATCTTGCCGAGGAAGCGCGAGCGGATGATGCAACCACCGCGCCACATGAGGGCGATGCCGCCGTAGTTGAGGTTCCACTTGTATTCGGCGGCGGCGGCGCGCATGAGCATGTAGCCCTGCGCGTAGCTGACGATCTTGGAGGCGTAGAGGGCGTCGCGGATGTCGGCGATGAACTGCTTCTTGCGCTCGGGATTGGCCGCGATGCTGGTGAGGAACGGGCGCGGGCCTTTCAGCTTCTTCGCTGCCTTCACGCGCTCGTCCTTGAGCGCCGAGACGCAGCGGGAGTAAACCGCTTCCGCCATGAGCGTGATGGGAATGCCGAGGTCCTGCGAGTTGATGACCGTCCACTTGCCCGTGCCCTTCTGGCCGGCGGTGTCGAGAATCTTGTCGACGAGCGGGGAACCGTCCTCGTCCTTTTTGGCGAGGATGTCGCGGCTGATCTCGATGAGGTAGCTGTCGAGGTCGCCGGTGTTCCATTCCTTGAGCACCTCGTGCATCTCGTCGGCGCTCATGCCGAGGCCGTGCTTCATGATGTTGTAGGCCTCGCAGATGAGCTGCATGTCGCCATACTCGATGCCGTTGTGGACCATCTTCACGTAATGGCCCGCACCACCCTCACCAACCCAGTCGCAGCAGGGCGCGCCGCCTTCGACCTTGGCTGAGATGCCTTGGAAAATAGGCTTCACCGCCGGCCACGCCGAGGGCGAGCCGCCAGGCATGATCGAAGGCCCGCGCCGCGCGCCTTCTTCACCGCCGGAGACGCCGGTGCCGATGTATTGAAAGCCCTTGCTCTCAAGATACTTCACCCGCCGGTCAGTGTCCCCAAACAGCGAGTTGCCCCCGTCGATGACGATGTCGCCAGCTTCCAGATGCGGCAGGAGCGTCTCGATGAACTCATCCACGGGCTTGCCGGCCTTGACCATCAGCATGATGCGGCGGGGGCGCTTGAGCTTGGACATCATCTCCGGGATGGAGTGGGCGCCAATGATCTTGGTGCCCTTGGCCTCGTTGGCGAGAAACTCGTCAACCTTGGAGGTGGTGCGGTTGTAAGCCACGACGGTGAAGCCGTGGTCGTTCATGTTGAGAATGAGGTTCTGGCCCATGACGGCCAGACCGATGACTGCGATGTCGCCTGTAGGTTCCATTTGGTGGTTTCGGGGTTTACCGAATTTGGGCCGGCAGCTTAACGGGGCAGGGCAGGGGTGCCAGAATATTTTGCGTTCGTCGGGCGCCAGCCGTGACCGAAACGGCCTCCTTCCCTGAGCACTTGACGCCCCCTCCGCCCCCTCCTAGGTTGCCACCACCAAACTCCCATGAATTCCCCTGAAGCTGCCATCCGAGAGTGCGCCCAACGGCTCGCCTTTCTGTTGATGTTCCGCACGGCATTACGTTGCGCGACAATCTGGCTTCTGGCCGTGGGCGTAGCTGTGCTCGTGGCGCGGGTGACGGGCTTGGTGGCGTCGCACTGGCTCATCGGCGGGCTGGTTGGGCTGGTGCCGGTCGTCGCGGTTGCCGCATGGGTCGAATGGCAGCGCCGGCCGCAACTTGCCGCCGTGCGCGCGGCGATGGACCGTCACAACCACGCGGGTGGCCTGCTGATGGCCGCCGCTCAGGCCGATGTTTCTGCCTGGCAGCACGGCTCCAAGCCTGTCCAACCCGCGGTGCGCTGGAATAGCGGCCGGCCCATGTCGCTGTTCTGCGCGGCCGCGCTCTTCCTCTGCGCGTCCATGCTGATGCCGGAGCGCTTCATCGTCGGCGCGGCCCAGCGCCCGCTCGACGTGGGCAAGCTGGTCTCGGAGTTGACCGAGCAGGTCACCGCGCTGGAGGAGGAAAAGATTTTGCCGGAGGACAAGGCCCTTGAACTCAAGAAGGAGCTGGCCCGCCTCGGCAAGGAATCCACCGCGAAGGATCCCGCCAAGACTTGGGAATCCCTCGACCATCTCAAGCAGTCCAATGCCGACCTCGCCAAGCAAGCCGCCGAGGAAGCGCTTCAGAAGACCGAAGTCCTCAAGCAGGCCGAGACCGTCGCCGCCGCTTTGGGGCTCTTGCCAGACTCGGCATCGTCTCTGCTGGAACGCGCCATGCAAGACATGGCCTCACTCCTCCAACAGGCGAAGCTGGAGCAGGGCCTCCTCGCGGCGAAGCTCCCCGAGGAACTCCTCAAGGCCGCGAAGGACGGCAAACTAACGCCCGAGCAAATGAAGGAGTTGATGAAGGCGCTCCAAGGCAACAAGGACCAACTAGGCGAGTGCCTGAACAAGCTCGCGAACCTCAAGCTGATTGACCCCAAGCTCCTCGAAGCCTGCAAGAAGGCCGGCCAGTGCCCCAACCCCGCCGGCCTCGCCGCCTTCCTCGCCGAAAACGGCGCGAACCTCGACTCCGTTCTGCTCGCGGTGCAATCCTACGGTCAGGGCGGCGTGGACCGCGGTCGCGGCGACGCCCCGCTGACGTGGACCGACCCGTCCGACGAGTCCGGCATGAAGTTCAAGGACACAGCGCTGCCGATGGGGCCGCTCAGCGGCTTGAAGGACGCGCAGCTTGTGGGCATCAGCCGCAGCGCGCCCGAAGTGTCCGGCGAAAAGGAAAACGCCTCCGCCGGCGCACTGGCCGGAGCCGAGGCGGGCGGCGGCGCGGCGAACGTCCAGCAACTCCTCCCCCGCCACAAAGGCGCGGTGCAACGGTTCTTCAAGCGGGAGAATTGAGTTGGATTTCCCGTGAAGAGGCGCAAACAGCGCAACGGGAGAATTCCCAAATAGAGAGTCAGCCTGGTGATGACGAGGCAGTTATATGCAGCCCGACATTTCCACAATGACTCCGCTCGAAGCTCTCGGAGATGCGGAACTGATACAACTTGGCGAGCGGGCCGAAAAGTTCCTCAACGGCTTCCGTTGGTGTCGCAAGATTGTTCGAGCCCATTTCGCATACGGTGTCGAGGGCATCGTTGGAGTGTTTCTGTTTCGAATCGAACCAGCGAAAGAAGGGGTGGACGATACGCTTTGGGTCGTCGTTGGTGATTTGCCATCAGCATATCTTGTCTGCGACGGCGCACCCAACTGGCGCGACGCGCTCGAAGGTTACGTTGAAGAAATGCGCCGTTGGGTCGACGCCGTTCGAGCTGGCGAAAGTCTCGACAACATTATTCCCGTCAGTGCCGAACCGACAGCGCAACACGCTGATATGCTCGCCGGACGGCTTGACTTCATCGAACGGTATCTCATCGGAGGCGAAAGTTGCGCGAGCTGATCTCCGCCCACTACGAGGTGAAGAAGATACTGGGCGGCTTAGACTCTCCGCTCGACCCAGTTATTTGCGTCCTCTACGCCCTTTCGGGGCAAGTCAGATCAGCCCCGCTTCCCTCATCGCCGCCTCCAGTCCGTCGGCCACGCCGTGGCCGCACAGGCGGTCGCTCACGTAGCCGCCTTCGCGCCAGACGGCTTCCTTCACCACGGGGATGGCGTTCGCAGGTGCGACCAGCCACCAAGCGTGTTCGTCGCGCAGCATGGGAAGGTCGTTGTAGTGGTCACCCGCCGCAAAGACGCACTCCCGGGTCAGACCGAGTTGCCGCGTGATTTCCGCCAGCGCCGTGCCCTTGCTGTAGGCCGTGTGGCTGAAACGCGCGTAAACGTCATTGCGCACCACGGTCAGGTTTGGCACCGACTCACAGTAGTCTCGCAGGTGCGCTTCGATGTCGTCCGCATCCGCGTTGGTGCCCGCGATGAGGCAGAAGGGCGAGTAGGCGTCGGAATAGACCGAAGCGTGGAACCGGCCGTTCACCCAATTGAACAGGCGGGGCAGGTCCTTTTCCACGGCCTTGAACAGGTCACGGTGGGCACGCTCACAGTCGCCGTTCCACGGCTGGAGTGGGAAATAGCGCGGACCCTCGCGGAAGTAGATTTCGCGTTCCACCACCACCACCCAGTCCGGCTGAATGCTGAGGTGCGCGCGGCCCAGCCCTTCCATGAGACTGGACAGATCGCGCCCGGTGTTGATGACCCACTTGGCGCCGCGCCGCTGGAGATCGCCAATCAGCTCCTGTAACCGCACGGGCACCGGTGGGCTCTCATGGTCGGCGTGCAGGGTTCCATCGAAGTCGGTTGAAATGATTTTGATGGGCAAGTCCATCGGCAGAGGGAGCATTCCGCAATTGTCGTGGGATTTCCAGCGGCAGTTTCATCATGTCACGGGGCACCTGACTTTACCCCCGTTTCCTCCGGGCCGGCACAAGATCGTGGACAACTTGACCCGACCGGGCGAAACTTGGCGCAGCACTCAATCAAAAGGCGTGGGGACACGTCCAAGTCCCCAAATCGAGACTGGGTTGGGTCGTTATTTTGCTCTTATGAGTGTTTGTCTGAAAGCGCTGTTTGCCGCCGCCGGGTTGGTTGTTCTGAGTGTCGATGGACCGGCCGCGCCCGCGGCCAAGCCGGCTGCTGCGTTTGACTTTCAACGCGACATCCGCCCCATCCTCTCGGACAAGTGCTTCGCCTGCCACGGTCCTGACGACAAAGAACGCAAAGGCGGCAAGAAGGGCGTCGGCCTGCGGCTCGACACCGCTGATGGCATCACCGCCGACCTCGGCGATGGCCGCCGCGCCGTCGTGCCCGGCCAGCCACAGAAAAGTCTGCTGCTCCAACGGGTCGTCACCACGGATCCAGACGATCTCATGCCGCCAAAGAAATTTGGCAAGCCCCTCTCCGCGCGCGAAGTGGAGTTGCTGACGGCGTGGGTGCAGGCCGGAGGGAAGTTTTCGGGACATTGGGCATACGAAAAGCCGCGCCGGCCGGCTAGCCCGGTGGTTAGCAAGGAGGCCATCAGCAATCTGCTAACCAAGGCCGGCGAAAAATCCGTGGCGTCTCGGACTCAATCACTCATCGCCGACTATTCTGCCCCGCTGGATGCCTTCATCCTGCAACGCCTTGCCAAAGACGGCCTGCTCCCGCAACCCGAAGCCGATCGGTATGCGCTCGCCCGCCGGGTGGCGCTCGACCTGACCGGCCTGCCCCCGAGCCTCGCGGAGGTGGACGCGTTCGTCTCCGACAAGGAGCCGAAGGCTTATGAGCGCTACGTGGATCTTCAGCTCGCCAAGCCCAGCTACGGCGAGCATTGGGCGCGGCTTTGGCTGGACCTCGCGCGCTACGCGGACAGCGCCGGCTATGCGGACGACCCGCCGCGCACGATCTGGGCCTTCCGCGACTACGTCATCAATGCCTTCAACCGCAACCTGCCCTTCGACCAGTTCACCATCGAGCAGCTCGCCGCCGACCTGCTCGAAAATCCCAGCGACGAACAGCTCAAGGGCACCGCGTTTCATCGCAACACCATGACCAACAACGAGGGCGGCACCAACGACGAAGAGTGGCGCAACGCCGCCATCGTGGACCGCGTCAACACCACCTTCGCCGTTTGGATGGGCACCTCAATGACCTGCGCGCAGTGCCACACGCACAAATACGACCCCATCGCGCAGAAAGAGTATTACCAGCTCTTTGATTTCCTTAACCAAACCGAGGACGCCGACAAGCGCGACGAGTCGCCGCTGCTTTCCTTCTTTACCGATGAGCAGAAAAGACAGCGCAGCACTTGGGAGACTGAGCTGGCCGCCCTGGAAACCATCTTCAAATCACCGGCCGCCGAAGTCGTCGCGGGCGCGGAGCAATGGGCAAAAGCGTTCCCGGTGAAGCTGGACTGGAGCGCGCCCAAGCCCAGCGCCGCGAAAGCCAATTCCGGCGCACCGCTCACTGCGCGGGACGACGGCTCCGTCTTGGTCGCGAAAAACGACGCGGCCAAGGACAACTTCACCGTCGAGCTGACCTTGCCGGCCGCGCAACGACTAACTGCGCTGCGGTTGGAAGCACTGACCGACGACAAGCTGCCCGGCAAAGGCCCGGGCCAAGCGGGCGGCAACTTTGTTGTTACCCGCATTCGTGCGAGCGTGCTGCCACCGGCCGACAGCAGGGGCCCAACGGCGCGGTTCGTCCGCATCGAGCTCCCCGCCAAGAACCAGTTTCTTCAGCTCGCGGAAGTCCAGGTCTTCAGCCGCGGGGAAAATGTCGCGCTCAAAGGTGAAGCCAAGCAGAGCAGCACTTACATGGGAGCCGCCGCTTCGCGTGCCACCGACGGCAAAACGGATGGCGAGTATGATAAGGGCTCGGTCGCCCACACCGAGGCGCAGGAAAATCCATGGTGGGAAGTGGACTTGAAAGAAGCGCACGTGCTGGAACGCATCGTGGTTTGGAACCGTGCTGAGGCCGGTGATCGGCTCAAGGGCTTCCGCATCATCGCGCTGGATGGCGAGCGGAAGGTGGTTTGGGAAAAGGCCGGCAACGACGCGCCGAAGAAGGACGTGGCGTTCGCCATGAACGGCGCACGGGAAATCAAGTTCAGCACGGCCATCGCGGACTTCGTGCAAGCGAACTTCGACGCCGAGAACGTGCTCAACGACGACGCCCCGAAACGCGACCGCACGCGCGGCTGGGCCGTCGGCGGCGCAACCGGCAAATCGCACACGCTCACGCTGATCGCCGCGCAACCCGTGGATCTACCCGCCGGCTCGCGCGTGTCCGTGACCCTGGAGCAGCAGTCCGCCACCGCGAAGGCCACGCTCGGTCACTTTCGCCTTGGCCTCACGGCGGACCCGAAGGCAGCCGAGTTCGCCCGCACGCCTGCCACAATTGTTGCCACGCTCGCCGCAAGCCGCGCGCTGAAGCCTGAAGGCTGGTCACTGAATGCGCTCCCTCCCAACGACCGCGCAAAAATCGTGGATTATTTTGCCCGCAACCTTGCCCCCCAGTTGAAGAAGGAGCGCGAACAGCTGGCCGCCGTAACGAAGTCGATCGCCGACCTCAAGCCGATGACCGTGCCCATTTACCGCGAGCTGGCTGCGGACAAACGCCGGACGACGAAAGTGCAGATTCGTGGCAACTGGCAGCAACTGGGCGACGAAGTCACCGCTGCCGTGCCCGCCGCGTGGCATCCGTTGCCCAAGGACGCGCCACGCAACCGGCTCACGCTCGCGAAGTGGCTCGTGGACGAGAACAATCCGCTTACCGCGCGCGTCGTGGCGAACCGCTATTGGGAAGCCATCTTCGGCACCGGCCTGGTGCGGACGAGCGAGGAATTCGGCGCGCAGGGTGAGCTGCCGTCGCATCCGGAATTGCTCGACTGGCTGGCCACCGAACTCGTGGCGATGAAGTGGGACACGAAGAAGTTTCTCCGGCTGCTCGTGACTTCGCAGGCTTACCGCCAGTCGTCCAAGGTGACACCCGAGGCCTTGGAGAAAGACCCGGACAACCGGCTGCTCTCGCGCGGCCCGCGTCTGCGGCTCACCGCCGAGATGGTCCGCGATCAAGCCTTGGCCGTGAGCGGCCTGTTAAGCTCCAAGATGTTTGGCCCGAGCGTGCGTCCCACACGACCAAGCATGGGCCTCAACGCTGCCTTTGGCGGCGGGCTCGACTGGGCCACGAGCAGCGGCGAGGACCGTTACCGCCGCGGCCTTTACACCGAGTGGCGCCGCACCAGCCCGTATCCCTCAATGGCAACCTTCGACGCGCCCAGCCGGGAGGTCTGCTCCGTCCGCCGGAACCGCACGAATACGCCGCTCCAGGCCTTGGTGACGATGAACGACCCCGTTTACGTGGAAACGGCCCAAGCCCTCGCCCGGCGCATGGTCAAGGAAGGCGGGGCGACAGAGGCAGACAAAGCCCGCCATGGATTCCGACTCGCACTGGCCCGCCCGCCCTCAGACACCGAGCTGGCGAAGCTCATTAAGCTCCACGCCGACAGCATTGCCGAGTTCGCAAAAGACAAAGCGAAAGCTACCTCGCTGGCGACCGACCCGCTCGGTCCGTTGCCTGCCGGGATGGAGACGGCCGAACTCGCCGCTTGGACCACGGTGGCGAACGTGTTGCTGAATCTGGACGAGACGCTGATGAAGCGGTGATCCCCCCGCTTAACGTCAATTCATCAGGCGATACCAGTTGTCCCGTTGGCGCGGCTCGAAGCCGAGGTCGGTGATGAGACGTTGCATGTCTTCGACATTCATCCGGAAGGTGGTGCCGGCGGCGCTTACGACATTCTCCTCGATCATGATGCTGCCAAGGTCGTTAGCGCCGTAGCGCAGAGCGAGCTGCCCGATCTCCTGTCCCTGAGTGACCCACGAACTTTGGACGCTGGGGAGATTGTCCAAATAGATGCGGCTGAGGGCCTGCGTGCGCAGGTATTCGTGGGCACCCACGGTGGGAGTCTTGAGCACGGCGTTCTCGGGCTGAAACGTCCAGCAGATGAAGGCGGTGAATGCTCCCCCCTTGAGCGTGCCCGTTTCCAAGGCGCTCGCGTAGGCAGCGGCCTGGTCAATCGGCGAGCGGGAAGCGGCGAGCGGCAACCGTGCCAGGGACCTGTCCTGCTGCGCCCGCACGACTTCGAGGTGCTCGATGCGATCCTCGATCGTCTCGACGTGACCGAACATCATCGTAATGCTGCTGGCGAGGCCGAGTTGATGGGCGGTGTCCATTACGCCCATCCACTGGGCGGCGTCCGCCTTCAGCGGTGCGATGCGGTTGCGCACGCGGTCCACGAGGATTTCCCCGCCGCCACCTGGAACGGAGCCAAGCCCGGCGGCGACAAAGTCCCGGAGGATTTGCTCAACCGGCTCGTTGAAGAACTCGGAGAAGGCGACCATTTCGCTGGGGCTGAAGCCATGGACGTTGAAGCCGGGGAATTTTTCGCGGATGTGCGACAACAAGTCGAGATACCACTGTTTGGTCAGCTTGGGGTGATGCCCACCCTGCATGAGGATCTGGTTGCCGCCCAGCGCAATGGTTTCCTCGATCTTGCGGTCCATTTCAGCGTGCGAAATCACGTAGGCGTCGGCGTCCTTCTCGGAGCGCCAGAAGGCGCAGAACTTGCAGTAAACGTTGCAGACGTTGGTGTAGTTGACGTTGCGGTCCACGATGTAGGTGACCGTGTTGGCCCCGCGCCCGCCGTGCGCGGCGACGCGGTGGAGCTGGCGGCGACGATCGGCCAGCGCGCCCAGCTCTTCCAGCGGCAGCGCGTATAGCCGGAGCGCTTCCGCCCGGTCAATCCGACCGCCGTCCCAAACCTTTTGGAGAAGCTCGTCCACTGACGCGTCCTGAATCACGGGCTCATCTTACCACGGCAGGGCAGGGGAGCCCAATCCCGAACGCGACCTGGGATCAACGCACCAACTGAAACTCCGGCAGCATCAGCACGGCCCAAAGGAGGTCTTGCACCCCTTGAGCAGTTGGCTTTTCGCCCAGCGCTTCGCGCGCTAGCGCAAGCTCGGCACGGGTTGGCACGCGAGCGAGGGCAAACTGATAGAGCCAAGTCGTAAGTGAATCGCTGTCCGGCCATGACTTGGCCTGGAGACGGGACGCGCCCTGTTCGAGGCGTGTGGCCAGAAGTTGCCCGTTGTTCAGATCAATCGCCTCGAGCGTGCTCAGCTCTGCGGGACGCACGCTCACGATCTGTTCGCGGTGAGGGCGGCCCAGCGCACGCATGAGGACATCGTTCTTGAGCAGCGAGGCACGCACCATCGGTTGCGCGGCGGTCGCCGCCTGCGCGAGCTGCGTCGCCAGCTGTTTGCCGACCCGCACATTCCACAATGCAGAATTGGCAACTTCAACGACCTCGCCGCCGGCTTCAGGTGCGTTCTTGAATTTGCCCTTGGCATCAGGTGGTGTCCTGAGCTTTTCCCAACTGGTGTCCGTGGCGATCGTCAGTGTGCTGCCGTCGGCGAATTTCAGGCGCGCCTCGAAGATGACACCGGCTGGATTTGGGCCGTTTCCGCCGTTCTTGGCCACGAGGACAAGGTCGTTGTCGCCGGCCTTGAGTTTGGATTCGAGGGAGATCGCTTCCGGATTCTCCCAATTGTCACTGGAAGCCAATAACGTGCCATTGAGGTAGAGGCGAAACTCGTTGTCCGCCGTCGCAACAGCCCCGGCACGGATGGGGACGGCCTTGAGGCTGAATCGCTTGCGGGCGACGAAGGTTTCGCCCGCCTTCGCGTTGCCTGCGTCAGCGTGGCCCCAAATCCATTTGGCCGTGAGCGTCATGGCGGCAACCGCTTCGGCATCAGGTTTGCCCCGCACCACTTGGGCATCGAATCGGGTCGGGGCAGTGCCGGTGATTTGCCACACGGCATCGACGAATTGCTCGGCGGTGAGTCGTTTGGCACGCGGGCCGGCATAGTGATAGCCGTGCTCGTCGGCATCCTTGCCGAGCACTTCCACTTGTGATTGGTAGGCCGCGGAAGTGGCGATGAGCTCCAGTGTCTTTTTCAGGTCAAATTTATTGTCTGCCAGGTGCACGGCGAGGAAGTCCAGCAGGTCTGGGCTCCAAGGCTCGGTCTGCATCGCATCAGTAGGGTGGACAATGCCTCGCCCCATGAGACGGTGCCAAAGACGATTGACAATGGTGCGGGTGAAGCGGCCGTTGTCAGGATGGGTCATAAGCGCGGCGAGCTGCTTGAGGCGTTCCGGCTGTGGGGCTGCGGCATTGATCTGTCCGAGTTCAGGGAAAAGCCAACTCGCAGTCGCAGTTTTCCCCACGGGCTTGTCACACCGGTGAATTTCCATCTTCCCGGTCGAGTAGACCGCCGCCAGGCCGTAGGCTTCTTCAAGTTTCCAGCGATCAATGAAGCTGTCGTGACAGGAAGCACACTTCAGGTTGATGCCCAGGAAGCTTTGGCCGACAGATTGAGCAAACTGAATTTCCGGAGTCGCACCCGCGCTCACGTCGCCGCGCCACCGAATGCCAGCCGCGAAGCCTTCACTGTCCGGGCTATACGCAATGAGCTCGCGGGTAAACTGGTCGTAGGGCTTGTTCTCAACCAACGCGCGATAAAGCCACTTGGTGATCTGGCGGCGGCCGCCGGTGATGAAGCCGGTGCCAGAATAATCGTTGCGAAGCAGGTCGTTCCAAAATGTGAGCCAGTGCTCGGCATAAGCGGTGTCGTTTGCGAGCAGATCGCGCACAAGTTTCACGCGCTTGTCTGCGCCCTTGTCGGCGAGGAATTTCGCCAGTGACTCCGGGTCAGGCAAAAGTCCGACTAGGTCGAGGTGCACGCGGCGCGCAAAGGTGGCGTCGTCCACGGCTTTGGGGGGCGTTGATTTACGCTTGGCCAGATCGGCGTCAAGGATGCGGTCAATGGGATTCAAACGGTTCAAGACAACCGGCGGCAACACGGGGCGACGCGGCTTTAGGGGCGGATCGTAGGCGGGCTTCTTGAATGCAAATCCGTCCTCCCAAGGCGCGCCCGCATCAATCCAATCACGCAGCAGTTTTACCTTCTCAGGCGAAAGCCTAGGTCCCTTGGGCGGCATCTGTTTGTCCGGATCCTTGGTGGTGATGACCTCTAGAAGAAAGGACTTTGCAGCGTTGCCTGGCACCACTGACTTGCCACGCTCGCCGCCCGCAAGCATCGACGCGCGGTCATTAAGGCTGAAGCCGCCTTTTTTCTTGTCTCCCGTGTGACACTCACCGCAGTGCTCGCGGAGCACTGGGACTATCTGGTGGACGAAATCGACCGGAGATTTGGCTGCGGCACCAAAGGAAACCGTGCTCGCACCAGTCAGAACTAAGGCCACAACAAATAAAATCCCGCAATGCATGCCGCAAAGCATGGAGGAATACGGACGCTTAAACAAGCTGGCTTAACTGAGTCAAATGTTTAACAATGTATGTTATATCTAATATACGCATATCAAGAAAGACGGACAAAAACTTCCCCGTTCTTGAGCTATACCTTCGTTAAGGCGACGTCCATGGCCGCCAGTAGCAGAGCCATGGATTCAGGGGTTTCATCCCCCATGTTGGATATACGGAATGTGCTCCCCTTGATCTTTCCGTAGCCCCCATCTATCAGAAATCCAGCCTCTTTCGTCAGCTTCTGGAGTTTGGCGGCATCCACGGTGCGGCCGCCGGGTCTTGCACCATTGTTGACGCAGCAAAGTGTCATAGACTCGTAGCCTGCCTCAGGGAAAAGCGTAAATCCATGTCTGGCGGCCCAATCACGGGTCATTTGATTCGTCTTGCGATGACGTGCATAGCGCTCAGCCAGTCCTTCCGCGAAGAATTCATCCAGCTTCGCGGACAAGGCATAAACGTGCGAAATACTCGGCGTGCTGGGGGTCATGCTTTCGGCCGCATTCTTTTGAAACTCGACGAAGTCAAAGTAATAACCGCGATCTTTCGCGCGGCTCGCCTTGTCGAGCGCTGCGGATGAACACGTGAATACGGTGAGTCCTGGTGGAAGCGCAAAGGCCTTCTGAGTGCCAGCCAGCAACACGTCCACGCCGAGCTCATCAAAGTTGAGAGGCACCGCCGTCATGGAACTCACTGCATCAACGATGAACATCACGTCAGGATACTTGCGCTTAAGTGCTGCAATCTCATGAATCGGCGACATGGTTCCCGTGCTGGTCTCATTGTGAATCAGGGTCAATGAGTCGAACTGGCCGGTGGCCAACTTGGCATCGATCGCGTCGGCCCGGATCGGCGAACCCCACGGCACTTGGAGTGCCTCCGCCTCCTTGCCACAGCGTTTCGCGACATCGAGCCATTTGTCCGAAAAAGCACCCTTCATGCAGTTGAGCACCTTTTTATGCGTGAGATTACGAAGGGCACCTTCCATTACGCCCCAGGCACTTGACGTGGACAGATACACCAGCTGCTTGGTGCCCAGAAGTGTCTGCAATTGCGGCTGAATTTTGGCCATGAGGTCTTTAAACCCTTGGCCACGATGGCCGACCATCGGCGAACAAAATGCGCGGAAGGTCTTCTCGCTGACTTCGACTGGGCCGGGAATGTGGAGTTTGACGTGCGCCATAAATTTGGGCTGCGAAAGTTTCACAGGCTCGACTCGGAGGCAAGATTCTTCCCCATTCCACAACCCGGTGGATAGCGTTCCCCTGCCCTAGCGATGATAAATGCAATTGCGCCTGTCAGTTGTGACCCTACATTTTCTCCCATGGAACGGGATGCCTTAAAAAGACAGAAACCTGCGGGCCTAGTCGGATTCACTCTCATCGAGCTGCTCGTCGTAATTGCAATCATCGCGATCTTGGCGGGCATGCTCCTGCCCGCTTTGGGCAAAGCGAAAGAAAAGGCTAACTCTGCCAAGTGTCTGAACAACCTGCGCCAAATCGGCCTAGCCATCATGCTCTACGCGGAGGAGTCAGACGGTTTTCTCCCCGGCCCGGTGAACCGAGGTATCCGCCATCCCATGGCTAATCCGGGAGTCACCTACCTGAGCAACGCCACGCTGCCTTTTTCAAGGTTTATTCCGGCTGGCAACTCAAACAGCACGGTCTGGGCATGCCCGAGTAATCGCGGCGCACTGGAAAAAATCAATGCCAGCGGCAACGCCCCAAGAATGGCATTTGTCCTGAACAACCGCGGGGCAGCCGCCCAGGCGACCACCCCAAGCTTGATGTTTGGTGATCCGACCCCGGCCACTCCCCCAGCCATTCCCACCAAGCGCATCAGCCAGCTTACGGCGGCGGGAACAACGGTGGCCACGGGCTTGAATGTGAACTCCCATTCCGAGATTTGGATGATCAGTGACATTGACGGCGTGAATTACTCGGATGCTTCAGCCGCAAACGGCACCTTGGCCGTGTCTGCCTCGGTTCCCCTGCCCCACTCTGGCGGCCGCAACTACAACTACTTTGACGGCCACTCCGACTATCGAAAACTCAGCAACCTGCCAGTTAACCCGTGACCAGAACTATTGCGGCAACGCGGGCGACTCCGCTGGCTTCAAGGGTGGTTCCGCCGCTGGTATGTCGTTCGACTGCGGCCGCCTCATTCCGCCGACTAGCGATACCCGCCCCTCCTCATCGGATTTCAGCAAGGGACGCAATCCGCCGGAAACTGCGTCATAAGTCATCCGCCGCAGCGTATCGCCGACCGGATTGACAACTGTGTGGGTAAACGTGCGGGGACCAGTCTGATGGACCACGTGTAGGTAGCTCATGCGGTCAATGCGGGCCTGCGGATTATCCGAGTTTGCCGCCCTACCCAAAGCGACCTGGCGAAACACGGTTTGCTCGGTTGCGTCGGTCACACCGATGTATAGCCGCACCTCGCTCTTGGTGGTCATTTTTTGAAGGGAATACTTTCGGAGTTCCGGTTGAGCCTCCGCCCCACCGCCTCGGAAGCCGAATTCCTGCTCCCAGATCTTGGACCCAGGCACTACTTCAAGGAGTAACGACGTGGCCCGCGATGGAGCCCGCGTCGCCGGATGCAACATCGTCGCATCGAGTTTGTAGCGACCCGGAGGCAGGATCCCAAAACCCGAAGTGATGTCCAACCGCGCCTTTACCGCCACCGTATGGGGGACGGTGAAAACCTCGTTGATCCTCACGGGGCCGATACGGGGCACCAGACTGCTTTCCTGCGCATTATTGCCAATGCTCCGCATGGTGACATCCAGCCATTCATCCTCTGGACGAAACGTCAACGGTTCACCGGAGAGATTGCGTAACCTGAACTCGACTTCAATGGATTCACCCGGCAAGTAACGGTCCTGAAATATTTCCGTTTGGAGTTCCAGCGAGGATGCGGACCTGGGAGCGGGCTTGATAGGAAGCCCCTGCCCTTCAGTGAGGGAAGCAAATGCACAGAGAAGTGCGACTAACAGGGCGAAGCGCATGCCGCCAATCTAGCGATGGACCGGCCGCAGGCAAGCTGCGGTTTCAAGCATGAAATGGTGCCGACGGAGGGGGTCGAACCCACACTCTCGTTAAGAGAACCAGATTTTGAGTCTAGCGCGTCTGCCGATTCCGCCACGTCGGCACCAATGACTACGGCGACAAACTATCAAGCCCCCGGCCCGCGAGCAAGCGTGTCCTGCTGGATTCCGCTGCTCGGACTTAGTTGTGCATGGAGCTTCCGGCACTTCGCAAGCTGACGGGCTTGATTCCGCGGGCTTTCCCCGGTCATAGCGCTTCGTAGCTCCATGGTTTGCGTTGCTCGCGGGCAAGCCAACCGTTTGCTTCCTTGTCGCCGATAAATTGCTCTCGCTGCGGATTCCACTTCAATTCCCGGCCCAACCGCATCGCGATCACGCCAAGATGGCAGACACTCACGGAGCGGTGGCCGATTTCCACGTCGCAGATCGGCTGCTGCCGGGAACGCACGCAGTCGAAAAAGTTCCTCATGTGGTTGTCGCTGGTATACAGCCGCTTCGCTGAGGAGGGCAATGGCGTGGTGAGCAGGTCGGGATGGCTCGCCTCGATCTTCCCGCGTGTGACGAAAATCCAGTCGTCGCTGCCCTCGAACCGCACGCCATGCTGCTGCGCGGTCTTATCTGTGACGGACCCGTTCCAGCCGTTGCCGTATGTGCTGCGGGTGAGCTGCGTGACACCATTCGCGTAGGTGTAAAGCACCGCGTATTCGCTGGCCGCCGTGAAGCCGCCGGGGATCATCGGTGCCAGCGAATGCCCTTCGATGCTCACCGGCCCGCTTCGCTCGTAACCCGTGCCCCACAGCGCGATGTCATGGTGATGCGCTCCCCAGTCCGTCATTGTGCCGCCCGAGTATTCCCAGAAGTAACGGAAGGTCACGTGACACTTCTCCTTCATGTAATCCGTCTTCGGTGCCTGCCCGAGCCACATGTCCCAGTCGAGGCCTGCGGGCGGCGGCGTCTTCTCGAACGGCCCTTCGCGCCGGCCGTGGGGCAGCCAGACGTTCACATGCTTGAGCTTTCCGATGCGCCCGTTACGCACCAGCTCGCACGCGAGACGGAAGCTCTTGTCGCTGCGCTGCTGGCTGCCGGTCTGGAGAATGCGTCCGGTTTCCCGCATGACTTTGACCAGTCGCTTCCCCTCATCCACCGTGAGCGTCAAGGGCTTCTCACTGTAAATGTCCTTGCCCGCGCGCGCCGCCGCCAGGTTGATGAACGTGTGCCAATGGTCCGGCGTTCCGTTGACAATCACGTGAAGGTCATCGCGCTCCAGCACCTTGCGGAAATCCTTGTAGAGCCGCGCCTCGGGCCAGAGCTTCTGCGCCTGCGCTAGATTTGCGTCATCCACATCGCACACCGCGAGCACTTGCCCATGCTGGGCCGCCTCGCGCGCCACTCCCCTGCCCCGCCCGCCACAGCCAATCAGTGCAATTCCGGGTCGATCATTCGGGCTGGGCGGCTTCGTCGCCGCCTGCGCGGACTCTTCGAGAAACCACTTTGGCAGGGTGGTCGCGGCGGTGACGGCAGCGGACGTGCGGAGGAAATGCCGACGGGAATTTAGGATTTGCATAACGACAGCGTGAGCAAGGTTCGGGTTCCCCCAATTAACACGCATTCCTTGCGAGGAACCAACCTTAAATCCAGCCGGGCACCCCGCCTAACGTCCCGGGCGACGGTCAGGCGGGCGCTCAAACCCGGCGGCATCGGGCCGAGTTTGGCTCGGCCTTTGAAATGCGTTTCAGCAGCACTCGCTCATGCCGGTGTTTCAGGCGCCGGATGCGGGTGCGGCTGGTGCGTCTTTCTTCACCGCTGCCTTCACCTCTATGTGCAGATCGCGGAGCTGGCGCGCGGAGACGCCGCTGGGCGAGTCGGTCATTAGGCACACGCCCTTCGCGGTTTTCGGGAAGGCGATGACGTCGCGGATGCTCGGGGTGCCGCAGAGGATGGCGATGAGGCGGTCGAAGCCCAGCGCGATACCACCATGCGGAGGTGCACCATACTTGAAGGCTTCCAGCATGTAGCCGAAGCGGAGCTGGGTTTCGTCCGGCGGAATCTGGAGGAGCTCCTCGAAGATGGTCTTCTGCACGTCCGGTTGATGGATGCGGATGCTGCCGCCGCCGAGTTCCACGCCGTTGACCACGATGTCGTAATGCTGGCCGCGGACTTTCTTCGGGTCGGTCTTGAGCAGCGGGATGTCGTCAGCCACAGGCGCGGTGAAGGGATGGTGGCTGGAATACCAGCGGTTCAGCTCGCGGTCGAAGCCGAGCAGCGGGAACTCGATGACCCAGAGGAAATTGAACTGATCAGCGGGGATGACGAGCTTGCCCTGCG
>CAZQEW010000067.1:0-16829 GCA_964591495.1 uncultured Klebsiella sp.
TGGCGTCGTAGGTCGGGCAGGTCGGCAGGCAGAGGCCGCAGTGCATGCACTGCTGCACGACGGAGTAATCGAGGTCTTTGAGATGCGAGAAGGGCGCGGCCATGACGGTTCGTTGCGGGGCGAATCACAACGCAGCGAAGCCCGGCGGGCAATCACAAAGGCCGCCCGCCTAGGCGGGCCCGCCGAGCTTGCGCCGGTGCTTCCACAGCTCCCCCGGCTGGAAGATGCCCTCGGGGGTGATGATTCCCGTGATGAGTTCCGGCGGGGTGACATCGAAGCCGGGATTGCGCGCGCCGCTCGTCGGGTTGGCGACGCGCACGTAGGCGCGCTCGCCCGACATTGGACTTTGGCCCTTGGACTTTGGACCTTGGACCACGCCCCACGCCCCGAGGACCTCGCTTTCCCCGCGTTCCTCGATGGGAATGTCCCGGCCGGACTTCATCTGCCAGTCAATCGTCGAACGCGGGATGGCGACGTAAAACGGGATGCCGTGGCGCTTGGCGAGCACGGCCTTGGTGTAGGTGCCAATCTTGTTCGCCACCTCGCCGGTGCGGCCCAGCGTGCGGTCGCTGCCGACGATGACGAGGTCAATTTCCCCGCGCCACATGAGGAAGCCGGCGGCGTTGTCCGCGATGATCTGGTGCGACACGCCCTGCTGCGCCAGCTCCCACGCGGTGAGCGTCGCGCCCTGCGAGCGCGGGCGCGTTTCGTCGCAGAAGACGTGGAACGAGCGGCCCGCCGCCTGCGCGGCATACATCGGCGCGGTGGCGGTGCCGATGTCCACGAAGGCCAGCCAGCCGGCGTTGCAATGCGTGAGCACCCTCATGCCGTCGCGAATCAACTTCGCGCCGTGCTGGCCGATGGCTTCGCAATGCGCCACGTCCTCGTCAGCGAAGTGCTCGGCAGCAGTCAGCGCGAGGGCCTGCTGCTCGGCGACGGTCGTGCCGGCGGACATCGCGCGACGCACGTCGAGCATCGCGTTGACGGGGTCAACGGCGGTGGGACGCGCTTCCTTCAGCACGGTGAAGACTTCGTCCATGTGCGCTTGAAACTTCGCCAAGTCCTTCCCGCGAAACGCCCGTGCGCCCTGCGCCAGACCGTAAGCCGCCGTCGCGCCGATGGCCCCCGCGCCCCGCACGACCATGTCGCGGATGGCGACGGCGGTGGCGCGGAAGTCGCGCGTGGCGACGACCTTGAACTCGTGCGGCAGCAGGCGTTGCTCGATGAGCCGGACGTGGTTCTTAGCCGTGTCGAAGCCGACGGTGCGGTAGTGGCGCGCGCGCCCACGGACGGTCACGTTCATAGGTGCGGAAGTGTGGTGGGTAGGCGATTGGGGGGAAAGTTTTTTGGCACGGCGTGAGGCAGGGTTGGCGGCACGCTTCTGAGAGGTGAATCCAACGGTGGACGGAGGGGCATATCCGGAGCCAGGCCCGCTGGTCCCGGGCCGCCCTGGGTGGCTGATGTCCCGGGCTCGCGACTTTACTTCAATGCCCCGCAATCTAAGCTGCGCCAGATGCATTTGGCATGAATGGGCCCCACCAGCGGTTCGGTAGCTGCGCCAGTTTTGCCGCTGGGCGCGGGCTGGCCCTCGCGCTGGTCCTTTTGGCCCTATCCGCCCGAGCGGCGTCGTTTTGCATCAACTACTCGCTCACCCCGGATGCGGCCGCACTGCGGTCCTACGATCTTTCCATCCTGAGCCCGGACGCGCGCGTGAACGTGGCGGAACTCAAGCGCGCAGGACACACGGCGTTGGCTTACATCAGCATCGTGGAGGTGGCCAAGGATGCGACCTACCGCAGTGAGGTGGCTGCCCGCCGGATCCCGCTGCTGGGCAAAAACGAAATCTGGCAGGGCGATTTTGCGGACGTGGCTGACCCGGCTTGGACGGACTTTGTGGTGAACACCCTGGCCGCCCGCGCCGCGCAAAAGGGCTTCGGCGGTTTTTTCCTCGATACGGCTGACAGCATCGAACTGCTGGAAAAGAAATATCCCGCCCGCGGAACTAAGTTCCGTGACGGTCTCGTGTCGCTGATCAAACAGCTCAAGGCGCGGCACCCACAGCACCAGATCATCCTCAACCGGGGCTTTACCATGCTCGGGCGCCTGCGCGGCAGCGTCGATGGATTGCTGGCCGAGTCGGTGTTTCAAAAATACGACTTTGCGGCCAAGCAGTATGTGCCCGAGACAAAGTCCGGCACGGAGTGGCTGCTGGCCAACCTCCGTCCCATCCGCGAGGCCGGCCTGCCGGTGTATGTGGTGGACTATGTGGACCCGGCGGATACGAAGCTCGCCGAAGCAACCGCCCAGCGCATTGCTGCGGAAGGCTTCGTGCCGTTCATCAGCACGGTGGAACTGGATGGCAAGTTCCTTGCCCCCAAGGCCGCGCAGCGCGCCGCCGTCACGCCCGCGGTTGCGCCGCCCGCGAGGGCCGTGCCGGCCTTACCCGCGGCGCTGCCGTCGGTCGCCCCCGCCCCAAACCGCAATACCCCCGCGCCGCAAATTGCCCCGCCTGCCGCGCCATTGCCCACCGGCGAGGTGCCGCGTTGGGTGCTGACGCTGTTCGGCAACGCGGAGCGGGATGTCGAGGATCTCGTGCGCTGGCCGATTGACAGCGGCACCGCGACCGTCGCGCAGATGGCCCTGGAGTGGCTTGGTTACGAGGTGGACTACTGGAACGTGCACACGCAGGGCCTGCCCGGAGAGCTCGACCCGAAGTTCGCCGCCATCATGCTGGACCGCTTTCTGCATCTGCCGCGCGAGAAGGAGACCGCCATCGCGGATTGGCTGATCGCGCAGCACAGGCGGGGTCGGAAAATCATCTTCTGTGGCGCGCTCCCCTTCACGGATGAGGAGCTGACCGGGCGGGTGCTCAAGTCATTGGGGTGCGGCGGCACGGGTCATTCCGTGAAATCGGCCGCCAACTTGCGGGTGCTTCAGGCCGCCAAGCAGCTGAACTTCGAGGCGCCGCTGAACCTCACCCCCGCCGGGTTCCACGACCTACGCGCGCCGGCCGGCAGCGAAGTGCTTCTTTCCCTCGCGGCGGACGGCGCGCAATTCGATCCGCTGTTCATTGCTCCGTGGGGCGGCATGCTGCTGGATCCCTACGCGTTGTTCCGCCGACCCGACCTCGACGAACTGTGGATCGTCGACCCGTTCTATTTTTTCCATGCCGCGCTGGGCCGAGCGGTGTTCCCCGTGCCGGACACCACAACCCGCGACGGGGTGCGGATCTTCTTCTCCCACATCGACGGGGACGGCTTCCGCCACGTCTCCAGTGTCGAGCCCGGCCGGCGAAGCGGGGAGATCATCGTGGAGCGCATCATCAAGCGCTTCCCCTTTACCTTTACCGTGTCATTCATCGAAGCCGAAATCCGCGGGCTGGTGGTGGACCAGAAGCCCGGTGACGCGGCGGTGCTGACGCGGCAGGCGCGGGAAGTTCTGGCGCTGTCGAAAGTCGAGGCCGCGTCGCACGCCTACACCCATCCGTTCTACTGGAATGCCGGCGATCGCACGGTGCGCGACTACAAGCGCGCCAATCTGCTGCTGGCGGAACCCTTGAATCACACGGGCGTCGAGCTGCGCCGGGAGATCGAAGGGTCGGTGCGCTACATCGAGCGCGAACTGTGCCCGCCGGGCAAGCCCGTGAAGATTTTTCTCTGGTCCGGCAACTGCCGGCCGTGGCCCGAGGCGTTGCGCATCGTGCGCGAGCTGGGCATTGAAAACATGAACGGCGGCGAAACCGCCATGAGCCGCAAGCGCCCGTCCGTCACGCGCGTCTCCGCCCGCGCGCTGCCCTGGGAGGGCGAACTGCAGATCACCGCCGCCAACGAGAACGAGAACATCTATCGCGAGCGCTGGGCCGTGAGCGGCGACACCGAATCGCCGTTCTTCGGCGGCTTTGTGCTGGCGCAGGACGGGTTCGAGCGGATGGACAAGCCGCGCCGCCTCAAGCCGGTGAACATCTACTTCCACTTCTACAGCGGCGACAACCTCGCCTCGCTCAATGTTTTGACGCGCCTGTTCGACTGGGCGCAGCGGCAGGAACTGCATGCCGTGACCGCCTCCGATTACGCGCGGCTGGTCCGTGACGCCCGTGGCACGCGGGTCTTCCGGCAATCCGACCGGCGGTGGACCTTCGCGGGCAACGGCGCCCTCCGCACTTTCCGGCTGCCTTCGGCCAAGCTGCTGCCCGACCTGACGGCGAGCCGGGGCGTGACGGGTTGGCGCGTCGTGGGCGAAGCGCTCTATGTGCATACCGATGGCTCGCCCCGGGTGGAACTCGTGTTGACCGACAAACCGCCCGCGCACCTGAATCTGGAATCCTGCACGGCGGAAATCCAGTTCACCAAACTCACCGCCCGCGCGGCTGCGTTCACCGTCCGCGACGTGCGCGCCTGCCAGGTGACGCTCGCCGGGCTGCCGCCGCGCGCGACCGCCAGCATCGTTGTGGACGGCAAGGCGTCCTCATGGACAGTCGACGCAGACGGGCGGCTGCGGATGGAGCTGCCGAGCACGGCATCCGTGGAGGTCAAGCTGTGAGCCGGAGCAGGACGCGGACCGCGGCGAAGCTGGCGCGCTCGGCCGCGCAGGTTTTCACCCTGGAGCTTAATGCTCCCCCTGGCCTGGGTTACCCATTTAATCTCCGCCGCAGTCGTCTGACCTGATGCCCCGGTCCACTAAATCGAACACGCCTGTTTTTTCACCGACGTTCATCGTCGTCGGCGTGCTGCTGGTCGCGTTCGTGGGGTTCTGGTTTATCCCCACCCAACGGGGCCTGCTGGAGCGGCAGCTCACGGACAAAGCCTGGGGCCGGGCGCTGGAGACCTTGCGCAAGCTGCCGGAGCGGGAACGCGCCCGGGATGCCCGGCGGTTCGCGCTGCTGGAAGTGCAGCTGGAACGGCGACTCCTTGCGCCGGATGATCCAGTGGCCCTGCGCAACCTCCTCACCCGGGCGTGCGCACTCGCCGCGCCCTTCGCGTTTGCGGGGGAGTTCATGACGGAGATTTCCGCATTGCTGGACCAGATGCAGGACGCCGAAGCCGCCTGGAAAACGGTCCAGCCCTTGATGCCGCAGCTGCCGGCGGCCGCCCGCGGCCCGCTTTACGAGGCGCTGGTGAAGAAAACTCTCGCCGCCGCCAAGCCCGTGCTGGCGATGCAGATCTACGCACAACACTGGCAGGCGAACCCGACTGAAGCCGTCACCAGCCGGCTTGTGGCGCTCACCCGCTCGGCTGGGCAGCCCACGGTGGGACTTCGTGTCGTCGAGGAATTCGCCCGCCGGACCGGCCGGCCATTGGAGCGCGTGGCCCCACGCCTGGCGTGGGAGCGGGTGGTGTTGCTGCGTGAGACCGGCCAACCGGCACTCGCTTTTGATGGCATCCGCGACCTGATGGCCGTAGCCGAAGGACCGGACCGCGAGCGGCTGTTCAGCCTGCTGGTCACAGTGGCCCGGGAATCAAGCCGCCTGCGCGAACTGCTGCCGGAATTGCAGCGGCGCGCGGCTGCCCAGCCGGACAACCTGTCGCTTTGGCGCACTTTGGCTGAGCTGGCCCTGGCGAGCGGCGACCAGCAGGCCGCCATTGCCGCGTTCCGGCAAATCGTCGCGCTGGAACCCAAGGTCGGCGCGAATCATCTGCGCCTTGCCCAGTTCTACGAGTGGAATGCCAAGCCTAACGACGCCTTCGACCACTATCTCATCGCGCTGCGACTCAAGGAGCCTCCGGCCATAGAGCGGCTCATCGCGCTGGCCCCCGGCCTGTATCGCGACACCGAACTCGCGAAGGCACTGACCGACGCCGGCGATTTGCTCGACCGAAAGCGGCATGCCCCGTTCCTCGCCCGGCTCTCGGCGAGCATCGGCGACTTCGAGCAAGCGGAGGCCTATTACACCAGCCTGACTCGCGACCCGAACACGAACATCGGGTTGGTAAAGGAGTTCGCACGCCTGCAGCTTGATCTGGCGCACTACGACCGCGCGCTGCCGCTGCTCCTGCGCATCCACAAGACGGAGCCGGAGGATGTTCCCACGCTGGGCGAACTGGCCGAGTGCTATTTCCGGATCGGCGACTATGCAAAATCCCTTGCCCACTATCAGGAGGTGGTGCACCGCGCGCCGGAGAAGACCGCCGTGGAGGGCTTCCTCACGCTGGCCGAGAGCATGGGGAAAATGGACGTCGCGGCGGACGGTCTCGAACTCTGGCTGGCGCGCAAACCGCAACCAACGGCAAAAGACTATCAGCGGCTCGCCTACTTCCAGGGTGTGGCCAACCGCCCGGACAAGGTGCGCGCGGCCCTTCAGCGGGGCCTGGCGCGATTCCCGCAGGATGCCACCCTGCGCCGCCAGCTCGTCTATGCGCTCTCGGACGCGGGCGAGTTCAGCGCCGCCGCCGACGTGCTCCTGGCACATCCCGAACTGCGCGGGAGCGATGAATTGACAAAGTTTTATCTCAGCCTGCTGCTTCAGGCCAAGCGTCTGGCCGATGCGGAACAGTTCGTAACCGCCGAGCTGACACCGGAGTTGGTGGAGAAACTTGGCCTGATTGCCACGGTGGCCGGGGTCTATGAGGCGAACGGCAACTGGCAGGCGGCATTGGGGCTTTATGAGAAGCTCCACCAGAAAGACCCGGCCCACGTCTCCCACGGTCTGGCCTATGCGCGGCTGCTCGTGCGGGCGAACCGTCAGCGCGACGCGCTGTCCGTCCTGCAGGGCCTGGGGGCCGAGCCCACGCCGGCGACCCACGAGCTGACCGCCCAGGTGTTGGCGGCCCTGCGCGACTACAAGCGCGCCGCCGGGCATCAGCGGGCATTCGTTGCGTCGCAGCCCGAAGATCCCGCCCGGGCATGGGGCTTTCTCGGCGACATCCTGCTCGCGCGCGGCGACAAGCACGGAGCACGCGTGGCCTATCAGCGGGCGATTCAGGAGATGCTGCGGGCGTTGGGTAAGAGCTCATGAGAACGAACCGCGCCCGAGGGCACATCCCCGCTTGCGCTTCCGCCCGAACCGAATCTAAATCACGCCACCAACTTGCTATGCAGCGGCCCCCCAACTCCAGCACCACCCTCGCGCTCACCGCGCTCATCATGGCCGCCGGCACAACCGCGCACGCGCAGTTCCAGTTCCTCATGGATCAGCCGCTGAATCCGTCCGAGACCGGCCGGCGGGGCGCGCGGTCTGAGGAAGGTTACTATGTGGCGCAGCGGCCCGCCCAGCGGACTTACGCCACCCCCGCGCCGGAGCGGAAAGGCTTCTTTGGGCGGCTGTTCTCGCGCAAGGAAGCTCCGCCGCGCTACCCAGCACAGTCGGGAAACTACGCCCAGCCCGGTGCCACTTATTCGCGGGACGGAGTGCGTTACTCGGACCCGACGGGTTATTACCCATCACCCGCCGCTGCAACACCGGCGCAATGGCCCCAGGCACAGCCAGTCGCGCCGCAGTATCAGCCCCAAAGTTTCGCCTCCCCCCAGTGGCCCCAGCCATCCGGGCAACCGCAACCCGCAGCCGTTAACTCGTATCCGATTGGTGCCGACCCCTCACCTGCCTTCAACACTCCTGCTTCCCGGCCGGCCGCCGCGCCGTCATCTTCCTCCGGCCAGCGCGCGTTGAACGGGGATGCGTTCAGCGGCCAACGACCGGCGCGCAACAACTTCGCCGCCCAGCCGGCCGTCACCGCCGAACCTCCGATTGCTCAAACCCAGTGGCCCACGCCAACTCCCCAGCCGCAGTGGCCGCAGGCTCAATCCGGCTGGCCTCAAGCGCCGGCCATCGCCCCGCAATACACTCCGCAAGGCTATGCCAATCCAGCCCGGCCCGTTCCTACCACCGAGCCGCGGGTCATCGGCTCCCCTGCCGGTGCGCCCAATGTGACCGCGGTGGTGCCGCCAACCGGCAACCCTCGCCCGCTCGCGACCCACGTTGTGAGCGAGGGGGTGCGATATTCGCCCGCTGCCGTGCCGCAGGGTTACGTTGTGCCGGAGGGTTACCCAGTGCCCGAGACGCGGGGCCGCTCGCTGGATCGACCTGGGTTTTTCAGCCGTCTCTTTGGCCGGAACCGCGAGGAGGCTCCCGTGCTACGGCAGTCCCCTGCGATCCAAACTTACCCGCCGCAAAACGCACAGCCGACAATCCCTCCGCCGCTGTCGGACTACAACTTTCGGCCACCTAGCAAGGCACCTGCCTCGTCGAGCTTCGGACAGGATGCCTTCTCGGGCCAACGTCCCAGCCGCCGAAGCAACGAATACGTGCCGGAAGTGCCGCAGAATTTCCCGGCGCCCCAACAGCCGCCGCCGGCAGCCTGGCCTGCACCGCGCGGGTCGCTCGACTCGCCGCCCGGCTCCGCGCCGTTCGCCCTCCCCGCCAACCTATCGCCCGCCGAAGAGCGGGCTTTTTCCCCCTCGACACGTCCCGAGGACCGCCGCTACCTGATGTATCTCTACGCGAAGACGGGTCGCGCCGACATGGCCGAGCCGCTCGCGCAGGAAATCCTCGCCCGCGACCCCGCCAATCAGGAGGCGTTGCTGGCGATGAGCTCGCTCTTCACGGACCAGAAGGACGCAGGTCGCGCGCTCCACTACGCCACGCAGCTGCTCCGCGCCTATCCTGACAACCAAGACGCCCTCTACTACTACGGAGCGGCCAACCAGCTTGCCGGCAACTTCCAGGAGGCCGCCAGCGTGCTGCGTCACCTGCGACTGGAGAAGTTCGGCGGCAAGCCCTTTCCCTATCAGCTCGACCTCGCGGGCGCGGCGGAGAAATCCGGTGACTGGCGCACGCAGATGACGGCTTACCAGGAGCTGCTCGACCAGAACCAGGTGGACGACCAGACGCGCGTGATGGTGCGCCGCGTGCTGGAGCCCTTGCAGCGCGAGCACGGCGATCAGGTCAATGCCCAGGGTGTCGCCTACCTGCTCGACTCCGGACAGCTCTGGCAGGAGCGCCTTGGTGGACGCACCCAGGTTTCAGACCGCAACCAGCTTCACGCTGAGGCCATGCGCGAGGATGTGCTCGTGCGGGCCACCGCACTGCTCAACCGCCGCTGGACGGACAACACCGAGGGCGCGCTCGGGCTGCAAACCACTTGGAGCAGCCGGTGGATCACGGACCTTTGGGCGGGCGGTCACCAGGACGGATTCCTTGGCGGCGCACGGCTGATGCACCGTTTGCCCAGCAATGGCGCGCTCTGGCTCGAAGCCTACGGCAACGAGCGCGCGCGTGACGGCCTGCTGCTGAACTCGCTCAACGGACGCCAGCACCGGCTGACGCTCGCGGGAAATTACCTCCTCGCCGAGCGCTTTCAGACCTACGGTGCCTTGACCGGCCGCGAGGTCGTGGTGCAGGACGAACAACTGGCCACGGGCCTGCAGGCCAGCTGGGGCGTCGAGTTCCTCGCGCGGCGCGAGTCGCCGGACTTCAAACTCGGCTACCGCGGCGCGTATCACGCGAACGCGCGCTCGTCGCGCAACCTCGCACTCCTCGCGCCCGCCGTCGCGCCCGCGCTCACCCTCCCACAGCAGACGCAGGTGCTGGACAGCCTCCTGCTCAGCTGGCTGCACCGCGAGGGCGTCTATGCCGACCTGCGCGACCGCCTATGGGGACCGCTCTTCTACCATGCACAGGGCAGCGCCGACTATGCGTTCGAGCAGGATGGCTTGCAGTTCGGCGGCCGGTTTGGACTGGTCTTCCAGCCGCGCAAGAGCGTCGAGCTGGGCGCGGAAATCGGCTACACGACCAGCGTGGCGACCGCCGACGGCGCGAGCGGACTCTGGGACTTGGGCCTCGCGTTGCGATGGTGGTTCTGAGGCCATGAACACGCTGCTCATTGCCACGCGCAACGCGCACAAGGTGGGGGAGATCGCCGCCATCCTCGGGCCGGGGTTTGACTGCCGCCCGTTGCTCAAGGAGTTTCCCACCGCGCCCGTGCCGATCGAAGACGCGGACACATTCGCCGGCAACGCGGCCAAAAAGGCGACCTCACTCGCACAATGGCTTGCGGAAAGGGAACACGACTCCGCGCTAACTGGGGCATGGGTGCTGGCCGACGACTCCGGCCTGGAAGTGGATGCCCTCGGCGGAGCGCCTGGCGTGCATTCCGCACGGTTTGCCGCGTTGGACTCCGGCGGCGCGGGCAACAGCCCTGACGCGGACAACAACGCAAAGCTGTTGCGCTTGCTTGCCGGGGTGTCACAGGCGAACCGCACCGCGCGCTTCCGCTGCGTGCTGGCTCTGGTGGAGGTGCGCCGCCCTGCCCCGCCGTGGACACCGCAGCTCTTCGATGGCGCGTGTGAGGGGTGGATTGACCAGGCACCGCATGGCGCGGGCGGCTTCGGCTACGATCCGCTGTTCATCCCGCTCGGCCATGAACAGTCCTTTGCCGAGCTGGGCGAGGGGGTGAAGAATGGGCTGAGCCACCGCGCGAAGGCGCTTGCGAAGCTGCGCGCCTGGTTCAACTCGCGGCCGTAGCAGCCGGTGCCGATGCAGTGGCAGGCTGCTGCTTCCAGACGTAGCGGAACATCATCGTGCGCAAGGCTGCGGTGATGGGGATGGCCAGCAAACCGCCGAGGATGCCGCCCATCAGCTTGGTGCCGACCATCACGCAGATGATGATGGTGAGCGGGTGAAGGCCGACGCGGTTGCCAAGGATGCGCGGCGAGTAGCCGAGGCCCTCCGCCACCTGCACAAAGGCGAAGATGCCGGCCACCATCAGGAAATGCTGGCCGTCCCCGAATTGCACGCCCGCAAGGATGGCTGCCAGGCAGAAGGTGATGATCGCACCGATGTAGGGCAGTATGCAGATGACCGACGCCACGGCTCCGAGGAGGATCGCGTAGTTCAGCCCGATGAGCGAGAGGCCGATGCCCAGCAGCATGCCCGAGCAGATGGAGACCAGTATCTGGCCGCGGAAAAAGACGATGATGCAGTCGTTGATCGCGGAGAGAACAAACACGAGCTCCTCCTTCGCCTGCGATTCGCGGATGGGCAGGTAGTCGGACCAGTTGCTCTGGATGCCGCTTTTCTCCAGGAGAAAGTAAAAGACATAGACGGGCACCAGCGCGAGGCCGACGGCGTAGGCCATGAACGCGGCAAAACTGCCCACGCGCGCCAGGAGCCAGTCCGAGATGAATGGCACCACGTCCTTCAAGCCCTGCTGGACTTTTGCGCCAATCTCCTGGTCCCAGGCCACCTTTGCCTTCTGGCCCCAGGCTGACTCGGCCAGCCAGTTGCTGAACTGCGCACTGAACCTGTCAGAATACTCCGGAAGATTCGTGACGAGCTTGTTGGTCTGCACCACCAGTTCCGGCACAACCGTGCCCAGCATCAGCAGCACGATGGCGATCCCGATGAAGAACACCATGAGAATGGCCCGGATGCGCGGGATCTTCATCCGCTCCTGAAAGAGGTCCACCAGGGGATCCAGCAAGCAGGCGATGATGCCGGCCACTGCGAGGGGAAGCACCAGTGAGGCAAGCTTGTTGAGGAGAAAGCCCAGCACCCAGAAGACCCCGCCCAAGGCGCCCAGCACCACCGCCACCGCCAGCGTGGTGACGGAAAACCAGATGACCTGCGCCTGCTTTTCGGAGGGCGGCGGAAAGTTCATGCGGGTGGGAGCTTGCCGGGGGAAGGCGGCCGATTGAAGCAGAAAAACCTGTGGGTGCGTGATGTCGTGTCAGCCCTGACCAAGTCGTTTGGATTTTTCCGCCGCCGCGCGCACGGCATTCATCAGGCCGCCGCGCACACCGGCTTTCTCGAGCTCGTGCAGCCCTTCGATGGTCGTGCCACCGGGGCTGGTGACCTGGTCTTTCAACGCGCCGGGATGCTGGCCGGTTTCCAGGACCATTTTCGCCCCACCCAGCAGCGTCTGCGCGGCGAGCTTGGTCGCCACATCGCGGGGCAGACCGGCGGCCACGCCGCCGTCGCTGAGGGCTTCGATGATCTGATACACGTAGGCAGGTCCGCTGCCGCTCAGGCCGGTTACGGCGTCGAGCAGCGATTCTTTAACCGACAGGGCGACCCCGACGGCCGAGAATAGTTTCTGTGCGAGCGCGGCATCGGCTGGTGTGGCCCCCTTGCCCAAAGCGAATGCGGTGGCGGAAGCTCCCACCAACGCGGGCGTATTGGGCATTACCCGGATGACGCGCGCCCCGGCGGGCAGCCCGGCCTCCAATTTGGTCAACGGCACTCCGGCGGCGATGGAGATGAGCAGGTGTTTGGGCGTGACGTGGTCACGGATCTCCGCCAGCACTCCGGCGACTTGGTCGGGCTTGACTGCCAATATGAGAACCGGAGCGGCCTTGCAGACAGCCAAATTGGTGGGCATGGGCCGAACGCCGGTCTCTTCGGCGAAGGCCTTGCGCGCGGCCTCCATCACGTCGCTGGCGACGATGCTCTTGGCGCTGGTAAGCTTGGCCAGGATGAAGCCGCGCGCGAGGGCGGTCGCCATCTTGCCCGCGCCGAGAAAGCCAAGGGTGAGTTCGGAAGCCATGCGGGCGTTCTTGTAGCAAGGGGCAGGAGAAGGCGGAAGGGTTAAATCCCATCCCGCGTCCTATCCCGCGAAGGCCCGCTTCGAGTATCCCACGCACCTTGGCCGGTAAGCGCGAGCAAACCCGCCCCGCTTGCCAGCGGATGGACCGTGGCTGATACTCCCCATGTGAGCGTTACCGTCACCCAACTCTCCAACCAGCTGCTCGCGTCCTACGCGCGCTTCGGCGGCATCAACCATTTGGACGGCAAGAACCTGCCTTCCAAGACCGCCATCGCCAGCATCACCGTGGATTTGCTGCGGCTGCTTTTCCCCGGATTTTTCGAGGAGAAGCCGATGCATTCCTCCGAACTCAAGGTGGAGACCGCCACGCTGATGGACTCCGTGCTGGGCCGGTTGGAAGACGAGGTGCTCAAGGCGCTCGAATACAATCCCCGCAACACCGACAAGCGAAAGGACCACCGCCCCGAGGCCCGGCAGCTTACGTTGGAATTCCTCGGCAGCCTGCCGCGACTCCGCGAGATCCTGCAGACGGATGCCGAGGCCGCCTTCAACGGTGACCCCGCTGCGTTGAGCAAGGAGGAGGTGATCGTTGCCTATCCGTTCATGGAAGCCATTGCCGTGCAGCGGATGGCCCATGAGCTTTACCGCCAGGGCGTTTCCCTCCTGCCGCGTATCATGACCGAATGGGCCCACAGCCGCAGCGGCATGGACCTGCACCCCGGAGCGCGCATCGGCACGCACTTCTTCGTGGACCACTGCACTGGCACGGTCATTGGCGAGACCTGCGAGATCGGCAATCACGTGAAAATGTATCAGGGCGTCGGCCTCGTGGCCCGTTCGCTGGCCGGCGGCCAGGCCCTCAAGGGCCGCAAACGCCATCCCACCGTCGAGGACCATGTCACGATTTACGCCGGGGCGACCATCGTCGGCGGCGAGACCGTCATCGGCGCGCACAGCACGGTCGGTGCCAACGTCTTCCTCATGCACAGCGTGCCACCGCACTCCCTCGTGCTCTATGAGGAAGTCAACGTGAGGGTGCTCGACAAGCGCGAGCGGGAACGCAGCCGGGCGGACTTCCAGATTTGAGTGGGACCAGCGGTTATCCGCCTACTGGGGCAACTGGAGGTGGATGACCCCGCTGTGGTTCTGCCCCAGGAAGTAACCGGAGGTCCAACCGACCTTTTGCAGCAACGCGCCGCGGAAGATGGTTTCCTGCCCGGTGGCGGGGTGGACGAAAGTCCCTTCCACATAGCCCGTGTCAGGCCTGAAACTCCACGTGAACCGCTGCACCGTCTGCAGTTGCGGTGAGCCCAGGTTGGAGGGAGCGGTGTCTCCCAGCACGACCTTGTCGAGATTTCCGCCGCTCAACATTCCACCAATGCGCCGGTCGCCGCTCAACGCCGCCGTGCCGGTGGGCGTGTAACGCGTGCCGAAGAGATGCCGCCGGGTAGAGAAGCCGCCAGGATAATAGCGATCCTGCGGCGCCAGCGGCTTGTGCCAGATGATCTCGCCGTAAGCGTCCAGCTTGGCGTGGTTGGTCAGCGTAATCCAGCCCAGCACCATGCCGCGGCCGCCTGCCAACGGCACATGCAGGGGCCAGAGGCCGTTGCGCCCGATGGACGCTTCGTGGCGGACCGGCGTGCCGTCGGACAACTCTCCCGCGAACCGCACGCGACCCGCAGCGTCCACCACCAACTCGCCGAAAGCGTCGCCGCCCGGGCCGGCCGGCGCATTGGTCGGCGACGGAACCACGAACGTATAGCGGCCGGCCAGCGGCGTGGTCGTCGTCGTTCCATCGAAGACCTGCCGGTAGCCGAAGAGTTCAACCACCTGCCCATCATCGGTAAATCGGCCGTTGATCCGCTCGCCGGCCGCGGTGTCGAGCTGGAGCGACACGGTCACCGCCGACTGGCCGGCACGGTTCACAGGCACACTGGCCTGCCCGTTCACGTCAAAGCGCCCGCTCAACGCGTGGCTCGCCACGCCCTGCCGCAGGAAGCCGGTGAAGGAGGCATCCGCAGCGACTTCAAGTTGGAAGAAACCGCATTTGGCCGGCACGAGGGAATTGGTCGGGTAAACCAGGCCGTTGAACAAGCCGCGCCCAAGGCTGGCGACGCGGGGGGCGAAGTTCGCTTCGACCACGAGGCCGGGCTGCATCAGAAACTGCAGCCGCTCGGAAGTGCCGGTGACGCCGCCGCTCCAGCCGGTGAAGACGTGGCCAGCGGCCGGCGTGGCCCGCACCTCGTAGGCCGCACCAACCTCCAGCAGCCGCCCGTTCCAATCCGGCTCCACCGTGCCTGCGCCGTTGGCCCGCACCGTGAAAACGGCCGGAACGGTGTAGTTGAATGACCGCAAGAGCGGCGCCGACTCGTTGCCGGCGGTGTCCACCGCGCGGACCCGCACGTAGTTCGGGCCCGGTCGGGCAACGCCTTGAAAGTTCCAGCTCTCCGTGCCTTGGGCAGGCTGCCAGGGCGCGTCGTTGAGCGACACCTCCACCCGGGCCACGGCGAGGTTGTCGCGGGCCAGGCCTTGCAGCGTAAACTCTGCGGACGTCAGCCGCGCCCCGTCAGCGGGAGCCGTGATGGCGACTTCGGGCAGCTCGCGCTCCAGCGCATGGCCAAACTGAAAATTAGCCATGAGGAGGGTGCCGGTGCGCATGATGAACCGCAATGTGGGCGTGTTGGTTTCAATGCTGCCGGTCCACCCGAGGAATACCGCCCCACGGGCAGGCTGTGCCTCGACCGTGTAAGCTTGGCCAACTTCCAGGTCCGCGCCGTTAAGGTCCGGAACCACCCGCCCAGGTCCAGTCGCATATACGCGCACCGGGGCCTTGATGCGGCCCTGAATGATCTCGATGGGGGCAGCCGCGCCGGGCAGATCGGCGGAGAGCCCCTGCGTGCCGGTTTTGCTTGGGCGCATTTCCCGCACCTGGCGGGGCGGCGAGGGTGGCTGCGGCATGCCCGGAATGTTCGTCTGCATGGCCATCGCCCGCGGCAGGAAAAAGCCGCCCTGATTTGTGACCGGCACGTATTGCACGCGCGGGAAATTCGTGGCGGTCACCCCGGCCGGCGCCAGACCGGCCGGCACTTGGGTGGCCGCCGGCTGCGGTGCCTTGGGTGCGCTCACCACGATGCCGGCGGGCGGCCAGGTCGCCGCGGGTCGCTGGGCAGTTTGAGACTGTGGCTCGGGTCGCTTGCGGATGAAGAAATTACGCACGCCACTCCAGAATCCGGGCTTGTCCTGCTGCGCCGGCTGCTCGGTCGTCACTTCAGCCACCGGCACAGCGACGGGTTGCGGGACCGGCTGGGGAACGGGGGCCGGCACCGGTTGGACCTGAGCGGCGGCAGCGCGTTGTTTAATCTGCTCAATCTGCTCGGCGAGAGGGTCGACCGTGGGCTGCGCGGGTGTGAAGAACGAGGCAGCCGGTGGGGCCGGAGCCGCCGGTGCCACCGGCCGGATGAGTTCAGCGGAATCGGAGATGATTCGCATCGGCACACCCGGCGCAGGAGGGCTGACCACCGGCGGGGTAGCAACCGTTTCCGTCGGGACCGGGACAGGCGCGACGGGGGCTGGCGGCGGCGCGACTGCGATGGCCGGGGGCGCGACCTGAGCTGGAGCAGGTGCGGCAGGCGCCTCGGCGACGACTTTCGGTTCCGATGGACCGCTGCCAAACAGCCGCCGGAAGAAACCGCCGGAAACCGGCTCCCACTTCTGCCGCTCCGCCTCGATGCGGCGGCGTTCCTCCGCCGAAGCACGAGCCGCTTCACGGGCCTCCCGTTCAGCCGCTTCACGGGCCGCCTTTTCGGAATTAGCCAGCACCTTGCGGGCGATCTCCTGCTCCTTCAGGCGAAGTTTCTCGGCCTCGGCTGCCGCCCGTGCCTCCTGTTCAGCCTTGGCCTTGGCTTCCGCCAGCTCGCGGGCTGCGGCTGCTTCCTGCGCCTTGCGCTCCGCGTCACGGGCCTTGCGTTCGCCCTCGGCCTGCATGCGGGCCTGCCGGGCGGCTTCATCAGCCGCTTGGCGCTGGGCAGCCTCGGCGGCCTGGGCTTCAGCCTGAACGCGCTTGGCCTCCGCAAGGTCGGCGGCCTGCTTGGCGGCTGCCCGCTGATCGGCTTCGCGTTTGGCGAGTTTGGCCAACTCCGCGGCGACCGTCGCGCGGCGCTCGGCCTCGACAGCTTCCTGTTTGCGGGCGGCCTCGGCCTCCTTCATCAATCGCTTGCCCTCCTCCAAAGTGCGGCGGGTTTCTTCGAGTTGGGCCTGGGCCTGAGCCTGGGCGGCGGCTTTGGCTGCATTCCGCTCTACCTCGGCCTGCTTCAGTTCTGCCTCATGCTGCCGCTTGGTTTGACGAGCCAGTTC
>CAZQEW010000067.1:16929-24013 GCA_964591495.1 uncultured Klebsiella sp.
CCTCGGCCTGCTTCAGTTCTGCCTCATGCTGCCGCTTGGTTTGACGAGCCAGTTCCATCGCCGCCTTGCGGTCAGCCTCGGCTTGGGCCTTGGCCTCTGCGGCACGGCGCGCGCTTTCCATCTCCTGCGCCTTGCGCTCCGCTTCTTGCTGGGATTTGGCCAAGCGCTCGGCCTCGGCGGCGGCCTTTTGCGCGGCTATTTCGCGAATGTTGGCATCTTGCTTGGCGCGACGGGCGAGCTCGGCGGCGGTCTGCGCCCGCTGGAGGTCTTCCCGCGCCTGGGCCTTGCGGGCAAGCTCGGCATCCTTCAGGACGCGGGCATTGTCGGCCAGCATCTTGCGCTCGGCGTCAGCCAAGGCTTTCCGGTCGGCCTCCCGCGCTGCCTGGGTGGCCTTGGCCGCCTTGGCTTCGGCTTCGGCTTGGGCTTTGGCGAGCTGTTTGGCTTCAGCGGCTTGGTCTGGCTTTTTGGCAGGGACAGAAGGCGCCACCGCCGCGGCCTTGGCGCGGGCGGCCGCGTCCTGTTTGGCGAGCATGGCGGCCTCGCGGGCGGCTTGCGCGCGGGCGAATTCCTCAACGGCAGCGGCCTTGCTGGTGACGCCCAAGGATTTGGGTTCATCGATGGGGAAGGCGGGGCCGGGCGGAGTGCGGACATACTGCGCGGGCACAAATTCCATCTGCGCGAAGGCGGATTGCCGGGCGTCTCCGCGGAAGCGCGACCAGGCATCCGTGGCAAGGCCGGCCGCGCCTTTGACCGCATAGAACCGCTTGCCCCAGCCGCCAAAATAAATGGCTCCGTTTGGGGCGAGGGCAGGCGAGGACGAAATCGCCGAGTCGGTGGTAAACTCCCAGACCTTCATGCCCACGGAACTGACCGCGTGGAGGCTGTTGTCGTAAGAGCCAAAATAGAGCGTGCCATCCCGGCTCACCGCCGGCGTGGAGCGCACCCATCCGCCGGTGGCATAGGTCCACAACTTGAAGCCATCCGGCGCAAACGCGTAAAGCTTGCGGTCGTCGGAGCCGATGTAAATGACGCCATCGGGGCCGACGGCCGCAGACCCGCGCACCGCCGCGCCCGTGGCTGCAGTCCATCTCTTGGAGCCGTTGGGGTTGATGGCATACACATGCCCATCGAAGGCACCGAAATAAATGGTCCCGTCCGCGGCGAGTGCCGGGGAGGAGTTCACTTTCTCCCCGGCTGCAAATCTCCACTTTTCCTTGCCGGCCAGATCCAGCGCGTAAAGCGTGCCGCTCAAGGAAATGGCATAGGTCGTGCCATCGCGCCCGACCACCGGCGAGGACACGATCGCGTCGTCGGCCGTGAACTCCCAGCGCTTCGAGCCGTCAGGGTTCACCGCGTAAACGGCATTGCGCATCGAGCCGAAATGCACGGCTCCATTGAGTCCGATCGCGGGCGACGCAACAATCTTGCCATTGGCACGGAACCGCCAGCGCTCGACGCCATCCGCGCCCACGGCGTAGAGCTGGCCGTCCAGCGAGCCAACGATCACCGTCCCATCCACCGCAATGGCCGGGGATGCGACGATCGAGTCGCCGGCCGGAAACTCCCACTTGCCCTGCCCCTGCGGGTCGAACGCGTATAGCTTGCCGCTGTCCGCGCCGAAGTAGACCGTTCCGTCGGCCGCGATCGCCGGCGATGACTGGACGGGGGAGCCGGTGTAAAAATCCCAGAGCTTGCTGCCCGCGGGCTGGTCGAGCGCGCTGGTCAGGATGAGCAGCCCGAGGGCGGCGATTAGAAATTTGGCGTTAAGTCTCATGCCGGGACGGGGAGCGGACGGCCGCGCCACCGCGCATTTTCTGTTGCCCCATTACTCACCTCCGCCCGGAGATTTTCAAGGATTAACCCGCCGCCTGAGCTTTACCAGCAGTGGGTTGAGGCGTTTAAATTGCGCGATGCAAAGAGGGCTTCGTGCGGTCGCCCGGTGCTTCATGCGCTGGGTTTTTCCGGGTGTTCGGCACCTGCCGCCGGCCCAGCTCTCGGAATGGCTCGCGCAACCCGCTCGTCCTCGGCCGCTGTTGCTCGATGTGCGCTCGCCGGAAGAATTCGCCGTGAGCCATCTGCCCGGTGCGCACCGGGTGGAGGCGGGGGTGGGGGCAGACAAGGTGCTGGCTGGTGTGCCTCCGGGACAGGCCATCATCTGCTACTGCGCGGCGGGTTGGCGCTCCTCATTATTGGCCCTGCGCCTCGCCCGCGCAGGACACCGGGAGGTTTACAACCTCGAAGGAGCGATCTTCGACTGGGCCTGTGAAGGGCGGCCGCTGGAGCGTAACGGCGAACCGGCCCGCACCGTTCATCCGTTCAACTGGATGGGCCGGCTTATGCTGCCGCAGGGCGTGTGCGCCGGGACAACTTCGCGGCGAGATTGAAGCCATTTGGCACCGAGAGAACGCAAGCTCACGGGGCCACTCCGGCTGTTTGCCGTTCACGCGCTTTCGCGGCCAATCATCTCCACCAGTGCGTCAGCAACGGCGCGACGGCCAGGCTGGGCAGATAGTTGGCCAGCGGAACCTTGCGCACGTCCAGGATGATCACCGCGATGCACATCACGATCAGCCCGCCGGTCACGCGCATCGATTCCAGCAGTGCCGGGTCGTTGACATGCTGCTCGAGCGCTTTGGCCAGCAAGGTGATTGTGCCCTGGTAGGCCAGCAACGGCACCGCCGCGAGCAGCACGCCCGGACCGAACATCGCCGCGAAGCCCATCGCAGCCAGCCCGTCCATGGCGGATTTGATCGCGAGGATCTTGAAGTCACCGTGCAGCCCGTCCTCCAGCGAGCCGAGAATTGCCATTGGCCCCACACAAAAAAGCAGGGTGCAGGTGATGAAGCCCTCGCTGAAGCGGTTGCCAGCTGCCGAGCCGCCGCCGGCCAGACGGTCCTTGGCGAATTCGCCGAGTCGGTTCAAGCCTTGCTGCAGGCGCAGCGCCATGCCCAGCGCGTTGCCCAACACCAGTGCCAGCATGGCTATGCCCAGCTGCTTAAATACAGTCCCGATGCTCCCCCCGGTGCCCTGCCACATCATGCTCGCGCCGGCGTAAATCGTGAATCCAGCCAAGGCCAGCTTGATGCGCGTCTGCGTGGCCACGGAAAACTGCTGCGCCGCCGTGAGCCCCAGCAAACCGCCCACGAGAATGGCCCCTGTGTTGATCAACGTGCCGGTCACGCGGCAGACTCAACCACGCCGCACCCGGCGGTAAAAGGGCAAAGCTCGACTCCCCGCACGCCCGCCGCTAGAACCACCACCACGCATGAGTGCCACCCACCGCGAACTGCGCGGCGTCCTGCCCGTCTTCCAGACACCTTTTCACCCTGACGAAACCCTCGACTTTGCCACGCTAGAACGCGAGATCACGTGGCTTCACGACTGCGGTGCGCACGGCATCGTCATGGCGATGGTCTCCGAGACGCTCCGCCTCAGCAGCGAGGAACGCGAGGAACTCGCCGCCGCCGCGTGTCAGTTCGGCCGCGCGCGCGGCGTGGTGGTCATCAGTGTCGGCGCAGAATCAAGCAAGGTCGCCGAGCGTTACGCACGCCATGCCGAGTCCGTCGGCGCGGACGCGGTGATGGCCATTCCGCCCGTGTCCGTGGGGATCGGCGAAGCGGAACTGCTCGCCTACTACCGGCGCATTATCGCGGCCATCCGCATCCCGGTCATCGTGCAGGACGCCAGCGGTTACGTGGGTAAGCCCATGCCCATCGCCATGCAGGCGCGGCTGCTCGACGAGTTCGGTCCCGAGCGCGTGCTCTACAAGCCCGAGGCGAGCCCCATCGGCCCGAAGCTCTCCGAGCTGCGCGACGCCACCGCCGGCCGCGCGCGCGTCTTCGAGGGCACCGGCGGCATCGCGCTCGTGGACTCCTTCCGGCGCGGCATCGTGGGCACCATGCCAGGCGCGGATTTGATTCGCGGCCTCGTCCCGCTCTGGAATGCGCTCGCCGCCGGCCACACCGAAAAAGCCGACCGCATCCACGGCCCGCTCGCCGCCCTCATCTCGATGCAGACCAGCCTCGACGCCTTCCTCGCCGTGGAGAAACACCTGCTTGTCCGGCAAGGTATCTTCAAGAACACCCTCGTCCGCGGCCCGATCGGCTTCCGCTTGGATGCTGAGACCACGCGCGAAGTGGACCGGCTGTTCGACCGGATGATTGAGGCGGCTAGCTGATCCAAAAGTCAGCACAGCCAGGGGCCGGCGCTTATTGGCAGTTAGGCTCCCTCTCCTTTGGAATGAAAGCCCGGTGCAGGGCTGTCGCGCGAGGCACCATCAGAAGCGCGGTGCCAGTTGCCGGTCCAGCTTACCAAGCCGGCTCACGCAAACGCCTGAGCCACGCTGTCTGGCGGGCCCACGCGGCGCTTGTAATCCAGAACGAGCCGCACCACTTCCTCGGGATCATCGGTAAGCGTGAGCAGATCAAGGTCACCGGGGCTGATGTAACCCTCCGCCTCCAGTTCGTCGCGCATCCAGCTGAAGAGGCCGGACCAATATTCCTTGCCGAAACAGATGAGGGGAAAGCGCGTGATGCGCTGGGTCTGCACGAGCGTAAGCACCTCGAAGAACTCGTCGAGCGTGCCAAAGCCGCCGGGCATGAAGACAAAGCCCATGCTGTATTTCACGAAGCAGACCTTGCGCGAGAAGAAGTAGTGAAAGTTCACCGGAACGTTGGCGTAGCGGTTGCCCTCCTGCTCATGGGGCAGTTCGATGTTCAGGCCCACGGATTTTCCCTTCGCCTCGGCGGCCCCCCGGTTGGCGGCCTCCATGATGCCCGGACCGCCGCCGGTGATGACGGCAAGGTGGTGCTTGGCCAGCCCGCGGGCGATCTGCACGCTGGCCTTGTAGTAGCGGTTTGAAGGCTTGGTGCGGGCCGATCCAAATATCGTCACGGCCGGCCCGAGATGGGAGAGCGTCTCGAATGAGTCCACGAACTCGGCCATGATGCGAAAGATGCGCCAGGGATCCTCGCGCACAAAACCATTGGGTTGCTGGGGGTGTTGATGCATGGCCGCAGAATACACGAAGATGTCGCTGCGTTCAAACGGCAACGCGTGGCTAAACTCACGAGTTGGGGGAAGGGGTTACGTAGCCCTCACCGCATCCCCTGCCCGCTTCATCCCCGCCCATCTGAACGGCTGACCACGCTGGGGCCCGATAAAACAAAAAGACCGGGGATTGCTCCCCGGCCAGTTTTGACCCCGGTTAACTCACAGCTCAGGAGCAGCCCAGGCTTTCACCGCAGTTGAGACATTTGAAGCACGCGCCATTGCGCACGGCGATGTGCCCGCACTTGGGGCAGGCCGGCGCGTCGTGCATGAAGTGCTTCAGTGCGTCGCTGAGGCTTTCAACCTTGTATTCGCCCTTGGCCCCGGCTGCGCCTTTCACGATCTCGCTCTTCACGAGAATGTCGGTGTCGTCGGAAAGGGGGAGTTCGGGCACGGAGCGGTTCACGCTTTGGCGCTCGATCTCCGTCAGGCCCGGCATCGGCAGGCTGGGCTGGCCATCCTTCTTGTTGGCATCGCGGTAGCCGGGAATGAACTGGAAGGCGAGCCAGCGGAACACGTAGTCAATGATGCTGCTGGCGCGGCCGATCTCCGGGTTCTTGGTGAAGCCGCTGGGCTCGAAGCGCTGGTGGGCGAACTTGCGCACCAGGGCTTCCAACGGGACGCCATATTGGAGGGACATGCTGGTGAGCGCCGCGACGCTGTCCATGAGGCCGCCAATGGTCGAGCCTTCCTTGGACATGGTGATGAAGAGCTCTCCGGGCGTGCCATCCGGGAAGACCCCGACGGTGAGGTAGCCCTCGTGCCCGGCCACGTCGAACTTGTGCGTGTAGGCGGCGCGGGTCTCAGGGAGCTTGCGGCGGAGGGGCTTGCCCACCTGTTCATGCAGGCCGGCAATCTCGGCCTCCAGTTCCTTGATGCGGTTCTCCAAGGTGACCACCTGCTCGGCCGCTGCGGTGGAGACGGCGGCCGTCTTGTCGCCGCCTTCGTTGGTCTTCTTGGTGTTGAGCGGCTGCGAGCGCTTCGAGCCGTCGCGGTAGATGGCGACGCACTTGAGGCCCATGCGCCAGGCCTGCACGTAGGCGTCGCGGACATCGGCGACCGTGGCCTCACTGGGCAGGTTCACGGTCTTGCTGATGGCACCGGAGATGAACGGCTGCGCGGCGGCCATCATGCTGAGGTGGGCCATGTAGTGAATGCTGCGCTTGCCCTTGTGGGCCTTGAAGGCGCAGTCGAACACTTCGAGGTGCTGGGGCTTGAGGCCGCTGCGGATGGTCTGGCCGTTCTCCTCCACGTCCTCAATGGTGTCGTGCTTCTCGATGTGCGCGACGATGGATTCGATTTCCGTCTCGTTGTAGCCGAGGCGGCGGAGCGCATCGGGCACGCCGCGGTTCACAATCTTCAACATGCCGCCGCCGGCGAGGAGCTTGTATTTCACCAGCGCGATGTCGGGTTCCACGCCGGTGGTGTCGCAGTCCATGAGGAAGGCGATGGTGCCGGTGGGCGCGAGGACGGTGACCTGCGCGTTGCGGTAGCCGTGCTTCTTGCCCTTGGCGAGCGCGCCGTCCCAGACACGCCGGGCTTCATCCTTGAGGTAGTTGAATTCCTGGCTGGGCTGGATTTCCTCGACCGCGTTGCGGTGCAGGTGAATGACGCCGAGCATCGAGTCGACGTTGTCTTTCTTGACGGTCTTGGTGACGCCGGAGCAACGCGCGTCGCGGTAGCCCTTGAAGGCCCCCATCTGCGCGGCGAGCTCGGCGCTCTGCTCATAGGCGTGGCCCGTCATGATGGCGGTGATGGCACCGGCGAGCGCACGGCCCTCGTTCGAATCGTAAGGCAGGCCGTAGCTCATGCAGAGCGAGCCGAGGTTGGCGAAGCCGAGGCCCAGCGTGCGGAAGATGTGGGAGTTCTCGGCGATTTCCTTGGTCGGGTAGCTCGCGTTGTCCACGAGGATTTCCTGCGCGGTGATGTAGATGCGCACGGCGGCCTTGAAGCGCTCGACGTCGAACTTGCCGTCCTCGCGCTTGAACTTCATGAGGTTCAGCGAGGCGAGGTTGCAGGCGGTGTTGTTGAGGAA
>CAZQEW010000068.1:0-23812 GCA_964591495.1 uncultured Klebsiella sp.
CGTGCCGGCGAAGGTGCTGATGACACCGGTCTTCATGTTGACCTTGCGGATGACGTGGTTGCCGATGTCGCAGATGAAGAGGTCGCCGGCTGGGTCGAACTGGATGCTGTGCGGCTGCTTGAAGGTCGCGTCCTTCGCGGGGCCGCCGTCGCCGGAGTAACCGGGCTTGCCCGTGCCGGCAAAAGTGGTGATGACGCCGCTCTTCAGCGCGAACTTGCGCACGGCGTGGTTCGCCATGTCCACGATGTAGCGGTCGCCGGCCCGGTCAAAGCGGATTTCGTGCGGGAGGTTGAACGTGGCCTGAAGCGCGGGGCCGCCATCGCGGGTGTAGCCTTTCTGACCATTGCCAGCGATGACGTGAAGTTTGCCGTCGGCCGTGACCTTGCACACGCGCTGGCCGGTGTATTCGCAGAACCAGATGGCGCCGTCGGGCCCGCGCACGACGCCGAAAGGATTGTCGAGCTGCGCCTGGGTGGCAGGGCCACCTGCACCTGCGGAGCCTTGGGTGCCATTGCCGGCAAAGGTGGCGACCGTCGCACCCTGCGCGGAGGAGAAAACCGTCAGGAGACTGAGAGCACCGACACCAAGGAAACGAAGTAAGGGCATCATGTTGACCGAATCATATCACAGTCAGGAACGGAGCCAAGCCGGACGACGCAGGCCAAATCCGGCTGCTTGCGGGGTCCCGTCGGCCACAAATGCGGACGCGGACCGAAAAATGGTTTGCTCCGGCCCCGCGCCGCTGGCGTCATCAGCCCGGCGTTTTCAGAGCAGAAAGCATTCAACATGGACAGTCTTCTCATCAAGGGCGGTGTTCCCCTCCACGGGGACGTGCAGATCAGCGGCGCGAAGAACGCCGTGCTCCCCATCATGGCCGCCACGCTCCTGACCGCGGAGCCGTGCGTCATCCGCAACGTGCCCGACCTGAGCGATGTGAAGTTCATGGGCCGCATCCTCGAATCGCTCGGCTGCACCGTGAAGTTCGACGGCGACACGCTCACCGTCCAGGCGCACCGCATCAAGGGCCACGGCGACTACGATCTCATCCGCAAGATGCGCGGCTCCATCTGCATCCTCGGCCCGCTGCTGGGCCGGCTGCGCAAGGCCGATGTCTCGCAGCCCGGCGGCTGCGTCATCGGCACGCGGCCCATTGACCTGCACTTGAAGGGGCTCCGCGCGCTCGGGGCGAAGATCGAGATCGAAGGCGGTTACGTCCGCGCCAAAGCGCCGCGTCTCACCGGCACGGAAATCTTCCTCGGCGGCCGCGCCGGTCCCACCGTGCTGGGCACCGCGAACATCATGTCCGCCGCAGTGCTGGCCGAGGGCGTCACCATCATCGAGAGCGCCGCCTGCGAGCCGGAAGTCACCGACCTCGCCACGTTCCTCAACGCCATGGGCGCGAAGATCCAGGGCGCAGGCAGCCCCACCATCACCATTACCGGCGTCAAGGAACTGCACGGCGCGGAGCACGAGGTCATTCCCGACCGCATCGAGGCTGCGACCTTTCTCATTGCCGCCCCGATGACGCACGGTGAAATCACCATCCACGGCGCGAAACCCGAGCACTTGAACGCCGTGATCGACAAGCTCCGCGAGGCCGGCGTGAAGATCGAGCGGCGCGGCGCAGCAATGATCGCCAAGCGCGGCCCGAAACTCTCGCCCGTGGACGTGACCACGCTGCCCTACGCCGGCTTCCCGACCGACGTCCAGGCGCAGATGATGGCGCTCATGTGCCTCACGCCCGGCATCAGCATCATCACCGAGCGCATCTTCGAGAGCCGTTTCGGCCACGTGGCGGAACTGGGCCGGCTCGGTGCGGACGTTTCCATTGAGGGTCCCAGCGCGATTGTGAAGGGCGGCAAGCGGCTCAGCGGCGCGCCCGTGATGGCCAGTGATCTCCGCGCCAGCGCCGCGCTGGTGCTAGCCGGCCTCGCCGCGAAGGGCGCGACGCAGGTCAACCGCATCTACCACCTGGATCGCGGCTACGAGAAGATTGACCAGAAGCTCAAGCAGCTCGGCGGCCGCATCTCGCGGATTCAGGAGTAGCGGAGGAGCGCGGCCCATGGTCGGTGTCCACCCTTCAAGGTGTCCGCACGCCCCGACACGCTGAAGCGTGGACACCAAACAAAGGCGTCTCCGCCAAACTGCGGCGTGCACGCCGCGCTCCATCAGCCAGCCGCTTCGTTCAAGGCCAGCGCCAGCGTGGCCACGGCTGCCGTGTCGCAGCGGAGCACGAGGCGGCCGAGGGTGATGGGCTGCACGCCGCCATTCACCAGCGCCGCGATTTCCTGCGGGGTAAAATCCCCTTCCGGGCCGACCCACACGGCGAGCGTGGCGGGACGGCGTTGTTCGCGTGCCTTAAACTCCTCGAACACCGCGCGCAATGGCCGTGCGCCGGTATGCAGAGAGGCGACGAGCGCGAGGTCGAAGCGCTCGTTGCGCCGCAGTTGCTCCGCGAAGGTTACGGGCGGCTCGACGCGCGGGAGCCACGGGTTGCCGCACTGCTTCACGGCTTCGAGCGCGGTGGTGCGCCACTTCTCCAGCTTGCTCGCGGCGTGGTCCTCGTCCGGGCGGGAGATGGTGTGCTCGGTGAGCAGGGGCACGATGCGCGCTGCGCCCAACTCGGTAGCCTTCTCGACGATGCTGTCCATGAGCCGCCCCTTGGGCAGCGCCTGAAACAGCGTCACCGCGCACGGCAACGGCGGATGCACGACGCGCTCGCGCACGCCGACGCGCACGGCCCGCTTGTCCGCCGCTTGGATGGAGCCGCGCGCCTCGATGCCCGCGCCGTCCAGCAAGGTCACGGCATCACCGATGCCAAGCCGCAGGACGCGCAGGGCGTGATGGGATTCCTCCGGCGAGAGCAAAACCTCCGCGCCATTCGCGGCGCCAGGCGGGATGTGGAAGCGGTGCACGGGGTCTAATCCCCCTTCTTGAAGAACCCCTTGGCCTTGGTGAAGAAGCCGGTGGCGTCCTCGCGAACGTTGTCGTCTTTGCAGAGCTCGGCGAACTCGACGAGCTTGGCCCGCTGCTCGGCGGTGAGCTTGGTCGGCACTTCGATTTGCACACGCACGAGGAGGTCGCCAACGCCGTGCCCCTGGATGTTTTGCACGCCCTTGCCGCGCAGGCGGAAGACGGTGCCGTGCTGCGTGCCACTGGGCATGCGCACGGTGCTCCGCCCGCCCATGGTGGGCACCTCGATGTCCGCGCCGAGCGCGGCCTGCGTGAAGCTCACGGGCACTTCGCAGATGAGGTCGTCGCCGTCGCGGCTGAAGAGGCCGTGCTCGCGCACATGCAGGACCACGTAGAGGTCGCCGGGCGGGCCGCCCCGCATGCCGCTCTCGCCATTGCCGGCGGACCGCAGGCGCGCGCCGTTGTCCACGCCGGGAGGGATCTTGAGCTTGATCTTCGAGGCGCGTTCACGCCGGCCGCTGCCCCGGCAGGCGCGGCAGGGCTTGTCAATCTTCTGGCCCGCGCCGTCGCAGTCCGGGCAGGTCTGGGCCACGCTGAAGATGCCGCGCGAACGGATGATCTGGCCGCGTCCGCCGCAGGTGCCGCAGGGCTTGATGGAAGAGCCTTTTTCGCCGCCTTCGCCATGGCAGGTTTCGCACTGGTCGAGCTTGGTGACACTGATTTCCTTCTCGCAGCCCAGCACGGCCTCCTCGAATTCGAGCTCGAGGTCGTAGCGCAGGTCCGAGCCACGGCGCGGCCCGGTGGGGTTGCGCTGACCCTCGCCGAACATCTCCTCGAAGATGCTGCCCCCGCCCCCGCCTCCGGCGAAGACCTCGCGGAAGATGTCGAAGGGATCGTGGAAGCCCCCGGCTCCGCCGCGCGGGCCGCCGCCCCCCGCTCCGGCCCGCATGCGCGGATCGAAGGCCGCGTGGCCGAACTGGTCGTAGGCGCCGCGCTTTTGCGGGTCGCTCAACGCCTCATAGGCCTCGCCCAGCTCCTTGAACTTCTCCTCGGCGGCCTTGTCGCCCGGGTTCTTGTCCGGGTGGTATTTGACCGCGAGCTTGCGGTAGGCCTTTTTGATGTCCTCGGCGGACGCGCCGCGTTCGACGCCGAGCACCTCGTAGTAGTCGCGTTTGGAGCTCATGGCGTGGGAGAAGCGGCTTCGGTCGCCGGGGCGGCGGGTTGCTTGGCCACCACCACGGTGGCGGGACGCAGCAGGCGGTCGCGGAACTTGTAGCCCTTGCGGAGCTGCTGCAAGACTTGGCCCTCGGCCACGGCGGCGGATTCCTGATGCGAGACGGCCTCCTGCCAGTTCGGGTCGAAGGGCTTGCCCGTCGCATCCAATTCCTCCAGCCCGGCCTCCACGAGGGCGGCCTTGAACTGATTCTGAATCATGGCGACGCCGGTTTTGAGCGCATCGGCCGAACCGGCCTGGGCGTTGTGGGCGGCGGTCATGGCCATCTCGAAGTTGTCGAGGATGGGGATGAGCTTAGCCAGGAGGCTTTCGTTGGCGTAGCGGATCGCGTCCTGGCGGTCGCGGGCGGCGCGTTTCTTGAAATTCTCGAAGTCAGCGGCCTGGCGCAACAGGCGGTCCCAATGCTCATCGGCCTTGGCGGCCTTGGCGCGCAACTCGCCGAGTTCGGTGGGCGTGGCCGGGGCGGGGTCAGCCGGGGCCTGCGCCGGGTCAGTCGCGGTTTGCTTGGTCTCGTCACTCATGGTCGATGATTCAATTCCAGACGCCGACAGTATAGGGGTGGCGGTCAAGTTCCAAACCCAAGTTTGGACGCGGCCGCGGGACTGACAACTCCGGGTGTTACGATCCCGCCCCTCAGGCGGTGGTGCCGGGATGCTTCAGCCACGCCTCGACTTCGCGCCGGTTGGGGATGCTTGCCTGGGCGCCACGCCGCGTGACGGCGATGGCCGCCGCCGCGCAGCCGAACCGCGCGGCCTCGCGCGGCCCTGCGCCGTCCACCAACCGCGTGACAAACGCGCCGATGAACGTGTCGCCCGCGCCCACGGTGTCCACGGCCTTGACCTTGAAGCCCGGCACGTGCCCGGTGAACTCCGGCGTGTCCACCCACACGCCGTTGGCCCCGAGCGTCACCAGCACGCGTGGGCAGGCGGAGCGCAGCTTGATGGCGACGGCGGCACTGGCGGCCGTCGCGGCGTCCCGCACTTCCACGCCGCTAAGTTTGGCGGCTTCGTTTTCATTCGGGATGATCCAGTCGCACAGGTGCAGCAGCGCATCGCCGACTGGCATGAACGGCGCGGGGTTGAGGATGGCGGGCACGCGGGCGGAGCGGGCAAGGCGCAAGGCCGCCTCCACCGAGGGTAACGGGGTCTCCAACTGCGCGACCACGGCCCGTGACTGCGCGAAGAGGTCGCGGTGCGCCTCCACGTCGGCGGCCGTGAGCGTGTCATTCGCGCCGTTGGCCACGACGATCTGGTTCTGCCCGGTGGCATCGAGCACGATCATGGCGGTGCCGCTGGGCGTGTCCGCCCGCCGCGCGACGCCGCGGGTACTTACGCCGGCTTCCAAAAGGTTCGCCACCATCTCGTCACCAAAGCCGTCCTCGCCCACCGCGCCGATGATCGCGGCGGGCGTGCCGAGGCGCGCGAGGGCACACGCTTGGTTCGCGCCCTTGCCACCGGGCGCGCGGCGGAAGTTGCGCCCGTGGACCGCCTCGCCCGGTGCGGGGAAACGATCGGTCTCAATGAAGAGGTCCATGTTGAAACTGCCGACCACGGTGACCATGGGGCGTTTGTAACCGAGCCGCCTTCTTCCGGCCAGCGGAATGCCGGCGGGCTGGGAGTCGCAGCCTTGCCCTCCGCGCCGCCGCCCCGTAGAAAGCGCGCGTGACTAAACCTGCCGCTCCCGCGCCCGCCGCGCTTTCGCCCGGCCTGCGCCGCTTCCTCTACGGCACCGCTGCCACCACGGGCGCGGCCATCCTCGTGGTCGAAATCCTTGGCGCGAAGCTGCTCTCGCCCTACGTCGGCACCTCGCACTTCGTCTGGACGGCGCAAATCGCCGTGACGCTCGTATCGCTGGCTGTCGGTTATTGGTTCGGCGGTTGGTTGGTGGACCGTTCGCAAAACCTGCGTCGGCTCTACACCTGCATCCTGCTGGCGGGCGTGTATCTCGCGGGCACGGTCCCGTTCACAGCGAAGGTCGCGTTTGCCTGTCTGCAATTTCCCCTCGCGGTCGGCTCGCTGCTGGCGTCGCTGTTCCTCTTTTTCGTGCCGTTGACGCTGCTGGCCACGGTCGGGCCGTTTGTGATTCGCGTGCTGACCTCGGCGGTGGCGGACGTGGGCGGAACCGTCGGGCGGCTCTCGGCCATCAGCACGCTCGGCAGCGTGTTGGGCACGGTGCTCATCGGCTACGTGCTCGTGCCGTTCCTGCCGAACTCCGTGACGATGTTTGCCACCGCGGGAGTGCTCATGGGTTTGCCCGTGATTCACTTCCTCGGGTGGCGCGGTGCGGGCGATTCGCTCAACGCCCCGGTCGTGCTCATTGCGATTGGCCTGTTCCTCGGATGGGCCGGCGTGCGTGTGGACGCCCGGCCGCCAACCAATGACATGACCGAACTGCTCCGGCGGAACTCGAACTTCGGCATGTTGCAGGTCTTCGAGACCTTCGGCGGCGCGCGCCGCTACTACCTCAACGACTACCTTACGCAGAACACCTACGACCCCGAGGCGAAGCAAAGCGTGTCGCTTTTCACCTACGGCCTGCACGGCTTCGCGCGCGTTTACACCCGCGAAATCAAGGACGTGCTCTGCATCGGCATGGGCGTGGGCATCGTGCCCATGCAGTTCGCCCGCGAAGGCGCGAAGGTGGATGTGGTGGAAATCAACGGCGCGGTCGTGGACGTGGCGCGCCGGCACTTCCACCTCGAACCGGAGCAGCTCAACCTCACCATCGGCGACGGCCGGCAGTTCGTGAACGCGGCGACCAAGCAATACGACGCGGTCATCCTCGACGCCTTCCTTGGCGACTCCTCGCCGTCGCACTTGATGACCAAGGAAGCCTTCGCCGCGATGCGCAAAGTCCTGCGACCCGACGGCGTGCTGGTCATCAACAGTTTCGGCGACTTCGAGCCGGGCGCGGACTACTTCACGGCGTCGCTGGACAAGACGTTGAAGTCCGTCTTCGGCGCGGTGCGCATCCACGCTAGCGGGAATGGGAACGTCTTTTTCGTCGCCACGCCCGCGAAGGAACTCACGCAGCACCGCACGCTGGACTTCGACGCGATGCACGCGACCGTCCGCCAGCAGGCACGCGACGCGCATGAGGGCATCAAAACCACGAACCCAGCCAGTGGCATCGTGCTGACGGATGATTTCAATCCGGTGGAATTCCACGACGCGAAAAACCGCGAGCAGTTCCGCCGGCAACTGGCCTTCTCGATGCGCCCGCGGTGATGCTCTTTCCTGGCCGTGCGCACGATCTACTTCGACTACAACGCCACCACGCCGCTGGACCCGCAGGTCCGCGCGGCGATGCTGCCGTTCCTCGACGAAATCTGGGGCAACCCATCGAGCGTCCACCACGTCGGTCGGCGCGCGCGGGCGTTGCTCGATGACGCCCGTGACCGCTGCGCCGCGGTGCTCGGCTGCAAAGGCAGCGAAGTCGTCTTCACCAGCGGCGGCACGGAGAGCAGCAACCTCGCGGTCTTCGGCACGGCGCGGCTGCTGCGCGAGAAGGGCCGGCATCTCGTCACGTCGAGCGTCGAGCATCACGCGGTCTTGCACTGCTTCGACTATCTGGAGCGCAGGGAAGGCTTCACCGTCACGCGCCTGCCGGTGGATTCGACCGGTCGAGTGAGCGTGGACGATCTCCGCCGGGCGCTGCGACCCGACACCACGCTCGTGAGCGTGATGGCCGCGAACAACGAGACCGGCACGCTGCAACCGGTCGCGGAACTCGGTGCGCTCTGCCGCGAGCGGGGCGTGCTCTTCCACACGGACGCCGTGCAGTGGTTCGGCAAGGAGCCGTTCGCGAACGTCCACCAGTTCAACGCCGACCTTGTCTCCATCTGCGCGCACAAGTTCCACGGGCCGAAGGGCGCGGGCGCGCTGTTCATCCGCTCGCCGCTGCACCCGGACCCGGTGCAGTTCGGCGGCGCGCACGAGAACGAGCGGCGCGCGGGCACGGAGAACCTGCCCGCCATCATGGGCTTTACCGAGGCGCTGGAGCGCTTCGTGCGCGAGCCGGTGTTCGCGCGAAGTCACCTTGCCCCGCTCACCGCGCGATTGCTGGCGGCGGTGGACGCTTGCGAAGGCGCGCACTTCCGCGGCTCGCGCGAGCACCGGCTGGCGAACACGGTTTCCTTCACTGTGGAAGGCACCGACAGCATCGCGCTGATGGCCGCGCTGGACATGGAAGGCGTCTGCGCGTCGAGCGGTTCGGCGTGCTCCGCCGGGTCGCTGGAGCCGTCGCATGTCATGCTGGCGCTGGGCGCACCTGCCGCCGAGGCCAACGCCCTCGTGCGCCTCTCGCTGGGCCGCGCGAGCACGGCGGAGGAAGTGGACGCCGTCTGCGCCCTGCTGCCACGCGTGCTTAGGCAGGTCCGGCGGGCTTGACAGGGAAGAGTTGACCGGGGACGTTCGCCAGCAGTAACCCTTATCGAGATATGCATGCCCGCCTGAACCTTTCCCGCCGGCAGTTAGCCTTCACCCTCATTGAACTGCTCGTGGTCATCGCCATCATAGCGATCTTGGCAGGCATGCTTTTGCCAGCGCTGGGGAAGGCCAAGGAGAAAGCGAAGGCTGTGCAGTCCATCAACAACATAAAGCAGCTCGGCACCTCCATGCTGCTGTATACGGGCAATTTCGGGGACAAGCTGATGCCCTACGACGATCTCAACGGGATTAACAACCAGAACTTCTGGATTCCACTGCTCCGGTCCAATTCAGCCCTAAACAGCGACAAGGTTTGGCTTTGCCCCAGCACGCGCGCCGGATCCAGCGGCTTTCCAGTGAGTTACACTGGAACGCCCACCGGCAACCCATGGCCAGCGTTCGCGGCTTGGTATGGCAATGCGGCGAGCTTTATCGGCGGCACCACGGGCAGCTATACCATCAATGCCTGGTATCAGCCGCGGGTAAACACGGCTAACAACAACGCAAATTACTTCCGGAATGCTGAAGATGGCACTCCCAGCTCGCAGCCACTGTTTGTCGATGGCGGCTGGGTAGATACTTGGCCGAATTCCACCGATGCACCGCCGCCTCGCTCATTGTGGGGTGGCAACGTGGGCGGCATGGCTAGGGTGTGCATTTCCCGGCACGGTCAGGGAGTAAATGCCATCATGATGGATGGTCATGCGGAATACGTTAAGCTCCCGAACCTGTGGGCTTTGAGGTGGCATGCCCAATACACCCCGCCCGCCACCCTGCCGGCGGTGCCGCAATAGCCGGATGACAGCTATTGTTTGACGGCCACCACCTGCTTCTTTTTTGCGTCGATCGCGTAGCGAAAACCCGGAGGCGCAGGAGGAATCGGCCCGTAAGTCTTGATTGCTTCCAAGTCCTTGATTGTGGTCGGAAGCCGCTTGTTCTGGGCTTCAAACTCCTGAAGCATCATGGTCAGAACCGTGGCGTTTGAAAACGCCATTTCGGCAGCGTTTCCGGGGTTGGTCGGTGTGCCTTCCGGGGCCGCACCCGGCGCAGGGGCAGGGGCAGGGACGGGGGGCGGGGGAGCGGAGGGCTTTTTCCGGCACCCTGTGTGTGTTGCAGTCAGCAAAGCGAGGAAGAGGGGTAACAGGAACTTCATGTGCAACTCTAGGCAGCATGTTCGACTGGCGAGCAAGCCGATTCTCCATCATCTCACGCCACTTTCCGCTTTGCACCCCGGCCCGCGCCGGGCATAACGCGCCGCCATGCATTCATTTCGTTACGTCGGAAAAGAGCTCAGTTGCGAGGGTGTCTCCATTGCGTCGCTCGTGAAGCAGCACGGGACGCCGCTCTACGTGTATTCGCAGGCCACGCTGGACGATCACTTCGGCAAGCTGGACGCCGCGCTCGCGCCCCTGGATCACCTGATCTGCTTCGCGATGAAGGCCAACTCCAACCAGGCCGTCATGCGCGTGCTCGCCAATGCCGGCGCGGGCTTCGACGTGGTGAGCGAGGGCGAGCTGCGCCGCGTCATCGCCGCCGGCGGCGACCCGGCCAAGTGCGTTTTCGCCGGTGTCGGCAAGACGGAGGCCGAGATCGCGTTCGCGCTCAAGGTAGGGATTTATAGCTTCAACTGCGAGTCGGAGCCGGAGCTGCAGCGCATCAACAAGGTCGCCGCGCGACTTAAGAAAATCGCCCCTGTGGCGGTGCGCGTGAACCCGAACGTGGACGCCGGCACCCACGCGAAGATCACCACCGGCACTTACGAGAACAAATTCGGCATCGCCTTCGAGCAGGTCGAGGGCGTCTATGCCCGCGCTGCGAAGCTGAAAAACCTGCGCCTGCGCGGCATCCAGACGCACATCGGCTCGCAGCTCACCAGCGTGAAGCCCTTCGAGGCAGCGGTGAAGAAGCTCCTGCCGCTCGTGGCCAAGCTGAAGGCGAAATACCACTTCGAGTTCTTCAGCATCGGCGGCGGCCTCGGCATCATCTACAATCCCGCGCTCGCCAGCGGCGACGCGAAGTGGTGGCAGTCCGCCGCCGCGAAGGACATCCTCACGCCCGCCAGCTACGCCGCGCGCCTCGTGCCGTTGCTCGAGCCGCTGGGCCTGAAGATCTTGCTCGAGCCCGGCCGCTTCATCGTTGGCAACGCCGGCGCGCTCGTGACGCGCGTCGAGTATGTGAAGCGCACGGGCAAGAAGAACTTCGTCATCGTGGACGCCGCGATGAACGATCTCATCCGCCCTGCGTTCTACGACAGCTACCACGAGATCGTCCCGCTCACCAAGAAAGGCGGCGCGCCGGTCAGCTCCGACGTGGTTGGGCCGATTTGCGAGAGCGGCGACTATTTCTGCAAGGACCGGCCGCTGCCGAAGGTGGGCGAAGGCGACTGCTTCGCGCTCCTGAGCGCCGGTGCCTACGGCTCGGTGATGGGCTCGAACTACAACTCGCGTTCCTTGCCGACCGAGGTGCTGGTCAACGGCACGAAGTCCGCCGTGGTCCGCGCACGCCAGAAGATCGAGGACATCTGGGCCAACGAAAGCGTGCCGGCGTGGCTGAAGCGGGAAAAGTGAAGTCAGCAGCGGTTCAGCCCGCCTTCTCCTCCATCCCCAGCTTCACCGCGTAAATCATCACGTCCTGGAACACGCCCATGTAGCGGCGCTCGGCCTTGATGTCCACGCCCAGCGAGTAGGTGTAGCCGGCGTCCTCGAGAATTTTCAGGAAGCGGCACATCTTCACCTCGGTCGTGCCGTAGCGGTGGTGATACTCGATGGCCATGCGGTGGATGCGCGCCAGCTTGCCGCTCGCCACCAAATCCGCGAAGACGTCCCACTCGCCGCCCTCGATGTCGAGCTTGAGCAGGTCCACGTCTTCGTGGATGGAGTCGGAGAGCTTCACGAGGCGCACTTCGATGGCGACGGTCTTCTGCTTCTCGTCGCGATTACCGATGGCGCTGCTCATCGGCGAGAAGCCGGGGTTCACGTGGAAGGTCGTCGTGCCCGGCGCGTTGGCGCACGCGGCCTGCACGAGGGCGACGTTCTTCAGGCCGTTTGCCTCGACGTTCTTTTTGAGCATCTCGAAGCAGAACGGATTCGGCTCGAAGGCAAGGATGCGCGCGTCCGGGTAGTGCAGCTTGAAGTAGAGCGTGGCGCAGCCGATGTTCGCGCCGCAGTCAATGATGAAGGGGTCGCGGCGCGGGAGCTTCACCAGATACTCGTTGCCGACAAAGACCTCGTTGAAGAGGAAGTCCAGCTCCAGCCAGTTCTGCGCGTGGATGGTGAAGTTGCCCAGTTCGATGGCGAGCGGCTTGTCGCGGTTCGCCTGCGGGTAACGGCGGAGCTGAAGCCATGCGTGGTAAATGGCCTTGGCGCTGGGCTTGGCGTGCGGCAGGCGAAGAATGCGACGGCGGTCGCGGATGAACTCGAATGCAGGCAGCAGGGAAGGCATGGCTTAAATCTCAATCAGCGGCAGATGCTTCACCCGCTCCCATTGCTCGTCGAGGGAAGCTTCGCGCAGGCGCGGGGCGCAGGGGTAGAAGGCTTCCTGCGGCGTGAACTCGGCCACCTTGCCCTGGCCCACGTCGCGGCGGATGAAGATGGCGTTCGCGCCCGAGGTGTCGCAGCCGGCCAGGAAGTAACCTTTCTTCGCCGCGAGCTTGGTGAACGCCGTGAGTGACGCGCCGTGATACCAACCGCTCTCGTGATGGGCGTAACGCTCGAACGACGGCTCATAGGGCACCGTCACGCTGCGCGTCGGGCCGAAGCTGGCGTTGAATTCGATGATGAGCAGGCGCGGCGAGACGACCGTGACCGCGTCCCAAATCCAGTAGTCCACGCCATCGATGTCGATCGAGAGCATGTCCAGCTCGCCCTTGAAGCCGTATTGGGTGAAGAGGTCGTTGACGTTCTCCTTCGTGATGAAGTGGGTGCGGATCTGGACGTGCTGCGGCGCGATGCCGTGGCGGCGGTGGTAGAACGTCCGCGCACGGTCCGCGAGCGAATCGCTGCCATCCATGAGCAGGCCGCCCCAGCCGAAGTGCAGCGCGAGGTTCGCGGCGTTGCACTCCGTGCCGTCCTCGATGCCGAACTCGATGAACGTCTTGTTCGGCGCGCCAATCTTGGAGAACAGGTGCAGCAGCAGTCCGTCCTCGCCAAACTGCGAGTGAATCTTGCGCTCATGGCTGGCGAGCTCCTTGCGCTTGTCCGGCGCGTGGACGAGTGAGGCGTATTGCTCCTTGAGCGCGTTGATCTCGTTCTGGTCGCCGACGTGCCGCTGCCACCAGGCCTGCATGCCCTTGAGGCGCGGGAGGTTCTTGCCGGTGCTGGCCCAGCGCGCGGCCTTCTTCAAGCCCCGCTTGGCGGCGTCTTTGAGCAGTTCGGACATGGTTTGAAAACGGGGAGAGGGAACCACGAACCGGTGCGGATGGACATGAAGAAAAGTGCTAGGGCAAGAACGGTGAGCCAGCCGAAGCTAACCTCACCTGCTCGTTCACAACTCCAGCAGCCTCAACAACTCCTCCATCGTCAGCCGGTGGTGCGCGGCGACGTGCTTGAGGATTCCGTGGAGCAGGCCGGGCTTGATGGGGCGGTGATTTGGAACGGTCTCGTGGTTCTCCCCGTCCCGCTGCGTGGTAACTCGGATATGTGACCCTTTCTGTCGGGTCGTCACGTAGCCTAGCGCACGCAACGCCTTCACCAGCTCCGGGCCGGAGATGGAGCGCGGCAGTCTCACGCTGCGAAGACCTCGTCCCGGACGAAGTGGAGCCGGATGATTTTGGGTGCGTCCTCCGTCTCGTCGAAGTGACAGCTCACCGCGTCCTTCACCATCGCGCGCAGCTCGTCCAAGGTTTCGCCCTGCGTGTGAATGCCGTGGCCCAAGGCGCTGGCGATGTAGCCGCCCGCCAGTTCGTCCTCGCGCACTTCAAAGATGATTTCGCTCATGGCAACGCTTTCAGCATGGCGTTTTCAAAAGTGAACTTCAACCTTGGAAAGTTTTGGACAATGCGCGTTTAGCGCCGGCGGACGTGCTTGGAGACGAGAAAAAAGACCAGGGCGAGCACAAAGCCGCTTGGATTCGGCTGGATTTTAACAGCCAAAACGATCAGTGCTTCGGTTTAACCTTGCCTGCAAGACTTGGCTTGGGACGAAAGAAGAGCCGTTTGAGCGGTGGGGCGAGTGGCTCTCCATCTTTGTCGATCATTCGAAGCGTCCATGGCGAAGCTTGAGCATAGAACTTATCACCCGATTTGCTGGTGACGATCCACTTACCGTCCTCAAGTTGATAAGTGCCATACAACTCCGGTCCCGACTTCTCCTCTTCCACTGCGAATTCAAAGCGCCCATTTCGGAATTCAAAATAGGAATAGCCCTCATTCCCAAGCCATGGATTGTCCCACATTCCCTCCGGCGTTGAGTATTTGAAGTAGAAAAGCGCCAACCCAACGGCCAGCGCCAGCAAGAACAGCACCCTGCGGGAAGGGAGCTTTCGCCTTCCCTCATGTTTGGCCGTCGTTTCAGACATGGTGGCCTCCTACTTCCTCGGCAGCTCGATCTCGACTCCCACATTGTTCCGGATGTCATCGTAGGTCGCCTGCATCAGCGCGCGATCTTCGGGGCGGAGGACTTGCGGGTCGGGCCGCCAGTGGAGGGGGCAGAGGTCGGTGGTCCACGCCTGGCCGCGCTTGAGCATTTCCTGCTTGATGACCTCGTTCATCACGGCACTGCTGCCGTGGCAGTCGTGCTTCTGCTCGATCATCCACTTCCGGGGCGAATACTTCCCGGCGTTGGCGATGAAGTCCATGAGCTGCGCGCCGAGGTTGTCGTCGGTGAGGAAGCGGCCGGTGTGCTCGTTGATGAAGACGCGCGAGCCAACCTCGGCGTCCTTGAACATCCCGGACGGCGTGTTTGCGAACATGGCCTCGACGATGGCGATGCAGGAGCCTTCGCGCTTGGACATGATGAGGTTCACCTTCGCGCGGGCCATGCAGTCGAAGACCACGTCGTCGGGCGCGTTTTCCTTCAGCTCGAAGCGGTCGGCCACGCCGTAGGCGGCGGCTTCAGTGAGCAGGACTTCGCGCGTGCGCTTGTCGTTGTGCTGGCCGATGCAGACGACTCTCACCGAGCGCGGCATGTCGCGCAAAGCCTTGAACAGGGCGAAGTGGCGTTTGTATTTGCCGAAATTCGCCAGCATCACGATGTCGAGGTCCTTTTTCTCGAAGGGCACCTGTGGATAGACCGCCGGGTTCACCCAATGCGAGCAGTAGCGCGGGATGACGACATGGCGCGGCGACTGGCGCGGGAGAGTGTCGAGATCGTGGGGGTCGCTGACGCAGGCGAAGACCGGGTCGTTGCCGGGCCAGATGCTGGGGAGGTAGTAGTTGATGAGGCCATGCGGCGTAGCCCAGACCGGATGCACGATGAGGAGGTAGCGCTTCGCGAAGGCCTCAAGCTTGTCGCGGTAGTGGTGGACGAAGCGCGCCCAGCGGTGCTCGAAGGCGATGTAGCAGACGCCCTTCTCGCGCTCGCTGACGTAAGGCTTGAGCGGGACAAAGTAGTCAATCACCCGCTTCTTCATCGACGACGGCTCGAACTCGGCGAAGTCCACGGGGCGGTTGCCGAGCAGCTTGATGCGCTCGGCGATGCGGGCCTCGACCTTGAGCAGCTGGTCCATGCCCGCGGCCAGGCGCGCGGCGGAGCTGAGCTTCACGATGCTGCGGGCGATGGCCTGCGGGTCGTTGGCGGGCGGGGTCTTGTCCTTGAGCAATGCTGCTTCGCAGAGGACGGAGCGAACAGTGTTGCTGTAGCGGAGCGTGTCTTCCGCTTCGATTTTCAGGCGCTGGACGAAGGACATCGGCCCAAGAGTGGAGCGGCGACACGCGGCGTTCAATCCGCTTTCTTCCTGCGCCGCAACTTCGCGAGCGGCCGGTGCTTCTCGTGCAGTTTGTCGTCCGGGCTGAAGACTACGAGGTTGCCATCCGCGGGGACGTGCATGGGGCTGGGCCAGCCGCCGCGCGTAAGTGCATAGGGATGGTAGCCTTGCGATGCGATTTGCCCGAAGACCGCCTCGCGGCTGGAACCAACCTCCTCCAGCATGTCGCCCCGCACCTCGACGAGCAGCAGCGGCCGCAGCTGCTTCAAGGTCTCCGTCATGCCGCGCAGAACGAACGGCTCGTGGCCTTCGACATCGATTTTGAGCACGTCCAGCCGGGTGACGCCGCGGGCGCGCAGGTAAGCGTCGAGCGTGGAGCATGCCACGCGCTCGGTGGGGCGGTTCTCGCGATAAACCAGATCCACGGATGCCGTGCCGGCGTTGTCCTCGGAACCGAGGTTGATTTCCATGGTGCCGTCGCGGTCGGTGATGATGAGCCGTTCGGGGACGACGTTTTGCAGGCGGTTGCGCTCCACATTCGCCCGCAGGGCGGCGTGCTGCTCGGACACCGGTTCAAAGGCGTGAACCTTGCCGTGACTGCCCACAATGGGCGCGGCGAGGAGCGTGTAATAGCCGACATTGGAGCCGACATCGAAGAAGACCATGCCGGGCTTGAGATAGCGGCGGATGAACCGGGATTCCTTCCGTTCGTAGTTGGCGCCGTTCCACCAAATCGCGTTCTGCACCTCATCCCAGAGCTTGCAATGGATATGCATGCCTTGCGACAGCTTGATGGTCTGCTGCCGCCGGGACCGCAGCAACCAGCGCTCGAAGATGAAGCCAGTGACACGCCATTTGCCCCGGAAATACGGGGTCTTACGGGAGATGAATCCCAACGCACCCAGCAGCGGACCGACGTTCTTGGCCGAACCCATCTCCGGTGGTTTTGACTTGCTAGACTGACTCATTCGGGTGAACCCATGATGCGATTACCCACCGGGGCACGCAACGCAATCTCTCCAGACTCTATTAACTCGCGCTTCTGAAGTTCGCGGCTGCCAAAACTGCCCTGGCCACGGTCACCGACTGCTCCTCCATTTCCGGTATTCCTCCAGCACCTCGTCCCGCGAGCAGCGCGGGCGCAGCACGGTGCGCACCTTGAAGCCGTATTCCTTCATCACCTCAGGCTTGGGCACGATAAACTGGAAGTCCCACGCCGGGTTCGTCGTGTGGAGCGTCGGGTTCAATCCGCCGCCGCTGGGCGAGTGGGCGAGGCGAATGCCTTCGGTGCGGTCGAACATGACAATCCACATCAGGCCGTCGTGGTTGCCATAGAAGAACGGGAAATTATAGCGCAGCATCGAGAGGCTCTTGAACAGCGTTTCGCGGCCTTGGGCGTAGGTGAGCGCGAGCTTGTCCTCGCGATGGAGCACCGTGGAGTCACGGTTGTGGAACTGGGTGCAATGCTGCGTCCACAGCGGCTGCGGCTGGTCCGGCGTGCCGCCGGTGAAATACATCGCCTTGTCCAGCGGCGCGTCCATGTAGCTGGCCCAAAAGAGCCCCATGTAACCGCGCGGAAAGACGTGCTGGTGCGGCACGCAGCGGAAACTCATGTCGAGATAGTGCGGCGCGACGAGCTTGAAACGCGTCCAGCTCTCGACGTGATACGTGGGCGTGGGCGGCTGGTGCAGCTCGCCCTCGGAGTCGGAAAGCTGCTTGAAGGTCATCGCCGCGGTGCGCGGCTCGAAAAAGGTCTTCGAGTCAGGCGGCTCCTCGCCGTTGAAGATGTGCTCGAAGTTGAGTCCCGCCACCGCCGGCACGAAGACGCTCCGAGCGCCGGCGGTGTTGTGGATGAGGCTCCAGACGCCGTTGTAGCCGGCGCGGTGCTGGTCGTGCGCCGCGTTGTCGCCGATGACGGCCGTGAGGTCGCCGACTTTGAAGGTGGAGTGGGCCATGATTAGAGTCAGGCTTTGCGCCCAAGTATCCGGTCCAGCGAATCACTGGTCTGCCAGACGAGCGCCTCGGGGTAGTGCGCGTAGGGATGGAAATACTCAAAGGTCAGGAAGCCGCGGTAATTGATCTTGTCCAGCTCCTCCAGTAGCGCCGGCCAGTTCGTCGTGCCGTCCAGCAGCGGGCGGAAGGTTTCGAGCGAGAAGTCCGTGCCCTTCTTCGTGAACTCCTTGAGGTGGATGTTCTGGATGCGCTTGCCCATCACCGGCACCCAATGCTCCGCGTGCTGGAACATCGCGATGTTGCCCGTGTCGTAGTGGATGCGCACGCGCTCGTTGCCGAAGTGGTCCACGAAGGCGTTCATTTCCATCGGCGTCATGAGGAAGCCGTTGAAGAAAATGTTCTCCATGTTGAGATACACCTTCTGCTTCGCGGCCGTCTTGGCGAGCACCGCAATGGCTTCCTTCGCGCGCTGTTCGCAGATGTCATTGCGCACCGGCTCGTGGTCGGTGCGCCACGGGATGTGCACCGCGCCGGGCACGACGAGCACATTCTCCACGCCGAGGTCGCTGGCGGCCTGGGCAATCTTGCCGGCGAGTTCGAGGCCGCGCGCGCGTTTCGCGGGGTCATTGCTCGTGAGCGGGTAAGGCCAGAAGAGAAACGAGCACAGGCCGCTGATCTGGATGCCAATCTGGTCGGCCATGCGGCGGATCGCCTGAAACTCCTTCGTGCCGGCCTTTGGCGAGAGATCGTCGTCGAGGTCGTAGTTCAGCTCGATGCCGTCGAAACCCGCGTCCTTCGCGAGCTGGAGGCACTCGCGCAGGTTCATGCGGTCAGGGTAGGGGAAGGCCCAGAGGTTGATGGATTTCTTCATCGCGTAGCGCTTGGGCGAGGCGCGACGGGGATCGGGCTTGGCGGTGGGCTCTGCCGCAGACGTGTTACCGCCCACGGCTGCCGCAGCGCCCGCGGCGGCGAAAGCTGACCGCAAGGCATCGCGGCGCGTCAGCCGATCGCGCGGGGCCGGCTCGATGGGATTGAAGGCGGAGGTAAATGGCTCTGGCGACGAGTGGGCTTGCATGGACGTTAGATGACTGCAACCAACCCGCGCTGGCAAGCGCGACGCGCCGTCACCACACGCCCAGTTCCCGCAACTGCCGCGTCGCCGTGCCGGCCCAGTCTTTGTTCGCCGCCGGACTGGCCGGGCTGGGATGCAGGATGCGGCCGAAGCGCACGCCGCCTTCGCCCAACGCTTCGCGCGCCCGCTTCTCCGCGAAGTCGCCCACGCCGATGACCCACTCCGCGCGCGTGGCGGCCACGACCTGCCGCAGATGTTCGTCACACGCGGCGAAAAGCTTTCCCGTCTCTGCCGCGCCGAGCTTGTCCGGCGTCAGGTTGCGACCGCCCTCGTCCATGAAGGCCAGCGGGCAGAAGTTCACCACGAAGTGATCGGCGAAGAACGTTTCCGGCGTGCCAAATTTCGCCGCGAACAAACCCCACAGGCGCCGCCCGCTCACCTCCGAGCGCGGGCACGCGAACCCCTCGATGGGCCGCTTGGGGTGCGCGTGCTTTGGCTGCGCAATGAGCGTGTAGATGCCCATCCAGTCGCGCACGGCTGCGACCTCGCCGAACGGCACGCCCGTCTGCGCCATGCCGAACGGGCCGGGGTTCATGCCGAGGAACAGCACGCGCTTCCGGCCGCCTCCGAACTTACGGAGGAACAGCTCGTGCGCCGCCCACGCGTAGTCCAGCGGGTTGTAAACGTAAGCCACCGGCGGCTTGAAGCGCAGCCGTCCAACGGCGTTGCTCAATTCCCGCGCGGCTTCAATCAAAGGGTTGCTCATTGCAGTTCGCGAAACAGTCACTTCCGCCCCATCTCCCCGGCTCCTTTCGTCAGCATTCCGGCTGAGGATGGGAGCCGAAACTCGTCACTCCTCTCCGACCGTCAGGGTGAACTTCCGCACGCCCGGGGCCAACCGCACGCGCCCCGCCTCGGCCATGCCCACGTTGCCAACGATGTTTATCCCGCCGCCTGTGACCACCCATACCGGCTCACGCGTCTCGCCCAACTCGAACTCCCATTCCAAGCGGGTTGCACCTGCCTTGCGCACCCGCTGGCGCACCGGCACGCCGTTCACCTCGAAGTCGAACTCCGGAAATTTCTCCACCAGCCGATAGCCCCGGAATTTCAAGGTCGGTTCGCTGTCCGCGTTGCCCACGCGCAACGGGTGGCCGGCCGGCGCGGTGAAAAACTTCTTCCCCAACACCGCCGCCTGTCCGCCGCCGCGGCCGGTCCAGACCTTCGCCACATCGAGGAACTCGCCGCTCCACGCGTAGCGCACCCGGCATTGCTCGGCGTCGAAGACATAGCTCACACCGCCCGGCAGGCCCACCGCGATGCTCCGGGTGCTGGAGTCCGCGATGAAGGTGCGGAAGACCACCGGCTCATCGCGCACCACCAGCCGGTAATCCTGCGGCACGTCGAGCAAGCCCTCCGGCAACGACAGCGCCTTGCCCGCCGCCAGCGCGTGGACGATGGCGTCCATCTTCGCCTGGGCCTGTGCCGCCGGCATGTCGCTGAAGAAGGCCGGCATTGCCGTGCCCGGCTGCATCCGGCCCGGGTCACGGAGCCAGCGGAGCAGCCAGTCGGTGCGGACGCGCGCGTGCATCTCCGTCATGTCCGGCCCGCGCAGGTCGCCCGCGGAACGATGGCCTGCGAAGTCATGGCAGTTGATGCAGCCCAGCCCGCCCTCGCCCTTGCCAAACAGTTTAACGCCCTCCGCCACTTGCGTGGGTGAAGGTTGGGACACTGTCGCTCCCTCGCCCAACTCCGCGCCCGCCTGCTGCGCGAAGAGATTCACGAGCGGACGCGCCGCCTCGCCGCCGTGCGCGGGCGCGAGCTTCATCCACGGACGCACGCGCCTGTTGTTCACGAGCACCTGCGCGAGCCAGCTTGCGCGCAGCTTGTTGCCCGCGTCGGTGAGCGGCGGCGGCACTTCATTGGACTCAGTGAACGCACGCGTGGGCGGACCGTAGAGTTCATGGCACTCGGCGCATTTGAACTGCCGCGCAAGCCGATGGAATTGCTGCAAGGGGGCAGGGAAATTCCCGCTCGAAAGCAACTGCTCCGTCACCGAGGTGGGCCAGGCCATCTCGTGGTTGCCGAGCGCGCTGTAGGGCACCGGCTCGCGGGCGAAGTGTTCGGACTCCCATTGCAGTTGCAGCCGTGCCATCGCGACGGATTTGCGCGTGAACTCGATGCGCAGCCCGCGCTCGCCGGCTTCGAGCGGCGTGGGCTGGCCTTGGATTTCCTTGCCGTCCACGAAGACCTTCGCGTCGGCGAAGAGCGTGTGACGGCCCGAGCGCGGCACCTTGAGCACGCCAGTCCACTCGACCTTGAACTCCGGCTTCAGCGCCGGGTGCACAGACTCGCCGGGCAGCAGCGTGAAATTCGGCGTGGGCAGGGCGAACTTCATCGTGCGCTGGCCATCCGTGGCCGTGGCGACGAGACCGGGATGCAGCGGCACCTGGGCATGGGCTCCCGCGTTGAGCAACAACGCCGCGACGGTCAGGCCAAGAATGCAAAAGCGGAACACTGCGGCAGGCTAAAAGGTTTTCCGCCCCGGCGGCAAGCGCGCCTCATGTGGCCGGCACGAACCGCTGGAAGAGCAGCGCCAGTCCGAAGCAGGCGAGGAAACAGACGCCGACCTGTGGCGGCTGGTCCGCGACGGCGAGGAGGTCCACGAGGCAAATGCCCGCCAGCAGACCCGACACGGTCTTGCCCACCTGCGGCGGCGACTGCCACAGCGTTGGCCGCAGGCACCGCAGTGCCCACAGCGCGACCATGGCCGAGGCCACCAGCGCCCGCTCGCGGAAGAACCCGTCGTTCACGATGAACGCCAGCACCATCGGCGCGACGAGGAAGAGGAGCGGCCAGAAGCGGATCAGGCCCGGCGCGCTTTCGCGGCGCGCGAGGTAGCTCAACCCGATGATGTAGCAGGCCAGCGCGACCGCAGTCCAAATGGCGAGGCCATCCACTCCCCGTGGCCCGGCCGCCGCCGCCGTGAGCAGCAGGAAGAACCGGCACGACGCCATCAACACGGGCGACCAGTCGAGCGACTTGTGGAACGCGTCGTAAAGCACCACGCAGACAAGCAGTTGGAGTGCGAGGATGGCCGGTTCGCGCCCGAGCCAGCCGAGCATGCCCGTGCCGGCCGTGAGCAGCACCGCGCTCCACAACCACACCGCCTCGCGGGAAATCGCCCCGGAAGGAATGGGCCGCTCGCGCCGGTGCTGCGTGTCGAACTCCGCGTCAAACGCGTCGTTGAGGAACATGCCGCCGACATACACGAGCGTCGCGCCCGCGCCCAGCCAGGCGAAACGGCTCCACTCGCCGCCGCCTGCCAGCAGCCAGCCGGCGAGGCAGTTGGTCCAGACGGTGGGCAGATTTGAGACGCGGCCCAGCACCAGCAGGGTTCGCAGCGATGCCATGCGCGGAAGGATGCGTGGTTGCTCCGTGGGGCGCTAGCCGGAAAGCGCCAGATCAAGCGCCCGTGAAGCCGAACAGTCCCGCCGCATTGCCCCCCAGCACCTTGCGCCGGGCTTCTGCGGAGAAAAAGTCCAGCAGGCCGGCGAGCCGTTCGCGCTCGCGGCGATAGCTCTCCGCCGTGGCCTTCTCGTCAAAGCCGCCGCCGTAGATCAGGCGGTCCGCGCCGAAGGCGTCGGCGATCCGGCGCAGCAAGCGCGGGAGTTCGACAGCGTCCCGCTCGACAGCCGCGGAGAGCGAGGAGAGTTTCATCACCACATTTGGCCGGTCGGCCCAGCGCAACACGCGCTCGTGGTCGGCCGGCTTTGCGCCGAAGGGCCGGCCGAGGTGGTCCACGATCACGCGCGTCTGCCTGAACTCACGGATGAGCGGCTCGAACCCGGCGGCATGTTCGGGGACGAAGTGGAGCTGAACCGCGAGGCCATGGTCACCCGCGAGCCGCCAGAGGCGGCGCAGCTCCGGCCGGTCGAAAGGCGGCAGGCGGTCGGGCTGGTAGGCGTGGATGCGTGCGGCCACTATCGGCAGGCGTTTTGCCAACTCCGGCAGCTGCTCCATCGAACCGGGCCGGTCGGCGAAAACGAGCAGCGTGCCCTTGAGCCGCCCCTTGCCGGCGGCGAGGCAGTGTTCGAGATAACGGTGGTCGTCCTGATACGGCTCGGGATGCACCACGACGGCGAACTCCACGCCCGCGCCATTCATGAGCTTCAGCAGGAACTCCGGCGAAGTGGGCTGCTCTGGCTGATACGTGCCACGAGAGTGGTAGGGAAACCGCGCATCCGCCCGGCCCGCGAAGCAGTGCGTGTGGGTGTCCACGACGGGCGGGGGCTTCGGCCCGACGGCGGACAACGTGCCCAACCCGGCGGAGCCGGCACCCACCGCATGGAGAAACTGGCGTCGGTTCATAGCGGCAAGGCGACCATTCTCCGACGCGCCTGGCCGGTTAGGGCTTCGGCGGCAATTGAGCCAACCCGCGTCATGCCTCAAGCGCTTCCCAAGAATTGCGGTGGACGGCGTCCGCCCTAGATCGCGAAGTCGTTATACTCCGGCTTCACCAGCTCCGTGGGCGGGTAAAGCATCCCGGCGGCGACGGTCGCGTTCGTGCCCTGCTCAATGAGGATGAACGAGCCGGTCAGGCGGTTGCCGGTGTAGGCGTCGAAAACCAGCGGCTTGGCGGTGCGGATGCGGACCTCGCCGATGTCGTTCATCGCCAACTCGGCGGGCTCCGGCTCGGGGTCGAACGTGCGGATGTTAATCTTGCTGTCCACGGCTGTGACCATGGCCTGCACGGTCTGGGTGGAATGCTTGAGGAAATATTTTTTCCCGCGCGCGAGCGGGCGGGGGTTCATCCAGCAGACGCGGCCGCTCAACTCGTTGGCCATCCCAGGCAGGTGGTCCAGACCCACGAGCATGTCGCCCCGGCTCACATCCACGTCGTGCTCCAGCACGAGCGTGACGGACTGCGGGCAGAAAGCTTCCTGCAACGGGCCGTCGTAGGTCCAAATCTGCTTCACCGTGCTCTTCACCCCGCTGGGCAGCACCATGACGCGCTGGCCCACCTTCACGATGCCCCCGGCGATTTGGCCGCTGAGACCGCGGAAATCGTGCAGTGACTGGTCGGTCGGGTTGTTCGGGCGGTTCACCCATTGCACCGGAAAGCGCAGGCCGCTGAGGTTCCAATCGCTTGCGATGTGGACGGTCTCCAGGTGTCCGAGCAAGGTCGGTCCGCAATACCACGGCGTGTGTTTTGAGGCGTCCACCACGTTGTCGCCATTGAGCGCGCTCATCGGAATGAACTTCACGTCCTTGAACGCGGCGAGCTTGGGCAGGAAGTATTCGATCTCGTCGCGAATCTCGGTGAACCGCGCTTCGCTCCACTCCACGAGG
>CAZQEW010000069.1:0-23491 GCA_964591495.1 uncultured Klebsiella sp.
CGAATTTCCATTTTCCAATTTTCAATTCTTCTCCGCCTCCCCGCCATGCTCTCCGCCCTTCGCTCTCCGCTTTCCGCCCTCCTTTTCCTCAGCGCGCCGCTCCTTGCCGCCGACTGGACCATCTCCACCTTCGCCGGCACCGGCGTCAAAGGCGGCAGCGGTGATGGCGGTCCGGCCACCGCGGCGCAGATCGACAATCCCTTCGGCGTCGTTCGCGGACCGGATGGCAGCGGCGATGGCGGCCCCGCCTTGCAGGCCACCTTCAATCTGCCGCACGAGCTCCGCTTCGATGCCGCGGGCGACCTCTACATCGTGGACATGACGAACCACGCCGTTCGAAAGATCGACCTCAAAACCAAAATCATCACCACCATCGCCGGAAACGGCCAGCCCGGCTACAGCGGCGATGGCGGCCCGGCCAAGAACGCGCAGTTCAAGCAGCCGCACAGCATCCAGTTCGGCCCCGAGGGCGATCTTTACGTGTGCGACATCGGCAACCACGCCATCCGCCGCATCGATATGAAAACGGGGAAAATCAGCACCTTCGCCGGCACCGGCAAAGCAGGCCCCACGCCTGATGGAGCCAAGATCGCCGGCACCCCGCTCAAAGGCCCGCGCTCGCTCGATTTCGACAAGTCCGGCAACCTCTGGCTCGCCACGCGCGAGGGCAACCAGGTCTTCAAGTTCGATCTCAAGGCCGGGAAGATTCACCACATCGCGGGCACGGGAAAGAAAGGCTTCACCGGCCACGGCGGCCCGGCGAAGGAGGCGACGCTGTCCGGCCCGAAGGGCATCGCCGTCGCGCCGAACGGCAACGTCTATCTCGCCGACACCGAGAGCCACAGCGTCCGCATGGTGGACTTGAAAAAAGGCACGCTGGAACTCATCTGCGGCACCGGCGAGAAGGGTGACGGCCCCGACGGCGACCCGCTCAAGTGCAAGCTCGCGCGCCTGCATGGCTTGTGGGTGGACAAGGACGGCAGCGTGTTCATCGGCGACAGCGAGACGCATCGGGTAAGGGTCATCAAGCCCTGAGGAAGTTTTGGTGAACGCTCCAAATTCCAACCCCCCAGCTCCAAAGATGGTCCCCACATCCTGCTCCGAGGGGCGCAGACTGGTGGAGGGAGCGACTGGCCTTTACGGGCGGTTAGGAATTTGGAGCTTGGTGTTTTTCTGGAGCTTGGAGCTTGGGTTTTGGAGCTTTGCCGGCGAGCCACCAAAGCCAATCACAGTCACGAACTCCGCCCCGCCGACCTTCGAGCAAATCGCCTCCAATGTCGTGGCGCGGTCCAAGTTCGAGCGCACGCAGAACACGCTCGCGCAGTTCACCTTCAACAAGGTGCGCGTGCTGGAGGAGTTCGACGGCAAGGACAAGGTTTCGGACCGCAAGCAGTCGCGGCTGGAGTGCTTCCCCATCAACGCCTCACCCTATGCCCGAACTGTCGAGAAGAACGGCAAGCCGCTCACGGACAAGGAGCGCATGGCCGAGGAGGAACGCGAAGCCGCCGTGCGCGCCGGCAAACGCCCCGCCCGCAGTCCTGAAGCCACGAAGCGCGACAAGGAGTGGCAGTTCACCGATGAAATGCTCATGCGTTATGCGTTCAAGGTCACGGGGCAGGAGACCGTGCGCGGCCGGCCCGCGTGGGTGGTCGAGTTTGAACCGCGCAGCAAGGACTTGCCCGTGAAGCAAGTCACCGACCGCGTGGCGAACAAGGTCGCGGGCAGAGTCTGGGTGGATGCGGAGGACTGGGAGGTCGCGCGACTGAACGTGTGGCTGACGGAGGAACTCACCTTCATCGGCGGGGTTGCGGGAGTCTTGCGAAAGTTTGAGCTGCTGCTGGATCGCTCCCGCATCGAGCCCAATGCCTGGTTGCCGACAGTGATTAACTTCGAAATGGCTGGCCGCGAATTCCTCGTGAACAAGCGCCTCCACTACCGTGAGGAGGCCAGGGATTTCAAGCGCGTCGCCCCTGCGCCCGCCGCGACGGCGAAGTAGGACGCGAGCCTTGCCCTCGCGGAGGGCCGGGATCCCGGAGAAAGCCGGCCGCATCCCCATGAGGCATTTGTGGCGGCAGGAGCCTAGGAGGTGAGGATGCGGAACCCGGCTGAAGCAACACTCTGCTATCCAATTCTTGAAACCGACTCGATCCAGCCTGGCATCGAAACCCACTTGGGGGTCTTCCTGCCACCAACACTGTTTCGCCCTGCGGCTTTCCCGCTTGGTTGAGAGCTTTCCACCCGACTTCGGCCCGCTGGTTGTTTGATTGCCAGCCGGCATCGGTTGCGTCAGAGCTTGCGCATGCTCCGCGCGTTTGCTTCCGCCTTGGTCTCTGTTGCCGCCTTGAGTGGCGCGTTTGCCGCCGAATACCTGTCCCCGGTGGGCCTGCCGCGCTTGGAGCGCACCAACCTGCTGGTCTTCCGCGATGTGGCGGGGAACGCGGTGCCGGTGAAGTCCGTGAAGGATTGGGAGCGGCGGCGGGCGGAGGTCGTGCGCGGGATGGAGCGCGTGATGGGCCTGCTGCCTGGCGCGGCCAAGCGTTGCCCGCTGGAGATGAAGATCGAGGAGGAGACGGATTGCGGCAGTTACATGCGGCAGCTCATCACCTATGCCAGCGAGCCAGGCGGACGGGTGCCGGCCTACTTGCTGGTTCCGAAAGCGGCCTTGAGCGGAAAACAGAAGGTGCCCGGCATCCTCTGTCTGCACCCGACGGACAACACGATCGGGCACAAGGTCGTGGTGGGTCTCGGCGGTCGGCCGAACCGCCAATACGCCGCCGAGCTGGCGGAGCGGGGCTTTGTCACGCTGGCGCCGGCGTATCCGCTGCTGGCGAACTATCAGCCGGACCTCAAGGCGCTGGGCTGGGAGAGCGGCACACTGAAAGCCGTGTGGGACAACCTGCGCGGGCTGGACCTGCTGGAGTCGCTGCCGTTTGTGAACGCCAAGGCGGGCTTTGGCGCGATCGGCCATTCGCTCGGCGGGCACAACTCGGTTTACACCGCCGTCTTTGACCAACGCATCAAGGTGATCGTCTCCAGCTGCGGGCTGGACTCGTATCTCGACTACTACGGCGGCAACCCGAAGGTCTGGGAGCCGGAGAAGGGCTGGTGCCAGACGCGCTACATGCTCAAGTTGGCGGGCTATCGTGGCCGGCTGGAGGAGATTCCGTTCGACTTCCACGAGATGGTAGGCGCGCTCGCGCCGCGCGTATGCTTCATCAACGCACCGCTCAAGGATTCGAACTTCAAGTGGGACAGCGTGGACCGCGTGGCGGCGGCGGCGGCGCAGATTTACAAGCTGCACGGCAAGCCGGGTAACCTGATGGTCGAGCATCCCGACTGCGACCATGACTTCCCCGACGCGATGCGGGAGAAGGCTTACGGCCTGTTCCGCGCGCATCTCAAGTGACGCGTGCAGCCGGTCAAAGAAGGCTCGCCGTTGTGGAGGGTTCCCATTACTTTGGCCGGGTTAATCAGCATGAAAACACCCGCTTTGCTTTTGCTTCTGCTCGGTCTGGTGGCGCACACTTCCGCCGTGGACATCATCGGGCACCGCGGCGCTTCGCATGACGCCCCCGAGAACACCCTGGCCGCCTTCAAGCTTGGCTGGGAACAGGGCGCGGACGCTGTGGAGCTGGACATCTGGCTGACCAAGGACGGCAAGATAGTGTGCCTCCACGACGCCGACACCAAGCGCACCACCGGCGTGCTGAAAAAGGTGGCCGAGAGCACCTTGGACGAGTTGCGCACTCTGGACGCAGGCATCTGGAAAGACGCCAAGTGGCGGGGCGAGAAATTGCCCACGTTGGCGGAGGCGCTGGCCGCCATCCCCGCCGGCAAGCGGCTGGTCATCGAGATCAAGGCCGGGGTGGAGATCCTGCCCGAACTCGCGCGTGACCTGAAGGCCGCCGGCAAGCCCGACGGGCAGTTGGTTATCATCAGCTTCAAGCACGACGTGTGTGCCGGGGCGAAGCGGCTCTTCCCGAAGATTCCCGTGCTTTATCTCTCCAGCTTCAAGCAGGACAAGTCGACCGGGGCGTGGTCGCCGACCGCCGCAGAATTGATTCAAAAGGCCAAGTCTGCCGGGCTGGATGGCATCAACCTCAGTTACAAAGGACCTTTGGATGCTGCGTTTGTAAATCAAACGCACGCGGCCGGACTGAAGTTCTACGTGTGGACGGTGAACGACCCCGAGATCGCGCGGAAACTGGTCGCCGCCGGGGCCGATGGCATCACCACGGATCGGCCCGGCTGGTTACGCGGACAGCTGCGGTGAACCAGACATGCGGCGGCTTCCGGCTTGCCACGTGTGAGGTCGTTGTTACAGTCCGCGCACATTTCAGCCGCCAGCAGGACGGCTTTTTGTTCCACCAAACCGAAACCGGCGACGCGCACCAGTGAAAATCTTCAGCGGCACTTCCAACCGGCCCCTCGCGCAGGCGATCTGCGACTCCATCAACATGCCGCTAGGCGCGTGCACGGTGGACGCCTTTCCCGACGGCGAGACGTTCGTGAAGATCGACGAGAACGTGCGCGGCGAGGATGTATTTGTTGTCCAGTCCACCAGCCCGCCGACCAACCACAATCTGATGGAGATGTTCATCATGATTGACGCGCTGCGCCGGGCCAGCGCCAAGCGGATCACCGCAGTGATGCCCTTTTACGGCTACGCGCGCCAGGATCGCAAGGACCAGCCGCGCGTGCCCATCACCGCCAAGCTCGTCGCCAACCTCATCGTCGCCGCCGGTGCGAACCGCCTGCTCACGATGGATCTGCACGCGCAGCAGATTCAGGGCTTCTTCGACATCCCGGTGGACCATCTCTACGCCGCGCCAGTGATGTATGACTACCTCAAGTCGCTCAACCTGCCTGACCTCGTCGTGGTCAGCCCGGACGTGGGCGGATTGAAGATGGCCCACGCCTATTCCGAAGTGCTCGGCGGCGGGTTGGCCATCGTGGCCAAGCGGCGCAAGAGCGCGACCGAGGTCGAGTCGATGGCGGTTATCGGTGAAATCCGGGGGCGAAATATTTTGCTCGTGGACGACTTGACCGAAACCGCCGGCACCCTCACGGCTGCCGCCAAGCTGCTGAAGCGCAAGGGGGCCAAGAAAATCTATGCCTGCGTGTCGCACGCCATCCTAAATCCGATGGGCATAGACCGCCTGCGAAATTCAAAGATTGACGAACTTATAACGACTGATACCGTCCTTCGCCCTGCCCTGGACAGGGTGCCGATTAAGACACTGTCCGTGGCGGGTTTGCTGGGCGAAGCCATCAAACGAATTCACAGCAATTCGTCGGTGACCTCACTCTTTGAATTTAAGGGCGGACGGACGAGCTGAATGAATCAGCCCGCCGTTCCGAAGTAGAATTGACATGAAATCTGTTGCCATGAATGCGCAGCCGCGCTCTGCGGTCAAGCGCTCCGCCGTCAAGAAGCTCCGTTCCACCGGTCTCATTCCGGCGGTCATTTACGGTCGCCTAGCTCCCCCCCAAAGCCTCGAGCTTAACTCCCGCGCGTTTGGTGATGCCATCGCGCATCATGCCAGTGAGAACATTCTGGTGGATCTTAGCGTCAAGGGCGATCAACGGCCGCAACGCCTCGCCCTGGTGCAGGAGATCCAGCACCATCCCGTTTCCGGCCACATTCTCCATGTCGACTTCCATGAGGTGGCGGCAGACGAGAAAGTTACGATTCAGGTTCCGGTCGAATCCACCGGCGAGGCCGTGGGCGTCAAGACCGGCGGAGGCGTGCTTGAGCACGTGATGTTCCGCCTCAAGGTCCGGGCCCTGCCGAAGGACCTGCCTGAGGTTATCACGGTCGATGTCACCTCCTTGGAGATCGGCAAGGCCATCCACTTGGGGGACATTCAGCCGCCCGCGGGCTGTGAAATCCTCGGCCATAAGGAACTTACCGTCCTCGCCGTTGCCGCCCCTGTGACGGAAGCTCAGGAAGCCGCGGCGACTGCCGCAGCTGCCGATGCTGCCGCCCAGCCCGAAATGATCAAAGAGAAGAAAGAAGAGGGCAAGGAAGGTGCGGCCCCTGCCAAGGAAGGCGACAAGAAGGCAGACGAAAAGAAGCCTGCCGAGAAGAAGAAGTAGATTCGGGCGTGATGCCCGTCCCCGCGCATGGAGAATCTGTATCTCGTCGTGGGGTTGGGCAATCCGGGCGCGGAGTATGCCCAGACACGCCACAACGCGGGCTTTTTGCTAGTCGAGCAGTTGGCCGAACGGTGGCGGAGCAAGTGGGAGCTGGAACGCAGGTTTCAGGCTCGCCTTGCCAAGGCCGAGCAAGACGGACGCCGCGTGCTGCTGGTGCAGCCGCAGACGTTCATGAATTTAAGCGGCGAAGCAGTCGCTGCCGTCAGTGGTTATTATCGCGTCCCGCCGGGACAAGTGCTGGTAGCCGTCGACGATGCGGATTTGCCCCTGGGGGAAATCCGGCTGCGGCCGGGCGGTAGCTGCGGCGGGCATCACGGACTGGAGTCCGTGGAGCAGCATCTCGCCACTCGCGAGTATCCGCGGTTGCGGATCGGCATCGGAAGACGCGATCCGGCAGTGCGCGAGATCACCGGGCATGTGCTCGGCAAATTTGGCGTGGAAGAGAAAGAACTCTTCGCGCAGGTGCTTGCGCAAGCGAGTGCTCAAACGGAGTGCTGGCTCGGTGCCGGCATCCAAAAGGCAATGAGTCAGTATAACGGGCCGGTAAAATGCCAGCCCCAGCAGAAAGACAAACTGTGAAACGTTACGAAGGCCTGTTCATCCTGAACACCGTCGGCAAGGAAGAAGGTGTGACCGACATCATCGAAAAGGTGCGGTCGGAAATCGGTGCTGCCGGCGGCAAGATTGAAACCGTCCAGAAAATGGACAAGCGCCCCTTTGCGCGCATCGCTGACAAGAAGCACTCCTCCGGCTTCTATGTGAACGTGATCTTCGAGGCCGCTCCTGCCGCCATCGCCCCCCTGCGTGCCAAGTTTGCCCTCAGCGGTGATGTGTTCCGTGTGGTTTTCACTGATGCCCCGGCTCCCGCTGCCGACAAGAAGTAACGCCAACCGCCGACGCGCATGGCCAACTTCAACAAAGTCATCCTCGCCGGGAACCTGACGCGCGATCCCGAATTGCGCTACACCCCCAAAGGAACGGCTATTGCCAAGTTTGGTCTCGCCATCAACCGCAACTGGACTGGTGAAGATGGGCAGAAGCGCGAGGAGGTCACCTTTGTTGACATTGATGCCTTTGGTAAACAGGCCGAAGTCATCGGGCAGTATCTTCGCAAAGGGCGTCCCGTCCTGATCGAGGGCCGCTTGAAGCTTGACCAATGGGACGATAAGCAAACGGGTCAAAAGCGCAGCCGCTTGGGCGTCGTCTTGGAAGCTTTCTCCTTTTTGGATGGTGGAAACCGCGAGGGTGGGGCGCCTTCTGCCGCGCCCGCCGCGCGTCCAGCCCGTCCCGCCGCCAACACCCCGCCGTCTGATCCCGGCACGGATGAGCCGCCGCAAGGCGATGACGTGCCCTTCTGACGGCAGTGCAGTCCGAAACCAATAACCAGAACACACATCAGATTTATGGCCAAAGTCGAAGTCATTCTCACCCACCCCATCGTCGGTCTCGGCGCGGAATCCGACCAAGTAAAGGTCGCCGCCGGCTACGCCCGCAATTTTTTGCTGCCGCATCGTCTCGCCATCATGCCCACGGAGGGCAACAAGAAGCGGCTTGAGGCGCTCCGCAAGCGCCGCGCCGAACGCGAGGCACACGAGCTGAATGCCATGACCGAGCTCGCCAAGAGCCTCGGCAAGATGACGCTGATCATCGCGGTGAAGACCGGCGACGACGGCAAGCTCTTCGGCAGCATCACCAATGGCACGATTGCCGATGAACTGAAGAAGCAGTTCGATGTCGCCCTCGACAAGCGTAAGATCCACATTGAGAAACCAATCAAGGGACTTGGTGAGCACGAGGTTGAGATGCGCCTGCATGCCGAGGTGCGGACCACGCTCAAGGTGGTCATCAACAGCAGCAACCCGCTGCCGGCTCCCGAAGCGGCTGCGGCTCCGGCTGGTCCCGTGACCGAAAAGCGCGGTAAGCGTGGGGCGGCCGCTGATGCCGCTCCCGTGGCCGAGGCCAAGCCAGAGCGTAAGGGCAAGGGCTCAAAGGGCGAGAAGGCCTAAAAGGCCCTTCAGATAGTCCATTCAAGGCAGGCTAATTGCCTGCCTTTTTAGTTTGTGGCGAGCCCGCCGGCCCCGAGACGGATTGTCGTCTTGACACGCCGGCCATAGCCCCGCCCAATCCCCCGCCGAACGCCGCCACCATGTCGCCCTCGCTCACTGAACGCCTGCTTAACTTCGCGCCGTTCCGCTGGCTTTACCTGATCCGCAAAGTATTCCTCACCCATTCCTGGCGCCGCTACTGGTCGCAATATGGTGAGGACATCGTGTTGGACCGCGTGTTGAACTTGGCAAAGCCAGGCTTTTACGTGGATGTCGGCTGCTTCCATCCCGTAAAAAACAACAATACGTTTAAGCTCTACCGGCGGGGCTGGCGGGGGTTGAATCTCGATATTGATGAGCTGAAAATCGCCGCTTTTCGCCTCCGGCGTCCGCGCGATGTCAGCCTTGCCTGCTGCGTATCCGATCAGCCCGGCGAAATCCGCGTGTTCAGTCCCGGGCCATGGTCACTGACCCAGACTGCGGATTTGGCGACGGCCAAGAAGCTCGCATCGCGGGGCGTTAAACTGACCGAGCGCATCGTGCAGGCGCGGCCTTTGACCGAGATACTGGACGACTCCGAGTTTCGTGGCCGCCAAATTGACGCCCTCAGCATTGACGTTGAGGGGCATGAACTGGCGGTGCTGAGTTCCCTCGACTTCGACCGCTACCAACCGCGCGTGGTGATTCTCGAGTCGCACGTGCGTTCTTTGGAAGATTTGATGGCCTCAGCTGAGTTCAAGCTGCTTGCGGCAAAAGGCTACTCCCTCTTCAACTGGACCGGCCCGTCGGTGCACTTTTTGCGGAAGCCAACCGGGAAGTAGTCAGCGCGGCACCAGCACACGCAGCGCCCCTGGCAGGACGCCCATACTTACGGGCAGAACCCCACAGAGATCCCCCTCTACTTCGAACTGGACCGGCGCGGACGAGGTGAGACTGGCCCGCGCGGCGCGCAACCTCCGCACGCCCCTTGGCATGCCAAAAGCCTGACTAAAGTATCCCAGCGCGCAGCGAGCTATCATGGCCCACGAGACCCGCGGAAAAACGCAGATGTCCAGCAGTCCATCGTCCAGCTTCGCTTCCGGAAACACGGCCAGACTGCCTCCATAAAACCGCCCGTTGCCCACCAGCACCAGTTCGCCGGATACGGACTGATCGCCGGCTTCGACGGTAATTTCAGGATGCGGCCGACGCATCGCCTTTGCCCCGGCGAGGACGTAGGCGAGCGGTCCGAAGCGCTTCTTTAGTCCCCAATCTACCAGGCTGATGGCCCGAGCATCCAAGCCGGCACCGGCAAGCTGGACGAAATAACGGCGGAGTTTCAGTTCCGGTGCCGAGTGGCTGGCGAAAGCGACATCTACCCGACGCTCTTGGTTGTTCAACAATACCCGCCATGCGCCCGCCAGGTTCAGTGGCAGGCCCAACTCCCGAGCAAAGACGTTCACCGTTCCCAAAGGCAAGACTGCGAGCCGCGCGCGCAGAAACCCCTCCGGGGCGTCCGCCAGGCCGTTCAAGACCTCGTTCACCGTCCCATCACCGCCGGCCGCGACGATCGTGTCATAGCCGTCGCGCACCGCCTCCCAAGCCAGGCGTTGTGCGTCGCCAGGGGCTTGCGTGGGTTTGAGGGCGACGCCGGGACCGAGTTCGTCAACGTGATGCCGGAAGTGGCGCGCCTTGTCCCCCCTGGCCGTGGGGTTGAAGATGACGCATGCGCGCATGACAGGGCGCCTAACCCGCGTGGTTTAGGCGCGGCGTTTGACGCGCTTGGTTGCCAGCGGCCTCGGAGTGCCCGCGACGCGGGCAGCTTGCCGGCCGCAGAACCGATCGAAGGCCCCGCCAAAGAGATCCTGCACGTCGCGCTCAATTTCAGCCCGGGTCGGTTCCCAGCCAGTGGCGGCAAGGTCCGCATACTTGTCCGTTAGGACGCGGGCAATGATGCGTCTGGAGTGGTCCCATTTGTAGAGGATCTGGTCCAGCACGCGCGCATCTGAGTGTTGCGGGGTGATCGAGAGGCCAACCAGCTCAAGCCGCAAGCGGGTCATTTCCTCGATGAGATAGGGAATGTTGGTAAACCACCAGCAGCCGAAAAGGTGCAGGTTGCGGAATTTGCGCGCTGCGACGCAGAGTGAATACTGGTTCTCCCGGGCTAATGCGGTGATCAGAAACTGGTTGTCCGGATGCGCGGCAATCAGGCTCTCGAAGGATTTGGTATCGCAAAGCCCCACGCCGTCACCTGCCAGCTTGAGCAACGGGTTCACCCCCCGCTTGACGCCGGGCATCATCGCGAAAGGCAGCCCGAACTCGCGGCAGTGAGGCAATACAGCGGTCTCCATGAGCCGGGCGCAGGCGTTGTCGCCGGGGTAGGTGAACTCTGGCGGGAGCGACACCATCAGATACTGGGCCTCAATCCGACGAGTCCAGTCGGCCAGGAATCGACGGACCTCGCCAACGGTCTTCTCGGATAATTGCGGGGTCACGTCGTAACCCCAATCCCGCAGCCGGGGCGCTGCTGTTTCATGCCAGTTCAGCAGGAGAGGATCGATCCGCAGTGCAGCAGTAAAACGTGAATCCCGCTCGAACCCACGCTCCCAAACCACCCGCTCCGTGTCGTCGAACGGCGAGTTGGTCATGCAGATGCGGCGCACTCCCGCGCGGTCCATCACGTGGGTGGTGTAGTCGGCGACATCCCACTTCGCGAACCACTTTCGCAGTTTCGGAAGGTCGCGCTTTTTGACATCAAGGCCAAGGCGGTTCAGCGTCGTGAGCACACCGCGGCACGACTCTGAGATGGGAGAGTGATCAAGGAAGAGGGTCTTCCATATCACTTCGGCCTGCTCGGACTTGGACAAGCTCCAGAATTTGTCGTAGGACAGGTCGAATTGCCGAAATCCCTCCGCGACGAGATAGTGGTAAACCAGCAGATCATCGATGCCCCACAGCAGCAACTCGCCAAAGGCGGGGTCGTAGAGGTGCGTGTGGATGTCGTAGACCGGCGTGGTGGCGACAGCCTGCTCAATTTGGGCGGCAAGTGCGGCCCGGCGTTTGGCGGTGACGGGTTGTGTCATCGGGAGAAGACACTAACCAATCCTTCCGTTTTCAGGCGACGAAAAGTTGTCAAACTCTTCCGGCTGGTGCCTGGGATGCTCGGTTGGCCAAATACCACTGGTAAGTGTCGCGGACACCCTCGCCAAGCGGGATGCGCGCCTTCCACCCGAGCGCTTGGATGCGTGACACGTCGAGCAATTTGCGCGGTGTGCCGTCGGGCATCGCCGTGTTCCAGACGATTTCCCCGGCGTAGCAAACCGTAGCTCGAATCAGTTGGGCCAGCTCCTGGATGGTCACATCTTCTCCCACACCCACATTGATCAGTTCGTCAGACTCGTAGTGCTCCATAAGCACCGCACACGCCGCGGCGAAGTCATCGGCGTGCAGGAATTCGCGGCGTGGGCTGCCCGTGCCCCACAGTGTCACTGCCGGAGCGTTCGCGAGCTTGGCCTCGTGAAACCGCCGAAGCAGCGCCGGGAGGACGTGCGATTTTTCGAGGTCGAAATTGTCATTCGGACCGTAAAGATTCGTGGGCATCGCGCTGATGAAGTTGCGCCCGTATTGGCGGCGGTAGTAGGCGCAGAGCTTCAGCCCAGCGATCTTGGCCAGCGCATAGCCCTCGTTGGAGGGCTCGAGCGCGCTGGTGAGCAGACAATCCTCGCGCAGCGGCTGGGGCGCTAGCTTGGGATAGACGCACGAACTGCCCAGAAAGAGCAGTTTGGCTACGCCGAAGTCGGCGGCGGCCTCGATGACATTGTTCTGGATACGGAGGTTGTCGAGGAGGAACTCCACTTGCGCTTCCGAATTGGCCTTGATGCCGCCAACGCGCGCAGCGGCCAGGATGACATGCGAAGGCCGCTCCCGGTCGAAAAACGACCGGACTGATGCTAAATCGCGCAACTCCAGTTCTGCGTGGGTGCGGGTCAGTATCCGCCAGCCGGGCAATTTGCCGTAGTGCCGCACCAGTGCGCTGCCTGCGAGGCCGCGATGTCCAGCAATGTAGATGGTTCGGTCACTCATCAGCGTCATCATTCCTCCAGCTTTGGCCGGGGCAGGTCTTTCTATGGTCAGCCCGCCGTCAAGTAAAGCGCATTGGGCGAGTCGTGCTTCGGGAATTCCCTTGCGGTTTTAGAGCTCGGCCCGGAAGTTCACCGCCGTGCGCACGGTCGTGTATCCCGGCAGTTTCGATCCCCTGACCAACGGACATCTCGACGTCATTGATCGGGCCGCCCGGCTGTTTGACCGGGTGATTGTGGCCGTTGCGCAAAACTCCGAGAAACATCCGCTCTTTACGACGGAGGAGCGGTGCCGGCTGGTGGTAGGTGCCACGCGCCGGCTGCGCAACGTCGAAGTGCGTGCGTTCGATGGGTTGTTGGTGGACTACGTGCGCGGCTGCGGCGCGCAGGCGGTCATCCGCGGGCTGCGGGCGGTGTCGGACTTCGAGTTCGAGTTCCAGATGGCGCTGATGAACCGCAAGCTCGACGAGCGCGTGGAGACCATCTTCATGATGCCAAAGGACACCTACACCTTCCTCAGCTCGCGGCTGGTCAAGGAGATCGCCCGGCTGGGCGGGGATGTGAGCCCGTTTGTGCCGCGCAACGTGGATCGCGCGCTGGCGCGCAAAGTGGATCCCGTGGCATCGGCCAGGCACCGCTAAACTGGCCAGCGAACTGCCAGCCTCACTTCGCCACAGGCTGCGGCTGCGCTTTCTCCCACTCGGCCTTGGAAACCTTCTTGGCCGTGTGCAGGAAGACGGAGAGGCCCTTCTTGTTGCCAGAAACCACATCAGGGAGGCCGTCGCCATTGATGTCGCCGGCGGTGATTTGGGTGCCGACGCCGGAGTTGTCATCAATCAAGTGCGGGATGAAGTCCACGGTCTTGTCCGCATTGCGCTGGAGCTTGAACCAGTAGAGCACCGCGGGTGCGTTCGGTTCCGCATCGCCGGCGGGGCCGTGCGCCCAGAAGCGCTTGCCAGTCACCAGGTCCTTCACGCCGTCGCCGTCCATGTCCACGAGGGTCTGCGAGTGGAGCTGGCTGAACTTGATGCCGTAGCGGTTGTGCTCGGGCTTGTTGTTCATGATGACGTGCTCCTTAAACTTCACCGCGCCGCCGTCGCGTTGCCCTTCATACCAGGCAAGGCCGTAGCCGTGCGCGTCCCAGCTCGTGATGACATCCGCAAGGCCGTCGGCGTTCACGTCATAGACAAGCATCTGACCGCCGCCGCGCAGGCCGGCAGGCGCGAAGGGCACGGCGTGAAACTTCCACTGTTCGCCGGTGCGGTAGTCCTTGGGCTGCTCCCACCAGCCGTCGCGGTCGAGAATGTCCGCGCGGCCGTCGCCGTTTACATCGCCGTAGCCGTAGCCGTGCGTGTAACGGAAATACTTTTTCGCATCGGTCGGCGAGATGGCCCAGAACTTCGCGGGTTTGGTCGGGTCTTTCCAGTCGAGTTCCGCGAAGCCGAGCTGGCCGCCGGTGTGGACGATCAACTCAGGCTTGCCGTCGCCGTTCACGTCTCCGAGCTGCGGGGATTCGTTGTCCGTCACCGCGAAAATGACGTGGCGCGGCCAGTGGCCAGCGACGCCCTTGGGGTTTTCATACCAGGCGGTTTCCTTGCCCGGCCAAGAATAGACAAGAATGTCGGGCCAGCCGTCGCTGTTGAAGTCGTGCGTGTAGGTCAGAAAGTAATCCGAATAGCCCTTGGCGGGATCGTAGGGCTTGGCGGCGGGCGGTGTGTATTCCACGCGCTGCTTGAAGTCCGGCCCGAGAAACAGATACGGCCCGGCGACCACGTCCTTCTTCCCGTCTTTGTTGAAGTCCGCGAAATCCGCGCCCTCGCAGAGGAAGTTCGTCGTCACGAGGATTTTCTGGAACGAGTGCAGCGTGTAGTCCGCGGCGGACGCGGTGGCCAGCGACAGGCCGGCGGCCAGCGCAGAGAGGAGCTTGTTCATGGGGGGCATCATTCGACTTCGCCTGCGCGGGGTCAAGCTGGGGGTATTGAGCGCGCTTTTCGCTGCCCAACCGCCCGCCGACCCGCTATGACCAGCGCCATGAGAACATTCTTCGCCCCGCTCACCGCAGTCTTCATCGCTGCCACCGCCGCATTCCCCGCCGAACCCGCCGGCTACTACAGCCGCACAATTTTCGCCGACGACTTTTCCGGCAACGGCTTCGGGCCGCGCTGGGGCCACTACAAGAGCAGCAGCGTCGTGAAAGACGGCGTGCTCATCGGCATCACTGCGCCGACCTCCGACCACTCCGCCGTGGACAACATCAAGTTCCCCGGCGAGCGCGATCTCGAAGTCTCCGTGAAGTTCCGCTTCACGAGCGACAAGGCCAAGAGTTTCAACGTCTGGTTCGACGACAAGGATTACAAGGGCTCGCACGCGGGCCACATTTGCAGCGTCAGCGTCAGCCCAACCGGCGTGAATCTTGCCGATGCCAAAACCGGCGGCTTCGACCTCACCGGCGGCCTCTACGAACGCAAGAAAGCCAACCAGCTCACCGATGCGGACAAGAAGCTGCTGGCGACCAAGGCCAAGCGCATTCCCACCACCGTGAGTCTCCAAGACTGGCATACGCTCGTCGTGCGGACGAAGGGTGCCGAGGTGAGCGTGCAAATTGACGGCAAGCCGGTTGGCACCTTCGAATCCGAGGGCATCAGCCACGCGACCAAGTCACTCGTGAGCCTCACCACCAACCCGGTGGATGTGCATTACGACGACTTCAGCCTCAAAGGCACCGGAGCTGCATCGGCAGTTTCCAAAAAGTAGTCACCTGGGACTCGGCTCCTTTCCTCCACCATGAGTGCGCCGCGTGTGCCCATCTTGCTAGGTGTTGTAGCCGCTGTGCTTGCCAGCATCGGACCGTCAATGGCAGCGGCCGTTGCGCCTGACCGCATCGCAACCGTCGTGAACACCCCAGGTTGTGTCGCCTTCTGGGACTTCGTGAAGCGGGAACCGGGAGGCGCGCATCGCTTCACGGCGCATGTGCCTGCTGGAGCCGCGACGGATTACCCGCTGGATGCTGCGAACTACATTCAAGACTTCTGGGGCGAGGGCCGCGCGGCAACTTATGCGGATTTCCCTCTGCTGGGTCGTGGACCGTTTGGTCAGGCGATTCGCATTCGCAAGGAGGAGGAGAAAACGTTCCGCCCGTTTCTCTTTGTGCCGCGTTCGCGACTCCACGACACGCCCCTCGACATCAAAGGCGCGGGCAAATCCGTCACGGTGGTTGTGTGGGCCATTCGCGAGAGCGGAAATCATGCGCTGGCTGGGATCTGGCATGAAGGCACCGACTTGAAGCAAAACGAAACTGCCACCATCGCGAAGGTCGAGCGCGGACAGCGGCAATACGCGCTCTTTGCCGGTCTGAACAAACAAGGCAGCGCCTGCGGCCATGTCTCCGAGAACGGAGCGAGTTCCTTCCTGAACAAGTATGCGCTGCACAAGTGCAACTCCGCCGATCTCTCGCCCGAAGTGCCCGCTGACTCGCCTGCCGAGGTGCTCGACAAGTCCTGGCAGTGCTTCGCGATGACCTTCAATCACCAGACCCACGAACTCACTGGCTGGCTCAACGGGGTTTCCGGCGATCGCTGGCTCGATAACCCGAAGAAAGACACGCTCATCAAGGACGCCTACAACGCCTACATGCAGGGCTACTTCGCCAAGCTGCCCGGCAAGCAGGACGGTGAGGACGAGGCGTTCCCGAAGGCTCAATACTACAATCCGCCCGAAGCCGAGCCGTTGAGCGTGAAAGTGCTCCGCGAATCCCCCGAAGAACGCGTCGAGCTGCGCGAACATCGCTTTACCAAGATCGAAGTCACCCTGCGCGGTGGCCGCGAAGTGGCCCGCGACCTTGTCGCCCTGCGCCTCAATCCGTGGTGGTATCCGCATGACCTCTACACGCCGAAGGATGCCCAAAGCGGCGGCCCCTTCACCATCGGTCGCGTCATCCACAGTTCGCGGAGTGTTGGTTTCACCGGATGGATCGGTGGCGTGGCCGTGTTTAGTCGGGCGCTGACATCTGGAGAACTCAAACGCCTGGCCTCGCTCCGTCATCCATAGCCAATTCTCAGCATGAACCGCCGCCACTTCCTCGCCACCTCGCTCACCACTGCGCTTGCCGCCTCCGTGCGCGCGGCTGACAAGCGCCCCGCGCGCCTGTTGCTGCGCTCGTCGTGGCAGACGGTGAACATCGGCGACATCGCGCACACGCCGGGGGTGCTGGCACTCATTGAAAAGCATTTGCCCGGTGTCGAGGTGCGGTTGTGGCCGAGCAAAGTGGACAACGGCGTCGAGGAGATGCTGATGGCGCGGTTTCCGAAGCTGAAAATCGTAAAAGGGGCCGAGGCGCTGAAGACCGCGTTCGCGGAGTGCGACTTCCTGCTGCACGGCTCGGGGCCGTCGCTTGTGGCGCAGAACGACGTGGCGCGCTGGGCGAAGGAGACGGGCAAGCCTTACGGCATTTATGGCATCACGCTACCGCTGCAAGGTTCCACGGCCACTTCGCCCACGTCGGACAAGAGCATCGCGGCAACGGTCGAAGTGTTGAGCGGCGCGAAGTTTGTTTATTTCCGCGACTCGAAATCGCTGGAGTTCGCGAAGCAGCGCGGTTGCACAAGCCCGTTGATGGAGTATGGGCCGGACGGAGCGTTTGCCACGGACTTGCGCGATGACGCGAAGGCGACGACGTTTCTCAAGGCGAACGGGCTGGAGGACGGCCAGTTCCTCTGCTGCGTCCCGCGCCTGCGCTTCACGCCTTACTGGACCATCCACAAGGAGCGCGCAATGGACCCCGTGAAGCACGCGCGCAACGAGGCCTTGAAGGAGCACGACCACGCGCCGCACCGGCGGGCCATCGTCGAGGTGCTGCGGCAGACGAAGCTCAAGGTGCTCATCTGCCCCGAGGACCAGACGCAGATGGCCGTGGGTAAGGAGCTGCTCTACGACCCGCTGCCCGCCGACGTGAAGCCACGCGCGGTCTGGCGGCCCAACTACTGGCTCACCGGTGAGGCCATCTCGGTTTACACGCGCAGCGCGGGGCTGTTCGGCAACGAAATGCACTCGCCCATCATGTGCGTGGGCAACGGCATCCCGGCCATCGTCTGCCGCTGGGCCGAGCAGACGACGAAGGGCTTCATGTGGCGCGACATCGGCCTGGGCGACTGGCTCTTCGACTTCGACCAGGAGGACGAGGTGAAGAAGCTCGTCCCCGCCGTGCTGGCGATGGCGAAAGACCCGGCGGCGGCGAAGGCGAAGGCGGCGAAGGCGCGCGAACTTGTGATGGCCAAATTCGCCGCGAGCATGGCCGTAGTGAAGCGGCAATTGCCCGGCTGAAGCAGGCGTCGGGCTCAGGCAGCGAGCTTCTTCGCGAGGGCGGCGACGTGCCGGCCTTGGAAGCGCGCCTGGGCAAGCTCCTTTGCGCTCGGCTGACGCGAGCCATCGGCACCCGCAATCGTCGCCGCGCCCCACGGTGAGCCGCCCTTTACCTCGGTGATGTCCGCGAGTTCAGCGCAGGCGTAGGGCAGGCCGGCATAGACCATGCCGTGGTGCATCAGCGTGGTGACGAAGCTGATGATCGTGCTTTCGTTGCCGCCACCCGTGCCCGTGCTGGTAAATACGCTACCCACCTTGCCCACAAGCGCGCCCTTCACCCAGAGGCTGCCGGTCTGATCCAGGAAGTTCCTCATCTGCGCGGCCATGTTGCCAAAGCGCGTGGGCGTGCCGAACAGGATCGCATCGTAGTCACCCAACTCCTTTGGGCTGGCGACCAGCGCGGCCTGATCCAGCTTTGCGCCGTATTGTTTGGCGACGTCCGGCGGCATGGTTTCCGGGACGCGCTTGAGCGTCACCTCGACCCCGTCCACCGCGCGTGCGCCTTCGGCAACGGCGTGGGCGAGGGTTTCAACGTGGCCATAGGTCGAGTAGTAGAGAACAAGGATTTTCGTCATGGTGCTTTTGGCTTTTTGGTTTGGTTGAAAGGCAATACGAGTGCGTTGTGAGTTGAGACAGTTTGCCGATGGTGCCTTCAGGCGAGGTCAAACAACAGCGCCTCAGTCGGCTCCGTGGCCGTCAGGGTCAACGTCCCCGACGCCTCGCTGCTAGCGCCGTCACCGGTTTCGAGCGCGACGCCGTTTAAGGTGGCCCTGCCCGTGGCGATTTGCAGCCACGCACCGCGCCCCGGCCGGAGTTCGTGCGACACTCTCTGGCCGGGCTTGAGCCGGAGCCGATACACCTCCGCATCCTGATGGATCGTCGCCGAGCCGTCGCGGCCGTCGGGTGAGATGACCAGCACCTTGGGCTCGTCCGCGTTCCCCCGCTGCGGGTGCCACTCGGTGTAGCTTGGCGTCAGTCCGCGCTGGCGGGGATGAATCCAGATTTGCAGCAGGCGCATCGGCTCGGTGGCACTCGGATTGAACTCGCTGTGCGTCACACCCTGCCCGGCGCTCATGAGCTGGATTTGGCCGGGCCGCAGCACCCGGCCGTTGCCCAGGCTGTCCTTGTGCTCCAACGCACCTTCCAGCACGTAGCTGAAGATTTCCATGTCGCGGTGCGGATGCGTGCCGAAGCCCATGCCCGGCGCGATGCGGTCGTCGTTGATGACGCGCAATGAGCGAAAGCCCATGTGTGCCGGGTCGTAGTAATCGGCGAAGGAGAAGCTGTGATGCGAATCAAGCCAGCCGTGGTCCGCGTGGCCGCGCTCGTCCGCCCTGCGAATGGTCAAGGTATTCGTGGTCGCTTTCATGGCCGCAGAGTGCGCGCTACCCGCACCGCCGGCCAATGCCATGTTGTTGGCCTGAGCCTGCCCTCCCGTTATGCTGCGCGCATGGAACTGCGCCAGTTGCGTTACTTCGTGGCGGTGGCCGAGACGGGCAACATCAGCCGCGCGGCGCAGAGGATCTTCCTCACCCAGCCCGCGTTGAGCCGGCAAATCAAGGCGCTTGAAGAGGAAATTGGCCAGTGCCTGCTCGAACGCGCGGCCCATTCCATCCGGCTCACACCCGCCGGCGAAGTGCTGCTGCGCGAGTCACGCGAGCTGTTGCGCCACGCGGACCAGGTGCTGGAGAGCGTTCGCGCCACGGGCCAGGGCGTGCGGCTACGCGTGGGCTATGCGCCGTCGCTGGCCAGCGGCCTGTTGTCGGCGGCGGTGGCGAGTTTCTCCCAGGTGCATCCCGGCGCGCGCATCGAGCTGTTTGACCTCTCGACCACCGAGATGCGCGCGGGGCTGGAGAACGACACACTCGATGTGGCGCTGACCATCGGGCAGGAGGGCTCAGGGCGTGGGCTGAAATGGACGCCGCTGGTCCGCTCTTCCTGGCTGCTCGCGGTGAATCGTCGTCACGCCTTGGCAGGCCGGGCCCGGGTGAAACCCGCCGAGCTGGTCCGCGAGCCGCTGCTGATCTATGGCCGGCGCGACTACCCCGAATATTGGGAAGTGATCAAAGGCTGGCTCAAGTCGCAGGGCCTTCGTCCGCGCATCGCCGGTGAACACGACGGTGCGGACAGCCTGCTGGCGGCAGTCGAATCTGGACTGGGCGTGGCATTGGTCAGCGCACGCACGGCGCGGCTCTTTCCCGGCCGCGTGCGGTTGAAGCAATTGGTCAATGCTCCGCCGCCGATGTGCGTCGCGGCCGGCTGCAAGGCGGAACGCGCCGAGGAAAAGCCCCTGGCCGTGTTTCTCGCTGAACTGGGCAACGCGGCGAGGAACGCAGACTGAGCATCCACGGCCGGCCTTTACGCACCGCTACGTTGCGGCTATCACTACGCCGCATGAAAATCGCCACCCACATCGTCGCCGGATTGTTCGGCGTCATGTTTCTCTTCGGAGGCTTCTTCTTTTTCTTCGGCACCATGCCGCCCGGGCCGCCGGAGGACTCGCTGCCGGGCAAGTTCATGGCCGCGTTTGGCCCCACCGGCTACATGGCTTTCGTGAAGGTGTGCGAAATCATCGGCGGTGCGCTGGTCATCGTGCCCAGGACGCGCAATCTCGGGCTGCTCATCCTCGGCCCCATCGTCATCAACATCCTGTGCTTCCATGCGTTCGTGGTGAAGGGCGGCTGGGGACCGGCGCACGGGTTCATCACCGTGGCTGCTCTGTTCCTGCTCTGGACCGAGCGCCGCGCGTTCGCCGCGCTGGTGAACCGTCCAGCCGAGGCGCCTTGAGTGCTGTGTGCGGCTAGGCCCCGCCTCAGCCTCACTTCGAGAACACCCACCGGATCATCTTTGGGATGCTCGGCGCCTGGCCCTGCGAAAGGATGCCGATGCGGAAGATCTTCGCGCTCGCCCACACGCAGCCGAGCATGAACGCCACCGTCAGCACCAACCCCAGCGCCACTTCCCACCACGCGGGGCCGGGAGGAATCGCGATGCGGAGAAACATCAACATCGGCGTCGCCGGCGGGAAGAGCGACACGCCGCGCGAGAACGGGCTCGCGGGCGATTGCAGCACCGGGATGAACATCAGGTAGGGCACCATCACCACCATCATCACCGGGAACATCAGGCTCTGCGCGTCGCGGATTTCGTTGCACGCCGCGCCGATGGCCAGGAACACCGAGCCATACATCAGCAACGCAAGGACCTGAAACACGAAGAACCACGCGAAGAGGTGGCCCGGCACGTTGCCCAGATGTCCGAACTGCCACAGCCCCCACATGAGGCTCCCCATGTAAAGCGCCGACAACGTCAGCGACACCAGCACCGTGCCCAGCAGCTTGCCCAGCATGAGCTGGAACGGCGCCACGCTGGCCAGCAGAACTTCGGCGATTTTCTGCATCTTTTCTTCGAGCACCGTGTTCAGCAGCGCAGGCGCGCTGGTCATCACCACGAGGTAGAGCAGCACCATCCCGCCCACGGGCACGAGCATCGTGGCGATGCGATTCTCGCGCTTGGCCTGCACCACTTCACCGGTGGTTTTCCGCTCCGCCAGGCCCAGCCGCTGCAACGGCACGCCGCGCGATAGCTCGCGCACCTGCCGCGAGTCCACACCGGCTGCCGTGAAACGCCGCTCCCGCACCTCCGCGCTCAACGTGCTCTCAATCCACGCGGGCAGATCCTGATACGTCGGCGTCTGGGTGTGGTAGAGCACGTCCGTGCCGTTGGTCGCGCGCGTGTCGAGGACGTTCGGGCCAACGATGACGAAGGCGAACAATTCCTTGCGCCGCACGCGCTCGGAGAGTTGCAGCTCGGCGGCTTTCAAGTCGTCGCCGCTGAACTTGAACTCTTCCGGCACGAACTCGGCCTGCGGCGGCAAGTCCACCTTGAGCGACTGGCCTTTGAGCGGCACGGCCACGGACTGGCCACCGGCGCGAATCGCGTCGTTGCGCGCCTTGGCCTTGGCCGCGAGCGGCGCGTAGAGCTGCCCGGAGCGGTCCAGCACGGCGAAGCGGCGCGGCGTGACGTCGGTTTTCTTCTGCGCGTAAAACTGCGCGCCGATGGACACGGCCATGATGACCGGCACCGCCAGCACGCCGATGATGAAGGCCTTGCTGCGGACGGCGTTGAGATACTCGGTGGCGGCGACGCGCCAGACTTTGTTCATGAACCTCCTCCCGTCGTCTTGGGCACCTGCATCTCCTGCAAGTCCGGTTTCGCGATGCGGATGAAGATGTCGTGCAGCGAGGGCTTGCAGACCTCGAAGTGGCGGACCGTCGTGCGTGCGGCGAGGTCGCGGAGAAGGGCTTGTGCATCGGCAAGCCGAAGCTCCTGCGACTGGCCGAGGTCGCGCACCAGTTCCACACCGGGCAGGCTGCGCAGCAGTTCCGCGCCGCCCGCGCAGCTCAGGCGGATGGTGTCCTCGCCGTAGCTGCGCTGGATATCCGCGAGCGTGCCGTCGAGCACCTTGTTGCCCCGGTAAATCATGAAGATGAAGTCGCACATCGTCTCGGCCATCGCCATGTCATGCGTGCTGAAGATGATGGTGGTGCCCGCTGCGCGGAGTTCGAGGATGGCGGCGCGAAGGACTTCAAGGTTCACCGGATCGAGGCCGGAGAATGGTTCGTCGAGGATGAGCAGCTCGGGCCGGGCGATGACGGCGGCGATGAACTGGATTTTCTGCGCCATGCCCTTGGAGAGCGCTTCGACTTTCTTGTCGGCCCACTCGGTCAGGCCCATTTTCGCGAGCCACCTTTGAATCTCACTGGCGGCATCTGCGCGGTCCATGCCCTTGAGCGCGGCGTAATACGCCAGCACTCGGCGGACGGTCATTTTCTTGTAGAGTCCGCGTTCCTCGGGCAGGTAGCCGATGCGGTCGTTCGCGGCACGTGTGCTGCGCTCGCCGAGCACCTCCACCTCGCCGGAGTCCGGGTGGAAGATGTGCAGGATGGTGCGGATGGTGGTGGTCTTGCCGGAGCCGTTGGGGCCGATGAAGCCGTAGGTGCAGCCGCGCGGGACTTCGAGCGAGAGATGATTGACGGCAGTGTGCGGGCCGAAGGTCTTGGTGACATTGGTCAGCCGGACGGCGGGGCGCTTCGGATCGGCTGGCAGCGGTGGGGGCATGGCGGACGGTGGCAGTGTGCCGCGCGGGCGCGCGGGTTCAAGGTTCAACTCGTTGGCGGCGACACGCGCTGCCGCCAAACCTCAACGATGTGGTAGGGGCCTGGCTCGCCGCGCATCGGCTGGCCGGGGACTTGCAAGGTGGGCGCGAGGGTGAAGGCTTCCTCGGCGGTGTTCAGCAGGCAGAAGCGGTTGGTGGTGACTTCGGCTGCAAGGTGGTTGCACGAAAGCGGGGAGTGTCCGAACTCCGTCTCGGTCTCACGCGAAACCAAGTCATAGCCGAGCTTTTCGAAATCACTGTGGAGCTGAACGGGGCTAACTGTCGGAGTGACAAACGGCTGGCGAGTGCCCTTGAAAAAACGGACCGGAAAGAGCCGGTAGGCATACACATCACACAGCTCACGCGACTCCTTGGGCACGACGCTTAAGGCCAGTGCGGGGCTGTTGAAAACCCACATTTCGTTATGCCGCCACTCATTAATCCAATCCCAGTCGCCGTGGGACATACAGTCGCTGACACTGCAAATCTCATCCACCTGGAGTGCCATCAGCCAGTCGGGCCGCTTCATGGTGAGCTTGGCAAAGTAGCCGATGAGCGTCGGCTCAGGAATTGACTCCGTAAGTTTCGGGGCTTTGGCCTTCACTTGTTCTTTCCGCCCGAGGTGACGAACTCCTCTCGGCTGAGGAAGCCGTCGTTGTTCGTGTCGAACTGCGGGAAGCGGGCGGGGGCCTTGTCGGGGTCGGGCTGGCTGG
>CAZQEW010000070.1:0-1178 GCA_964591495.1 uncultured Klebsiella sp.
ACCCACCGCGTCTGCACGTTCTTGCCGGTTGGCAGCTTCCACGAGTCCGACTTGCCCACCCCGCGCGACGCCGTGTGTGGGCCGCTCGCGTCGGTCCAGTTGAACGTCACCTTCGTCGCGTCGAGCTGGGCCGACTCGTGGACGAGGTGCGCTTCGGTGCGAAGGTAGCGCTTGCCGCCGTCGTTGCGGAAGCGCACTTGCACGGTGTCGAACTTGTCGCCGGGCAGTTCCGTGGAGCCGTGGGAAAAGCTCTGCGACCAAAAGTCTTTCGGCTCATCGCCACGCCGCGGGATTTGCCAGTCCTTCACCACGGGCCGCCACGATTTGCCGCCGTCGGTGGAGAACTCGATGTGGCTTTTCAGTTCGGGACGCGGTGGGTTGCCCGTGGCCGTGTGCGCGGCGGCGAAGACCTGCCGGGGCACGCTGCCCGGCGGGACGCGCAGCGCGAGCGTGACCGTCGGCGAGTCGAACGCGCCGGCCACGACGTGCGTTTGCGCCTCGGGCTTTGTCGGCCCGGCGGAGACGACACCCCGGCCTGACGCGGCGAAGGTGACTTGCGCGCCGTCGTCGTGCAGGCGCGGGAGCATCGCGGGGTTGAGCTGGCAGACGGTGGTGATGACGAGGCCGGAGTTTGCCAGCGCCTTCGCCGACGCGTGCAAGCGGAGCTGATAGTTCTGCCGGCCTTTCACGAAGTCCGTGAGGTCGAGGCCGTCGCGGAAGTCGCCCGCGTCCTTCCATGTCCCGCCGTCGTCCACCGAGACGCTCACCCTCGCGGCCGCGCTGCCGCGCAGCACGAGACCGTTGCGGCCGCCGTCCTTGTAAATGCCCCATGCTGAGTTGTTCGGCGGCGTCGCGCCGATGACGTAGGGTGTGCGGAAGCCGAAGGTGACGTGGGCCGGGCCTTCGTCCACGACGCCCTCGCGGTAGTCGCCGTTGCTGAAGTCCGGGCGATACGTTGAAACCGCGTTGCCGTAGCGCGCCTGGCCAGCCTTGAACGGGGTGCCGTCCTTCGAGCCGTGCATTTTCTCCGGCTGGTTCACCCACGTCTGCGCGCGCTCGGGCCCGGGGATGCCGGCGGCGTTGTAGTTGCGGCCACAGAAGGCGAAGGTTTTGCCATCCGCCAAGCCGGGCGCGAAGTAGCGCCGCACGAGCTCCTCCTGCGCGTCCCTGTTCTCCTA
>CAZQEW010000070.1:1188-23206 GCA_964591495.1 uncultured Klebsiella sp.
CAGCGTTTCGCCGCGTCGCACGCGCAGCATCGGTGGCGGGCCGGCGTAGCCCGGCAGATACTCGGCGACGTTGTAGCTCGCGTAGGAAGCGCCGTCGCCGGGATGCAGGCCGCACACGAGCCAGCCGCGCTGCCGGTCGGGCGCGAACTTGCGGTCGGTGAGCTGCTTCCAGTCGCGCTGCACATCCGCGAGGCCCAGCAACGCTGCCCCGCCAGTGTCGAAGATGATCGTGGAAAGGTCGTGGTCGAGCAGCGCCCACTTGCCCGACCCGTAAGCGCCGCCGGTGAGCCAGACTTCAAACGCGTTGTGGCCTGCCGCTCCCACACCGCGCCCGCGCCCGTGGCCGAGGAGGAATTCCATCTCCGCCGACCACTGCGAATGCGTCGTGCCGCATAGGCCGAACCCGTGTGCGAAGAGGCCGGTCCAATACTCGCGGTTGCGCAGGTCGCTGCCCTTCTGAAAACCCTCTCCCCACCAATCGTGCGCGCCTTCCTCGCCGTGCGCGTAGTGCGTGTTGCGGAAAAACCACGAGGCCAGCGCGCGGTCCTCGTCCGTGACCGGGGCCTTGCCCGTCGCGCGCCGATACTGCTCGGCCTGCGTGGCGAAGAGCCGCTCGAACGTCGAGAGCGCCAGCTCGCCCGGATACCACGGGTGGTCCGTGCGGAGCTGCGGGTCGGGCACTTCGCCGGGTAACGAGGTGGCCAGGAGGAAGGCGAAGGACGCCGCCGCGCTGCCGATTTGCAATAGCCGTCGCGCGTGACCAGCAAGGCAAAACGCGCTGAAATTTCGGAGCTGCTGGACGGCGGTTGGAAACCGCCGGCACGGGCGATGGGCGTGAATCACGGTTCGGGCGGGCAAAGCCATGCTCATTACATCACGAATTCCACGGCGCACTTGTTCCGCAGCCGCTTCTCGGCGGAGCCGGCTGACCGGTTGTGCAGTGGGAGCAGTTCTTCGGAGCGCCGAATCAGTGCTTCCGCCGAGACCGGCGTGCGCCGATCGACCTGCCCGTTCCAGTCCGGCAGTTCAAAGTCCAAGTGCGGCGGCAGCGCGGACGGCTGATGCGGCTCAGAGACCGTCCGCTTCGCAGGCGAGTAATACGCTTCGATGAAGTCGAGGATTTCCATGTTTGGCAAAGACTTCGCGCAGCTCCGGCCCGTTGGGGTCCAGCCGCTGCGCCCTGATGATTTCGACCACGTCCAGAAAGTCGCGCAGGTGCCGATGCTTTGGACCATGCACGAGAGCATGGAGCTTCAACGCCACCATGTGCGCCGGCGACGGAATTCGCCACTCCTGATTCCAGAGAGTGAATGGCCGGCCGGACGATTCCATTTTTGCGAAGGTCTCGCCGTTCACAATCATCAGGTCCGTCGGCCACGCCCCTTCACTGGGCGGCGCGAACTGGATGAAATTCCCGCCATCGTGAAAGACCGTGTAGCCGCGTCCGAGTAACAGGTCGCGCCAGCGAGCCAAGTCATCGCGGCACACCAGCAGGTCCAAATCGGCCGTCTCGCGCTGCACGCCGTAGGCAATGATGGCGTTCCCGCCAATGAGCAGAAACTTCAGCCCGGCCTGCATCGCTGCGTCTCGGATGTTGCTCAATCCGCTCATAGCCCCGCATCCCAATCCGCGCTGTTCTCCTGCCGGCCCACGCGCCACAGCACGTTCTTCGTCGGCTCCAGCAGCCGCATCACCTCGGCGATGAGTTCATGGTCCACGGGTTCGTGCAGCCAGCGCAGCATCGCGGCCATGTTGTCGGGGTTGGCGGTGCCGGGGACGCTCGTGGTGATGTCGGGATTTTGCAGCGTGAACTGGAAGGCCAGCTTCGCGATGTCCACGCCGCGCGCGTCGCAGAACTCGACGGCCTTCCGACACTGCGCCTTGAGCGCGTCCGGCGCGTGATGCCACGGTGGCAACGGCTGGCGCGTGAGCAGCCGTTCGCTGAAGGGCGACGCGCTCATAATGCCCACGCCCTTGGCCTTCAGATACGGGATGAGCCCGAGCAGTGAGGTGTTGTTCAGCGAGTAGTGGCAGTAGCTCAACATGCAGTCCAGCTCCGTGCGGTCGAGGATGTAGCGGAAGATGTTCAGCGGAAAACCGGTGACGCCGATGAAACGGATTTTGCCTTGCTCACGCGCCTTGCGCAGCGCGGGCAATGCTTCGTCCACGACGCGTTGCATGTCGTCGAACTCGATGTCATGGCACTGCATGATGTCGATGTGGTCCACGCCCATGCGCTGGAGGCTTTCGTCCACGCTGCGGAGGATGCGGTCGTAGCTGAAGTCAAAGCCCGCCACGTCGTAGCGCCCGCACTTGGTGCCGAGGATGTAGCGGTCGCGGGGAATCTCCTTGAAGGCGCGGCCCAAGACTTTCTCCGCCAGCGTCCGGCCGTAGTAAGGCGAGGTGTCGATGAAGTTCACCCCACCATCCAGCGCGACGTGCAGCGAGCGGATGCTGCGGGATTCGTCCGCCGCATTGCCGTATTCGTTGCCCATCGAAGCGGCGCCGTAGCTGACGACGGAGAGATTGAGACCGGTCTTGCCGAGGGGGCGGAAGTGCATGGTCAGCGTCGGTTGGTTACTTTGCCTTCAGCAGCCCGCGCGTCTTCATCCACTCGGCCGCGCGCAGCGGCCAAGTGGTGACGCCATGCTCGCTCGGGCGCAGGCCGTAGCCGTGGCCGCCGGTCGGGTAGAGGTGCAGTTCGGCGGGGACCTTCGCCTGCTTGAGGGCCAGGTAGTAAAAGAGCGCCGACTCCACGCGCACGCCGTCGTCCTGCGTCATCACAAGGAAGGTCTGCGGGGTGTTGGCCGTAACGGGCAGTTCGGAGGCAACCTTGTCGCCCTGTTCCTTCACCGTGAGGTAGGCGGGGTAAATCAGCACGGCGAAGTCCGGCCGGCAGCTTGCCTTGTCCGCCTCGTCCACCGGCTCGTAGGAGCGCTTTTCGTAGTTATTGCAAGCGGTTGCCGCCAGATGGCCGCCGGCCGAAAAGCCCAGAATGCCGATGCGTTGCGGGTCAAGGCCCCACTCGGCTGCGCGCGAGCGCACCAGGCCGACCGCCCGTTGCGCGTCCTGCAACGCCGCCGTGTGCTTCTCCAGCCCGGGGCGCTTGGGCACGCGATACTTGAGCAGCACGCCGGTGACGCCGAGGGAGTTCAACCACTCGCAAATCTCCGAGCCTTCGAGGTCGTAGGCGAGAATGTTGTAGCCGCCGCCAGGACAGACGATGACCGCCGCGCCGGTGTCCTTGTCCTTCGCCGGGCGATAGACGGTGATGGTGGGCTGCGAGACGTTGCCGAGCCGGATGACGTGCTTGCCCGCGACCTTGTTGCTCTTCTCGGTGGAGGTGTCCTTCTCCTCGCCGATGGGGGCCTTTTCGCCGGGCACTTCCTTGGGCCAGAGCTTGATTGGGACTGGAGCGGCCGCGATGGAACAGGGCGGCGCGGCGCATGCGATCAGCGCGGCGAGCAGTAAGCGAAGGTTGGTAGTCATGCGGCGATGAAACGCGTCGGCCGGCACGGGGGCAAGATTTGATTGGGTCAACGAGGGATTCTGGAACACGCTTGAATTGACATTCGGCCGCGGTCCGTCTTTCTACCGCTCGTCATACGCATGAACATCCGCACCGCGCTCGCCTGTTTCGCCCTGCCCGCTCTCCAACTCCTTGCCGCGGCCGAGTGGCCGGAATGGCGCGGTCCTGCGGGCCAGGGGCACGCGCCGGGCAAGGGCCTTCCCACCGCTTGGAGTGAGACCAGGAATGTCACGTGGAAAGCCGAGCTGCCCGGCCGCGCATGGTCATCGCCGGTCATCGAGGGAAAGAGCATCTGGCTGACTACGGCCATCGAGACGCCTGCGAAAAAGGAGGATATGGAGCGCCGCCTCAAGGCGAACACCGGCGACCAGGCGCTGACGGTCTTGGAGAAGGTTGAACTGCGCGCGCTGTGTGTGGACCGCGACACCGGCAAGCTCACGCAAAACATCCTGCTCCTCTCCCTGCGCGAGCCGCAGTGGGTTCACTCGCTCAACAGCTACGCCTCCGGCACGCCGGTCATTGAAGATGGGAAGCTCTATTGCCACTTCGGCGCACTGGGCAACGCCTGCCTCGACACCCGCACGGGCAAGGTGCTGTGGACCAACACCGACCTCGTGGTGATGCACGAGAATGGTCCCGGCAGCACGCCGGTGATCTGGAAAGACCTCATGGTCTTCCACCTCGACGGCAGTGATCAGCAGTTCATCGCCGCGCTCGACAAACGCACCGGCAAGCTCGCGTGGAAGACGATGCGGTCTGGGGAGATGAACAAGAACCCGCAGCTCAAGAAATCCTACGGCACGCCCCTCATCCTCGCGATCAACGGCAAGGAGCAAATCGTTTCACCGGCTTCCGACTGGATTTACGGCTACGACGAGCAAGGCCGGGAACTGTGGCGGGTCAAGTATGGGCTGCTCGGCTTCTCGCTGACGCCCCGTCCGGTCGTCGGACACGGGATGATTTTCATGAGCACCGGCTTCATGAAGGCCCAGATTCTCGCGCTCAAGTATCAGGGGCTCGACAAGCCTGAGATTGCCTGGCGCTACGAAAAAGGCGCACCCACCATGCCCTCGCCGCTGCTCGTCGGCGATGAACTCTACTTCCTGACCGACGCCGGCGGGCTGCTCACCTGCGTGGATGCAAAGACCGGCAAGGAGCATTACCGCGAGCGGCTTGGCGGCAACTACAGCTCCTCGCCGACCTTCGCCGATGGGAAAATCTACATTCACAACCGCGAAGGGCTCACCACCGTGCTCAAGCCCGGCACGAAGTTCGAAGTGCTGGAGAAGAACCAGCTCCCCGGCAAAATCTTCGCCTCTCTGGCCGTGGCCGACCGGGCGCTGTTCCTGCGCACCGACACGGCGCTCTACCGCCTCGAAGAGAAGCCCGCTCAGCGCGCTGCGCGCTGAAGGCCCCGGGTAGCTCCGATCCCGCGCGGCATCTCGCCGCCGAACTGAAGTATCGCTGAGCTTTCGCGTCCCGCGCATCAGGCGACGCCATCGCAAATGCGCGAAGGCCGGTCCGCCTGATGAGTCGCTCGGGAACCCAGTTGCTAATGCGTTATCGATATCGAACAGGTTGGATGGAGCCAAATGGGGGCTTGCGGATGGCGCGGGGTTGGCGTAGGAACCTTCAAGCCCCGGGCAGGTATCGAGTCTATCGATACCGTCCGCGACCAATGGATACGGCTTATGAAATCCTCTTCCCTACTACGCGCATTGTGGTTCCTGTCGACTTGGTTCGTCCTGTCTGGCGCAGTGCTGGCGGCCAGCCTTGCGGTCAATCCTACGAGCATCGCGACCGATTACGCTGGCAATGTTGCCCTCACCATCACGGGCGTGCCCAACGGCGCGACCGCCACGGTGGAGCTGTTCATGGACTTCGATGGCGATGGCGCCGTGGCCGCGAACGAGCCGCTTATCCGGCGGTTCACCGTGACGGACGGTCAGGTGCCGACGTTTGGCGGCATCCGCAACAGCAACGCCCCGGGCGATGATGATCAGACCGCCAACGGCCAGATGACGATGAACGTGTCGTATGCCCGCACCGATCAGTCGGACCACTTCAAGGGCAAGTTCGTATGGCGTGTGACCAGCCCCACCAGCGCATTCCCGGCCGCAACCGCAGCCCTCACCGTCACTGATCGGGTTCATGCGCAGCCCATCAACATCTCGGGCTCCGTCAGCGGGGCCACTTACTGCACCGTGTTGCTGATCGAGGCTGCCGGCGAGCAGAAGCTACTCTCAGGAGTAATGACAGACGCGAGCGGTAGCTTCAGCCTTCTCGCGCCGCCCGGCACTTATCTGCTCAGTGCGGCGCGTTGCGGCACCAGCGGTGTCACGTTCGTCACGGACTTTTCGAATCCGGCGCTCGTCTCTTTTCCGACCGGCGGCACAACCAACGGCATCTCATTGGGCACGACAGCTACCACGCGCACCATCAACGGCCGAATCGTGGACGACGTGGGCAACGGCGTGGGTGGCGCGTTCATTGAGGCAAATTCCACGAACGGGCTTTTCGCCCTGACATTTTCCGATGCGAACGGCGACTACACGCTCAGTTCCACCAGCAGCCAATGGGAGGTCGAGGTCTCCACGTGGTCGCTCGCGCGCAACGGTTACACCGCGCCGCACCGTGGGGTGATGGTCCTGACCAGCACCGGCAGCGTGGCGAATGTCAATTTCACCGCCCCCCGCGTGAACGCACTGATCTATGGCACGGTGACCAACGAGCTCGGGGCGGGCGTTTCCAACATCGAGGTGCATGCGGAGGACGGCAGTTTCAGCCATGAGGCCATCGGCTACAGCGACAGCTCGGGCAATTACGTGCTGGGTGTCTTCGGCGGCAGCTGGTTTGGCTCAGCTGACACGGACGGGCTGGTGGCACGCGGGTTCCTGGGGCTGAACTTCAACGCCAGTCCCGGAGCCAATCAGGCGCTGCAACGGAACGTCTCGCTGCGCACGGTTGACACCTACTTCCATGGTCGGGTGGTCGATCAGGGCAATAGTCCGCTTGGCGGAGCCGAGCTCTATGCCAACCAGTATCCCCAAGGTTGGTATACCCGGGCTCGGGCTGACGGCGCCGGATACTTCACGTTTGGGTTGGTTGCGGGCCCGTGGTTCGCGGGGTTGGACAATCAGACTGCGGAGCAGCTCAACGTGGTGGGCCCTTCGCTGCAATTCACAAATGGGCCGAGTATTTCCAATTACGTCTTCGTGGTTCGCCAGCGCAACGCTCAGCTCAACGGCGTGTTGCGCGATACGCTGGGCAACGCCTTGACCAACGTCCAGGTTTTCGCCTCGGTGACGGTGGGCACCAACACCTACAATGTTGGCCCTGCGTTCACGGATGGCTCCGGTAATTTCTCCCTCCCGGCCTTCACCGCAGCCGGCTGGTTCATCGGCACCAGCGGGCTGGGCGCGCGGAATTACATCGACGCCTACGAGTTCAGTTTCGACCTTAACGGCAACACGAACATCGTGCTCACGGCGACCACCAACACCTCGCTGGCCATCGTGACCGCCAGCCCGCTTCCGGCTGGGACCAGCGGCGTGGCCTACAACCGTCAGCTCCAAGCCGTAGGCGGCTTCCTGCCCTATTTTTGGTCGGTGACATCCGGTGCGTTACCTCAAGGGCTGACCCTTTCCATGGATGGTCGCTTGACGGGCACTCCCACGGCCACCGGCACATTCAATTTCACCGTGGACGTCAACAACCTGACCAGCCGCGCGTATGCTCTTACCATCCAACCTCCGGGCGGTCCGACTGACACCACCCCGCCGCTGCTGGTCCAGACCACGCCCCAGAATTTTCAGGGCGGCATTCAGACGCACTCAGGCATCGCCTTCACCTTTAGCGAGCCGATGCAGCCCGGTGTCTCAATTGCCTGGGGCGGCGGCGTGAACGCCGCGAATTTCCGCTACGACTGGGCGACGAATGGCCTGACGCTCTTTTGCACTTACAACGGACTGCTCCCGACGAGTGCCACCGTCACCTGGACACTGAATCCATCTGGCCAGAGCAATTTCCGCGACCTCGCCGGCAACCCGCTGCCAGCGGACATCACCGGCTCGTTTAAGACCGTCGCGACGAATGCCACCGGCGTGCCGGATGTGCTCCAGCTCCTGGTCTACAAGGCTGCGAACTTCGTGCAGACCAACGCGGCGGCGACCGACGTGGTTCCGTTGACCACCAACACCCACACCTACGGGGTCAACATCCAGTTAAGCGGCCACGTGACCGTTACCAATATCTCCAGTGACATCAACGGCACCATCTTCGCCGAGGTGCCATTCAACGGCGGGCGCGGCGACGCGTTCCAGTTCGAGTCGCAGGCCCTAACCTCGCAGGCGCAGCTGGATGCGGTTTATCCGAACGGGAATCACAGCTTCAGCCTGCGCACCGTCCACAACGGCACGAACCATGTGACTGTGCCGCTGACCGGCAACCTGTATCCCGCCCCGCCAGTCATCGCCAATTTCACCGCCGCACAGTCGGTCAACTCCAGCAACAGCTTCCAGTTGAACTGGAACCCCTTCACCAACGGCACGGCCAGCGATTCCATCCTCGTGGAGATCAGCGAGCGGCTGGGCAACGACACCTTCCTCGACATCTTCCGCACGCCCGGCATCGGCGAGCCGGGCGTCCTCACCGGCACGGCCACATCCGTGAACATCCCGGCGAACACCTTTGCCGCCGGCTCGACGTATGACGTGAGCATTACCTTCGTGAAAGGTGTCCACCTCAACGCGGCCGTCTATCCGCCGCTGGTGGCCGGTGCCTACGGGGCTGAGACAGCCTTCAAGCTCGTTACGGCGGGCACCCCCGCCCGACCGAGCTTGACGGTCACCACGGTTCCCGGTGAAGGGCACCGCCACCTGCTGCTCACGGGCGAGCCATTCCGCCAATACCAGGTCCAGGTCGCCACGAACCTGGCCAACCCCAACTGGCAGAGCCTCGGCTCGTTGCGGACCATCGGGCGGACCAACGTTTTCGGCGACTCCGCCTCACCCAGCCACCCGCGACGCTTCTACCGCGCGGTGTTGGTCGCGAATTGAGCGTCTGTCTCCCGGCTTGTTTCCCGGCTGCGCGGCTGGCATAACCTGCGGCGGGCGCTCTACGGCAGCGCCCGTCGCCATGAACGCCACCGGCCGATTCCTCGGCCTTCCTTTTGCCACTGCGCTGCACCTTTCCGCAGCGAAACCAGCCGGTTACGTGGGCATCGGTGCGCGCTCTTGGTGCCGCAACGACCCGCCCCCGCCTTCAGCAAGCATCTACTGCAACTTCCGCGACGGCCGGTTCCCCGCCTCCACGTGGCGTAGCACGCTGGACTGTAACTTAACCAACACCCATGCCTGAACCCTTCAAACTCACCCGCATCCCGTCGCTCAAGACCGTCGCCGAATTCCGCGCGCACTGCGTTGGGCTGGGTATTGACCTGCCGTGTGAAGCCAGCATCGCCAGCGGCAACTCCCCGCTCGCCGAGCCGGTGCCGGGCCTCACCGTCAATGGCAAGCGCGTCGGCAACCGCATCGCGCTGCACCCGATGGAAGGCTGGGATGGCACCACGACCGGCGGCGTGACGGAGGAAATGCGCCGGCGCTGGCAGCGCTTCGGTGAGAGCGGTGCGAAGATGATTTGCGGCGCGGAAGCCATGGCCGTGCGCCCCGACGGCCGCGCGAACCCGAACCAGCTCATCATCATCGAGCAGAACAAGGCCGGCCTCGCGGAGCTGGTCGGGATTTTGAAGCAAGCGCACGCCGAACGCTATGGCACCACGGACGACCTCGTTATCGGCTTCCAGCTCACGCACTCGGGCCGCTTCTGCAAACCGAACGGGAAGACCACCTACGAGCCGCGCGTCGCCTTCCGGCATCCGGTGCTCGACCCGAAGTTCAAGGTCACGAGCGACGCACAGGTCTTCACGGACGCGGAGATCGAGCAGCTCATCCAAGACTACATCCGCGCGGCCAAGCTCGCTCGGGACGTGGGCGCGGACTTCGTGGACCTCAAGCATTGCCACGGCTACCTGCTGCACGAATTCCTCGGTGCACACACGCGGCCGGGCAAGTTCGGTGGCAGCTTCGAGAACCGCACGCGCATCCTGCGGGAGATTGTCGCGGGCATTCGGGCCAGCGGGAACCCGATTGATTTCGCCGTGCGCCTGAGCTGCTTCGACAAGGTGCCGCATCGCCCTGACCCCGCGCTGTCCCTGCCGGGCAAGCTCGGCCCCGGCATCCCCGAGGATTTCAGCAAGTGCCTGCCGTATCGCTACGGCTTTGGCGTGAACCAGGCCGACCCGACGCAGATTGACCTGACGGAGACGTTCCAGTTCGCCGAGCTGTGCGCGCAGCTCGGAGTGAAGATTCTCAACACCACCGCCCCCCGCCCCGGCCTTACGCCGCACCTCCAGCGCCCCGCCGCCTATCCGCCCAGCGACGGTTACCAGCCCGCGTATGACCCGCTCATTGACGTGGAACGGCAGGTGCAGGTGGTGCGGAAAATCAAAGCGCACCTCGCCCAACTCAAAACGCAAAACGCCCAGCTCAAAACGCCGGTGCTGGTCGGTTCTGGCCTGAGCTACCTGCAGGAATTCCTGCCGCACGTCTCGCAATCCCTGCTCCGCCACGGCTGGACGGACGTGATTGGAATGGGCCGCGCGGTCTTGAGTTACCCGGCGATGCTCGCCGACGCGGCGGCGAAGGGTGAAATCGAGAAGCGCTTCATCTGCCGCACGTTCAGCGATTGCACCACTGCCCCGCGCAACGGCCTCATCTCCGGCTGCTACCCGCTGGACAAGTTCTACACCGCCAAGCCCGAGGCCGCGCAGTTGAAGGAAATCAAGAAGCGCGTCGGTGCGTGAACCGGTTGCGCGGCGCTATTTCTTCACCGCCCCGAAGACCTGTTTGAGCAAATCCGTCGTGCGAGCCGCCGGGTTTTCGCGGATGCGCTTCTCCTCTTCGGCCACGACTTTGAACAAGCCGTCCATGGCCTTGCCGGTCACGTAGGCGTCCACATCAAGCGTCGCGGCATCGAGGCCGAGGTTCTTGCCGAAGGCGGCACCGAAGCCCTGCACCAGTCCGGCAGTCGGGCCGGCCTTCGCCAGCATGGCCTTGTAGGCGGCGGTCACGCCGGCGGCGTCCGTGGCCTTTTTCACGATGGGGAGGAACTGGGCGTGCAGCGCGTTGGTGCTGGTGCGGCGGAAGTATTGCGTCGCGGCATCGTTCGGGCCGGTGAGGATGGCTTTCGCGTCCGCAACGGTCATCTGCCGGATGGCGTCGCCGAAGACCGTCGCGGCCACGGGCACGGCCTGCTCGGCGGCGCGGTTCATCGTGGTGACAAATGCGTCGGCCAGCGCGTCCTGTTTCAGCGTGCGCAGCGTCTGCTCGACCTTTTGCAGGCTGGCGGGCATGGGGATTTTCACGTTCAGGTTCGTGAGGAAGCCGCCGTTGGTGCCGAGTTGCTTCACAGCGCGCTCGGCGCCTTTGGCCAGGGCCTCTTTGAGCGCTTTCGCGGTCTGGTCCTCGGTCAGCGTGCCGAGCGACGGTAACGAGTTGGTCGCGGCGGCCTTTTTCTTCAACTCGTCGAGCAGGTTGAACTGTGCGTGTGCCGATTGGTGCAGCAGTGTGACGAGGAAGAGGCTGAGGAGGGTTTTCATGGCTGGGTGAAGTGGCTTGAACCGCCGTGGCGATTGGCCTGAGACTAGCGGCACGTCGGCATGACAGCAACCCAGTCCATCGTGATCGTTGGTGCGGGCGTCTTCGGCCTGGCCGCTGCACGGGAGCTGCGCGCACGCGGTTGGGGTGTGACGGTGGTTGATCCTGGCCCGGTGCCCACGCCCACGGCGGCGTCCACGGACATCAGCAAGGTGGTGCGGATGGATTACGGGGCGGACGAGCTGTGGACCGAACTGGGCCGGCGGTCGCTCGTGCGGTGGGCTGAGTGGAATGCTCAGTCCGGCCAGCCGCTGTTTCACCACGACGGCTTCCTTGTCCTCTCGCGCCAGGCCATGCGACCGGGCGGTTTTGAGCATGACAGTTTCAAACTGCTCACGGCGCAGGGAGAAAAGTTGCAACGGCTCGACTCCGCGGCCATCGCGCGGCGCTTCCCCGCGTGGGCGGCGGAGCAGTATCCCGATGGCTACCTCAATCCGACGGGCGGCTGGGCTGAGAGCGGCAAGACTGTTGCTTGGCTGGCGGGAATGGCGCGAGTCGAAGGCGTGCAGTTGGTCGAAAACTGCGCCTTCGACCGGTTGCTGGAGAGCGGCTCGCGCGTCATCGGCGTGCGGGCGAAAGACGGACGCGAATTCCGCGCCGATCTCACGCTGCTCGCCACCGGAGCTTGGACGCCGGCGTTGCTGCCGGAGTTAGGCGACGTGATGTGGGCCACCGGCCAGCCCGTGCTGCACTTCCGCGTCGCGAACCCGGCGGAATGGCAGGCGCCGCGCTTTCCCGTGTGGGCGGCGGACATCGGGCGCACGGGCTGGTATGGCTTTCCCGCACTCGCGGACGGGACGTTGAAAGTGGCGAACCACGGTCCCGGTCGGCGCGTCCACCCGGACGAACCGCGCGCAGTCTCGCCCGATGACGAGCCGCGCTTCCGCGCCTTCCTGCGCGACACTTTCCCCGCGCTCGCTGACGCGCCGCTCATCGGCACGCGGCTTTGCCTTTACTGCGACACCTTCGACGGCAACTTCTGGCTCGACCACCACCCACTACGCCCGGGCCTCGTCGTCGCAGCGGGCGACAGCGGGCACGCGTTCAAGTTCGCGCCCGTGCTCGGGGAACTCATCGCGAACGTGGTCGAGGGAAATAAGGAAAGCACGCAGGAGCGCTTTGCTTGGCGCGAACGCGGGACTGGCTCGGGCGAAGGCGCGCGGGCGAAGTGACCAAGCTGGCCCGCGAAACACCCGAAACACGCGAAACATGCGAATACAAACTCGATAACGGAGCCGTCTCACCTTTCCTGTCTTTCGCATCGTTTCGCGTGTTTTGCGGGCGACCTGCTTGCACTTGAAGCGACCCAGGCCGACCGCGTCCAAACCTGCCGATGAACCCCAACCTCCCCCGCCGTGACCTGATCACCGGCAGTGCGCTGGCCGCCGGTCTTGCTTTGCTTAACGACGCTGTCGGGGCGGACAACCCGGCCGCGAACGTCGCCGACCGCACGAGCAGCATCAAAATCTCCGCGCTCAAGCCGTTCCGCGTGGGCACGAAGGCTTACCTTAAGGTTGAGACCAACCACGGGATCTTCGGCTGGGGTGAGGTCACCGGACTGGACCCCAACGTCGCGTGCGTCCTAGCCACTTCCCTGTTCGAGCTGCTCAACGGCGAGAACCCCACGCGCATCGAGCATCTCTGGCAGAAGGTTTACCGCGCGCATCGCAACATCCGCGGCGGCTCGTTCCTCACGCATGTGCTCTCGGCTATTGACTGCGCCCTGTGGGACATCACCGGCAAGCTCTGGGGTGTGCCCGTCTACCGCCTGCTCGGTGGACCGGTGCGCGACTACGTCCGCCTCTACCCGACGCCCAAGGCGCAAAAGACCGGCACCGGCGGGCCGCACCCCTTCAGCGGCGGGCCCAAGGACGTGGAGGAACTCGTGAAGCGCGTGCGGGACTCCCGGGCGCGCGTCGGCCCGGACGGCGCGGTGATGTTCGACGCCCACTGCGCGGTGCCGCCACCGATGCTCATCCAGTTCGCGAACGCCATTCAGCCTTTCGACGTGCTGTTCATCGAGGAACCGGCCGTGCCCGGCAACATCGAGGTTTTCAAACGCCTGAAGCAGGCCATCCGCGTCCCGCTGGCCACCGGCGAGCGGGACCGCACCATCTGGGGCATGATCCCGTATTTGCAGGAGCGGTGCATTGACATCCTCCAGCCGGACTGCGGGCACACCGGCGGCATCTCGCAGATGCGGAAGATCGCCGCACTGGCGGAGACCTATTCCGTGCCCCTGGCACCCCACTGCACCTGCTCGGAACTGGGACTTAGCGCCAGCCTGCACGCGACTTTCGCCACGCCGCTCTTCCTGATTCACGAGGCCTACCTCGACGGCCACCTCATGCCCGCCGGCGTCGCGCGACCGAGCTTTGCAATCAACCAGGATGGCAACGCCCTCCCGCCGACCGGCGTGGGCTTGGGCGTGGAGGTGGACGAGACGCAGTTCGCGAAAGTGAACGCCGACCCCAAGCGTCAGTTTAAGTGGCCGCACCCGACCTATCAGGACGGCGCGGTGAGGGATTATTGAAGGTGAATTTCGCGCCTACTTGGGGGCAGATTTCCGCGTTGCGCTCCATTTGGACGGCCCGTAGGCTTCGCACATAACTGCAGTGCCACCCGTCGTGGCCCTGTGGAAACTGTCCATGGCCGAAGGTTACTGCGTCAAATGCAAGGCGAAGAAGGAAATCACCGAAGCCGTTGAGGAGACGATGAAGAACGGGCGCAAGGCCATCAAGGGCCGTTGCCCGACCTGTTCCACGGTCATGTTCAAGATTCTCGGTGGCAAGGCTGCCGCCACTCCGGCAGCTCCCCCTGCTCCGTAAGCCCTCTCAGGAAACCAATTCATGGCCCAACAACTCGCCTACGTCATCGTCACGCCCTATACCCTCGCCAAGTCCCGCACAGGCGGGATACTGGCGCGGCTCATCAGCCGGACCGGTCTGGAACTCGTTGCCGCCCGCATGTTTGGTGCGGGCCCGCAGCTCGTGGAGGACTATTCCAAGGTCATCATCTCCTCCGCCGATCCCCAGGACCGGAAGGTTCAGCAACTCATTCATGACTACATCGTCCATGAGCTGGGCCCTGACCCGAAAACCGGGCGCCGGCGCCGCTCGATGATGCTGCTTTTCCGCGGCGACGACGCGGTCCGCAAGATCCGCTCCGTGGTGGGCAACATCAGCCACACCAGCCGGAGCGGGGAGAGCATCCGGGACACCTTTGGCGACTATGTCCTGGATGAAAATGACCAGGTCCGCTACTTCGAGCCCGCGGTGCTGGCCGCACCCACGGCGGAGGAAGCCGCGTTGAAACTCAAGCTGTGGGCCCGTTACTCGGACGCCGACGGCGGCATCCTGGAAGATTGCGTGGAGCATCCTCCCGGCGCGGCGGTTGAACGCACGCTGGTGCTCATCAAGCCGGACAACTTCCGCTTCGCCACCGGCCGGCCTGGTAACGTCATCGATTTCTTCTCTCGCACGGGCCTCTACATCGTGGGCATCCGCGTGCTGCACATGAGCACCGCGCAGGCCATGGAATTCTACGGTCCGGTGAAGGAATTCCTGCGCACCAAGCTCAAGGCAGTCATCGCGGCGAAGGCCAAGGCCGCACTCGAAAAGGATCCCACCATCGGCTTTGCCATTCCTCCCGAGGCCGAAGCGCAGCTCGGTGAGGTGCTCGGCCCGGTGTTTGGCGACAACCAGTTCGACAACATTGTCCGCTTCATGTCCGGCCGCTCGGAGAGCGAGTGCCCGAAAGACAAGCTCGCCGAGCCTGGCACTGAAAAATGCATCGCACTGGTGTATGAAGGCCCGAACGCCGTCGCCAAGATTCGCGACGTGCTGGGCCCTACCGACCCCGCCAAGGCCCCGCCCGGATCCATCCGCCGCGAGTTCGGGTCGAACATCATGGTCAATGCCGCGCACGCCAGCGACGCCGTCGAAAACGCCAAGCGCGAACTGGGGATCGTCAAAGTGGAGGCCAACGACTTCAAACGCGTGGTCGAGCAGTTTTACGGCAGTTTGTAAGGCCGTCCTTCCGCCCGGTTGCCTTTATGGCTTCCAAAGTCATCAGGTTGAGGCGGAGGTTGGGTTCGCCAATCTGCCGGTCTTAAGGACACCCAACCTTAACAGGCTGGTGGGGTGTGGTTTGCCTAGTGGGCATCCTGCGCTACACTTCGGCCATGAAACTTGCCAGCCTCATTCTGCTCGCCTCGCTCACACAGTTCGCTCTAGCCCAGTCCAAGCCGCTGGCGGAGATTCCGCTCAAGGACATCGCCGGCCAAGCCACCTCGCTCAAGGCCCATGCCGGTAAAGTGATGCTCATCGTCAATGTGGCCTCGCAGTGCGGGGCGACGCCCCAATACGGTGGCCTCCAGGCATTGCACGAGAAATACGGGCCACGCGGCCTCGTGGTCATGGGATTTCCCTGCAACGACTTTGGCGGCCAGGAGCCCGGCACGGCGGCCGAGATCAAGCAGTTCTGCTCCGCCAACTACAAGGTGACCTTCCCCATGTTTGAGAAGGTTCGCATCGCCGAGGGCCCGGAGCAGCATCCGCTGTTTGCCGCGCTTACGGGCAAGGGCTCTCCGCTGCCCGGCCCGGTGACCTGGAACTTCGCCAAGTTCCTCATCGGCCGCGACGGCAAGCTGGCCGCCCGTTTCGACACCGGCACAGAGCCGGACGATGACGCGCTGGTGAAAGCCATCGAGAAGGCGCTGGCGGCGAAGTGATCCATCTCTGGCCGGAGCCCCCGTTCGTCTGAAAATAAAAAAGCCTCCCCGCTTGCGCAGGGAGGCTTTGGTGGTGCCCGGAGGCGAAATTACTTCTTCGCGCCGAGGATCGCGTCCTTCGCGGCCTTGGCCACGCGGAACTTCACGACCTTCTTGGCGGGGATGTTGATCTGCGCGCCGGTGGCCGGGTTGCGGCCGATGCGGGCCTTGCGGTTCACGAGGACGAGCTTGCCGATGCCGGGCAGGGTGAAGCTGTTCTTCGCGTTCTTGTAGGCGAGCTCGGCGAGGTGCTCAAGGATGCCGGCGGCCTGCTTCTTGGAGATCTCGGCTTTGGCGGCCACTTCGGCGGCGATTTGTGACTTGGAGAGGGCTTTGGCCATGGTGTGTCTGTTGTGTTGAGTGTTGCTAGCTTGGTGATTCGTCTTGCGACTTGGGCTTATGGAAGACTTCGCACCAAGGCTGCGCAAGAGAAAAACACCGTAAATAAAAGGTTTTTTGCGGGTTCCAGTGGGTCGTAGAGGGCGCGATGCACACGAAACAAACTTGGCGGTGGGGGGGCTTTCCGCTATTTTGCCGGCATCATGAATCCTCGCCACAAGCCCATCGCCATCGCCGCCGGTGTGCTGCTGGCCGTTTGGGCGGTGGCCATGGCCGGCTTTGTCATCGCCAAGAACGCCAAGGTCACCGGCGAAAAAGTCCGCGCGTATCTGGCTGACACGGACCTTTCCAAGCTCAACGAAAAGGACCGCGCCAAAGCCCTCAAGAAACTCGCCGACTACATGAACCAGCTCCCTGCCGACGAGCGCCGCACCACGCGCATGGATCGCGAGTGGGAAAAGTGGTTCAAGACCATGAGCGACCAGGAAAAGGGCGACCTCATCGAGAGCACCATGCCCACCGGCGTTACGCAGATGCTCACCGCCTTCGAGCAACTCCCGCCGGAAAAGCGCCAAAAGGCCGTGCAGGAAAGCCTCAAACGCCTGCGCGACGCCCGCAACGACCCGCGCAACGCCGGCCAATGGCAGGGCAAGGAAGCCCCGCAACCCCTCAGCCCGGAATTGCAGCAACGCGCCGCCGCCGCCGGCTTGGGCGCGTTTTACTCGCAAAGCTCCGCGCAGACCAAGGCCGAACTGGCGCCGCTGCTGGAGGAAATCCAGCGTTCAATGGAAAGCGGCCGGCTGATGCGGCCGGGGAGGTAGTCATGGCGGCCCAAGGCGATCGAAAATCAACTGTCCAGCCCGGTGCAGCTTTTACGCTCATCGAACTACTCGTCGTCATCGCCATCATCGGCGTGCTCGCCGGGCTGCTGCTGCCCGTGATGAGCAAAGCCAAGGAAGCCGGCCGCGGCACCGTCTGCCTCAGCAACCTCCGTCAGCTTGGCATCGGCCTCCAACTCTACGTCTCCGAAAACAACAACCGCCTGCCCTTCATGCGCGACGCGTTGCTGGGCACCAACTCCATCCCCCCAACCAACGCCGTGCCGCTGAAGTCCCCCGAGCGGGTCCTGCTGAGCTACACCGGCGGCAACTCCAACGTCTGGCGCTGCCCCTCTGACCGCCTCGACATCTTTCAGCAGACCGGCACCAGCTACGCGTGGAACTCCCTCCTCAACGGTCAGGACGCCGACCGCCCCATCGTCATGCTCATGGCCTTCAACCCCCACCAAATCCCCGTCTTCTACGACAAGGAAAACTTCCACAAGGACCGGGGATCCGGCAAGGAAGTGAACTTTCTCTACGCCGACGGCCACATCAACAAGCTCCTCGAAGTTGGAGGCACCCGGTGATTCACATCCGCGGCCTGAGCAAGCAATTCGGCGAGCGGTGGGCTGTCCGCGACCTCGACCTCTCCGTCGCGCGCGGCGAAATCTTCGGCCTCCTCGGCCACAACGGCGCGGGCAAAAGCACCACCATCGGCATGATGCTCGGCCAGGTCTGGCCCACCACCGGCGAACTCCGCATCTGCGGCCATGACATTACCCGCGACCGCGCCAAAGCCCTTCACCGCGTCGGTGCCATCTTCGAGACCCCCGTTTTTTACGACTACCTCAGCGGCCGAAAAAACCTCGAAATCCTCAGCCACTACACCGCGCCCACCCCGCCCGAACGCATCACCCAGATCGTCGAATGGGTCGGCCTCACCGGCCGCGACGGCGACAAGGTAAGCAAGTATTCCCACGGCATGAGAACGCGCCTTGCCCTCGCGCAGGCGCTCCTGCCTGACCCGGAACTGCTCATCCTCGACGAGCCCAGCGACGGCCTCGATCCCGAAGGCATCCACGAGATGCGCCTGACCATCCAGCGGCTGCAAAAAGAAATGGGGCTCACCATCCTCCTCTCCTCGCACCTGCTCAACGAAGTCGAACAACTCTGCACCCGCATCGCCGTCGTCAACCAGGGCCGCAAAGTCTTCGAGGGCACCCTCGCCGAAGCGAAGCAAACCAAGCAGTGGGTCCGCCTCAAAGTCGGCGACTTCGCCCGCGCCACCGCCGCGCTCCTCGCGGAGAAACTTATCACTGACACGCGGGACAACCTGCTCATCGCTTTGGCCGACGGCGTCAGGACCGACGTCATCATCCGCCGCCTCGTGGCGCTGGACATTCCGGTATTTGAAGTCGCGCAGGAGGAGGAAACGTTGGAAAGCTTCTACCTGAATCTCATGCAGGACAGCCGCGGGAAGGGAAAGAGCTGAAAGCTGAAGGTTGAAAGTTGAAAGCCAACGAACCCTGAACCGCCTCAGCCACCCGAACCCTGTCTTTCGACTTTCAACCTTCACCCTCAACTCCGTCATGTTCTTCCTCCAACTCCGCAGCGAACTGGCGAAGCTCTTTGGCAAGAAGCGCACCTACATCGGCTTCGGTGTCTTCCTGCTCGCGCAGAACCTCATGCTGCTGGCCTTCCGCTTCTCCAACTGGCAGAAGGGCACCGCCAAGCTCCTCGAATCCAACGGCTACATCGCCACCGAGTTCATTTCCGCCCTCACGGTCGCCGTGGTGATGCTCATCCCGCAAATCCTGCTGCTCATGCCGCTCTACGTCACCCTCGTGGGCGGCGACCTCGTGGCCAAGGAGGCCGAGGACGGCACCCTGCGGATGATACTCTCACGGCCCATTTCGCGCTTCCGTCTGCTCTTCGTCAAATGGCTCACCGGCGTCATTTTTGCCGCTATCCTCGTCACCGCGCTGGGGGCCATGGCCCTCTTCTTCGCGCGCTGCTGGTTCGAGTGGAAGGGCATGTTTGTCTTCATTCCCATCCCCGGCGGCTCGCCCATCTTCAACGTGCTGGACGCGGCGGATGGCCTGAAGTTTTACACGCTCGCGCACGCGTTCCTCGCCCTCAACGCCGCCACGATGTTGAGCCTCGCGTTCATGTTCTCCTGTTTCAACATGAAGCCGGCTGCCGCCACCATCCTGGCCATCTCCTTCCTGTTCCTCAGCGTCGTCATGGAGAACATGCCCTTCTTCGCCGACTGGAAGGACTTCGCCATCACGCACCACTTCCGCTCGTGGATTCTGGTCTTCAGCAAGCCGATGCAGACCGCGCAGATGGCCGAGTCCTTCTGCGCGCTGGCGGGCATCAACGTCACGGCCTTCATCATCGGGGCCACGCACTTCCACATGCGGGACATCAAGTCGTGAAAACGGGTTGCATGGGACCTGCGTCATGAGTTGACTCCGTGGTCATGAACCTCCTCGCCATGCTGGGCTGGGCCGAGCTTCTCATTCTCGGCGTAGTTGTTGGTCTCGGTGTTGGCTGCTGGCTGGTCTTCAGCCGGAGCTCGGACGAGAAGAAGGACCAGTAAGCCACCACCCTTAGCCAGCCATGTCCGGCATCGGTCTCCTCCTGATCGCCCTGTTGGTCGCCCTGATCATCGCGGGCTGGTTTGCCTTTTCGCGCTCCGACAATGAAAAGAAGGACGAGTAAGCCCGCCGCCCCAGTGCCGCCAACTGCCGGTCGCCGGCCGGCGTTGGTCCGATCAGCCAAAACCGCGATGGGAGAGCGGCAGTTGGAAACCTTCCGCATCCGCCCCGCCCGGCTTGACGATGCCGCTGTCATCGCCCGCTTCAACCGCGCAATGGCAGTTGAAACCGAAGGCCGGAAGCTCAGTCCGGCCCGCGTGCTGCGCGGCGTAAAGGCGCTCCTGGCTGACCGGTCCAAGGGCGTTTACTTCGTGGCGCACACGGGCAGCGGGATCATCGGCCAGCTGCTGATCACTCATGAATGGAGCGATTGGCGGAACGGGAACTTCTGGTGGATTCAGAGCGTGTATGTTGCACCGGAGCATCGGGGACGCGGCGTCTTCAAGGCTCTGCATGCCCACATCGAGCAGCTTGCGCGCAGCCGGCGCGACATCTGCGGCCTCCGCCTCTACGTGGACGCCCACAACACCAAAGCCAAGGGGGTTTACGCCCGACTGGGGATGCAGCCCACGCACTACGAGCTGTGGGAAACGGACTTTGTGCTCGGCTGAAACCCCGGCTCAGGCCAGCAGCGCCTTCACCACGTTCCCGTGGATGTCCGTGAGGCGGAAGTCGCGGCCCGCGTGGCGGAAGGTCAGGCGTTCGTGGTCGAATCCCAGGAGATGCAGGATGGTCGCCTGCAAGTCGTGCACGTGCACGGGGTTCACTTCGGCCTTGAAGCCAAACTCATCGGTTGCCCCATAAACCGTCCCGCCCTTCACGCCGCCGCCGGCCAGCCAGGTGGTGAAGCCGTGGTGGTTGTGGTCGCGGCCGTTGATCTTGCCCGCGTTCGAGCCGGGCGTGGGCAGCTCGACCGTGGGCGTGCGGCCAAATTCGCCGCACCAGATGACGAGCGTCTCGTCCAGGAGGCCGCGTTGCTTCAAGTCCTTCAACAGTGCGCCGATGGCCTGGTCGCACTCCTTCGCGAGGCGGCGGTGGTTCACTTCGATGTCGTCGTGACTGTCCCACGGCTGGCCCGCGCCGTGCCAGACCTGCACGAAGCGCACGCCGCGCTCGATGAGCCGCCGCGCCGTCAGGATCTGCCGAGCCTGGGTGCCTTCGCCATACATCTTGCGGATGTGCTCCGGCTCCTTGCTGATGTCGAAGGCGTCCGCCGCCTCCATCTGCATCCCGTAGGCCAGCTCGAAGGACTGGATGCGTGCCTCCAGCTGTGCCTCCCGGGCGCGGGCGGCAGCGTGGCGCTGGTTCAGCTGCTGGAGCAGATCAAGCTGCGCGCGCTGCTCGGGCCGCGTGATCTGCTTGTTGGAAATGTGTTCGATGAGCCGTTCGATGCGTGTCTCGGCCGTGTTGATGTAGGTGCCCTGAAAGACGCCGGGCAGGAACGCGCACTGCCAGTTCTGCGACTCCTGGATCGGGTAGCCCCCTGGGCACATCGCGATGAAGCCGGGCAGATTCTGGTTCTCCGTGCCCAGGCCGTAGGTCACCCAGGATCCCATGCTGGGGCGCGGCAGACGGGCGTCGCCACAGTTGAGCAGCATCAGCGACGGCTCGTGGTTCGGCACGTCGGCGTGCATCGAGCGGATGACGCAAATGTCATCCATGTTCTCCGCCGTGCGGGCAAAGATCTCGCTGACCTCGATGCCGCTCTTGCCGTAGGGCTGGAATTTATAAGGCGAGCGGAAGGCCGTGCCGGTGCGGCGTTCGGTGCGCAGCTCGTAGGGCAGCGTCTTGCCATGGAATTTGTCCAGCGACGGCTTGGGGTCGAACGTGTCCACGTGCGAGGGGCCGCCGTTGAGGAAGATGTGGATGACGCGTTTGGCTTTGGCTGGGAAGTGCGGCGCCTTCGGCGCCAGGGGGGACGCGCCGTTCACCTCCGCGCTTGCGGAAGACAGCCCCAGCTCGCCGAACAAAGCGCCCAGGCCAAGCGCACCCATGCCCATGCCGCAACGCGTCAGCAGTTCGCGCCGGGTCAGGGCGAGATGGTCGGGGCGAATTCCGTGATGACTCATGCGAGAAGGTTGACGGCCATCGGTTCGGGCTGCTTCAGCACTGGGCTATTCGAACGACAGGTGCTTGTAGGGATGATGATCCAGCAGCGTCGGGTTCCAGCCCTTGAGCTTGGG
>CAZQEW010000071.1:0-22746 GCA_964591495.1 uncultured Klebsiella sp.
CCGCCGCCCATCGACGTGCGCGTGCCCGTGGCCAAGGCCGTCCCGCCCGGGGCCTTCATGTATCGCGTCCTCTGCCTGAGCAACAAAGTTTACATGATCAGCGACTTCGGCTGGCGCACCCGTGTCTGGACCGAATTGGAGAAGGAGAAGAATTCCCTGCGCCACGACAAACCGCACCCGGACGGCAAGACCTTCCTCTTTGACCACCTCAACACCGTCAACTGGCTCAATGGGAAGAAATACGCGGACGAATACGTTGAGCTGCGCTTCCCGCTCAACACCAACAGCACCACCGACCGCGTGAACATGCAGATCCTTCCGCGCGCCGACGGCGGCGAGACCGCCGAGCAGGTGGATGACCCCGACTCCAACTTCCGCAAGACCCTCGTGAAGCTGCGGGCCAACCCCAAGGCGGTGTGCTGGTTTTGGATCCACCCGACCGGCGTGGCGGCCTACCACGCCGCACGCGAGCAGTGCAGTCGTTACGGCATCCCGGCCGGCTGGGAATTTTATGGCGCCACCAGCCACTCGGAAAACCTGTCGCAGTTTGTCGTGAACCGTTTCAAGGAGCCGCCGCCGCCCCCGCCTCCGCCTCCGCCTGGCTCCACCCCTCCGCCCCCGCCTCCTGCGCCCAAGCCGGCCGGTCCGGCCGTCATCAACATCGCCGCGCCCAAGAAGACGCTCGATTGAGCGCGGCTGGTGTCACTTGACCTCGGCCACGGGCCGCGGCGCGACGAGCGCCCGGAGCTGCGGCACATCAAATTGCTCCAGCAGGCCGAAGCAGAAGAGTTCCGGCTGCTGGTTCACACCCACGTTTTGCCCGATGAGCTCCCGCAGGCTGCCCTGCGGCTGGCGCACCTCGAGGCTGCCGATGGCTTTCTCCTCCAGCGCGGCGGCCACGGTGGCAAAGACGCTCGCACGGGGACCGATGCTGATGACTTTCACCGGCCCAAGCTTTCGCTCGCCGGACAGCCAGCGGGCGGCGGCGGTCAATTGGCTCGCCTGCAAGCCCAGCGGTCGGTCACCTACCGCTGCCACCAGCAGCGCGAAGAGAAAGTCCTTCTGCGCGATGCGCGACTCGCCAAAGTAGAACGGGTCAACCGCCACCACGCGTTTGCCCTCCGCCAGCAGCTTTTCCACCTCCGCGGCCAGCGCCCGCCGGCCCCCGTCGCCGGTGAGCAACACGGTCCCTGTGGCTCCCCCCCGGCTGAACTCAACCGCGGGCAGGGTCCACGCATCGGCCATCCGCAGCCGCCACGAAGTCACCGTCAGGCCGTTGGTGGTGGTCGTATCCGCCAGTTCCGCCGCGACCGGGTAATGCTTCGCGCGGACCACGCCGCCGAGCAGGCCGCGCTGGGTTTCCCGCCAGCGGCCGGTCGCCGCCGGACTGGCCGGCATGGCCGATGAACCGCGCGGGAGGTCCGCCGCGAGCCGGAGTGCGATCCGGTTGAAGTCAAGGTTGTCGCGGGGCAGCGGCACATTCAGTTCCTCGGCCTGCTTCACCTCGGCATCGGCGGGGATTTCCTTCGCGTCGAACTTGGTGTCACCAGGGAAGAAGGTGTCGCCCAGCATCCGGTAGAAGACCTCGCGGTTTTCGCGCTCGAAGTTGTGCGTGCCGGGCACGTGGTTGTTGTGCCAGCGGAGCTTGGCGTCCGCCCGGAACAGGCTGAAAACGGGCTCGGCAGCATCCAGCAGGGGTTGGAGTGCGTGGCCGGTGGCGAAGCAGCACTGGTCTTTCGCGTTGTAGGTGAGCAGCGCGCCGCGCGGGGCGAGCATGGCGGTGAGATGCGCGTAGTCCACGACCGTCGCGAGGTCGCTGGGCGTCTGCTCCGAGTCGCCCAGATCGGAGAAGTTCCGCGCCCGCGTGCGGAAGCTCGAGTAACCGGCGACGGGGTTGGCTAGCGTCACGCGGGGGTCGAGCGAGCTGATGAAGATGGTCTGCCAGCCGCCGCCGGAGAGGCCGCTGACCGCGACCCGCGCCGGGTCGGCCTCGGGCAGCGCGAGCAGGATGTCCAGCGCGCGCGACAGGGCGAGGTAGAACGGCGCAATGCCGCTGGTGCCGCACAGGTCGAGCTGGTTCATTGCGTAATGGCCGAAGCCCGGCGAACGAAGCTGGCCCATGCCGAACCATTCGAGGTTGAGTGAGATGACGCCGCGCTTGGCGAGGTTGGCGCAGCGGATTTGCTTGTAGGGCGCGGCCTTGCCCGCGCCGTCGTGGCCGTTGACGGCGAGATGGACGGGCACCTTGCCACTGATTTTCTCCGGCAGGTAGAGCAGGGCGGGAATCCACAGGCCGGGCAGGGCCTCGTAGCGCAGCTTCCGGATTGAGTAGCCCGTGCCCCCGGGAATCGTGTCGAGCCACTCGACCTTCGTCCTCGCGGTGCGCCACGCACGGGCTTCGCCACGGAAGATGACCCCGTCGAGCGTTTCGCGGCGCAGGCGGGCGGCCTCCTGCTCCCAATCGGCGGCAGACTTCACCGGCGGCATGAGCGACACGCGGTTCTCCGTGTAGTTCTGGACCTCGGCGAGCGTGAGGTTGGGGCCGATGAGGTCGCGCGCCAGGAATGGGGCGATGAGGTTGGTCTGCGCGGTGACGGATGCCGACACGACCGAGGCCAGCGCGGCGATCAGCAGCGTTTGTTTCATGCGGTGATGATGTGCCGTCGGGGAAAGGAGAGCAACTGTCCCGGGCCGGGATGGGCGGATGAACTCGGAATGGCCCGTGCGCCGGGCCGCGCCCGCGGCGGGTTGCTCAGCCGCCGGCCACGATGCGGACGATTTCCAAGCGGTCGCCGGGCTGGAGCAGCCGCTGCACAAACTCCGACGGCGACACGGCCTCGCCGTTGTGCTCCACCACCACGCTGCGCGGGAGAAGTTGCTGGGCGATCAGGAACTCCTCCACGGAGCAGGGCAGGGTGGCTACCACTGGCCGGCCATTCGCGATGATGTGCGCCTCGGTCATGACCTTATTTCTCGCCCAGGCGGAGCGTCTGGCGGACGCCGTCCACGCTGACGGTTACCGCGTTGGGTTGCGCCTCCTCCAGCCGCACAAGATGCCGCTGTCCGCCCACCAACAGCGGAATTTCCGTGCCCAGCTCGAAACGCTCGCCATTGATGACCGCCACGGTGCGCTTGGTGGTGCGCAGCAAGGAGCGCAGCTCCAATTTTGTGGCTGGGGGCGGCGGTGGCCGGAGTTCGCGTGGCGGTTCCGCAGCGGCCGGGGCAGCAGCGACCATCACCGAGTTACCCGGCGCGGGCAGCAGCTCCTCCGCGCCCTCCCGCACCCACTTGATGACGCCTGGCAGGCCTTCGCGCGCCTCGAACTCAATGGCCCCGAGAATGGCCCCCTTGGTGTAGGGGTTGGCCTTGATCCTTGCCTGCTCGTTGGTGTCGCCCCGCCGCGCCGCGAGCTTGAACGCGAACAGCTCGCACAGCGCCTCGCGCGAGTCGGGGTTCAACTTGCGGCCGGGCTTCAGGTTCTCCGTCAGCCACAGATGGCCAAATTCGTGCGCGCAGGTGGACAGTGTCGTCGCGCGCGGCTGGCCGCTCAACAGAACGACATTGTGGGCAAAACCGTCGCCCTGCGGCCGGCTCATGGAAAAACCCATGCGGTGCATCGGCGTGCCGGCATCGGGTGAGCTGCGGGTGTCGGCGAAATCGAGATTGAACAGCACCTGCACATTGACCTGCGGTTGACGCAGCTCCAGCGCGCCGCCGGCCAGCTCGCGCAACTCCGTGCGGGCCGTCGCGAAGAGCTGGCGGGCCTCGTCTTCGGAAAGCACGACCCGGGCGGCGTCCTGCTTGCAGAAGAAGCGCCCATCGGCGGTCTTCGTGAAGCCCTCCTTGACCGGCAACCGGCATTGCGAACAGCGGTTCGGCAACTGCTCGCAGGTGGCGCAGATGTTGTTGGTCACGCCGTCGGCCACATGGACGAAGAATTGGCCGGACACCGGCAGGGAGCAGACGGAGCAACTTGGGGCCTTGGCGGACGGGGGCGGACCACCCGCGGTCTGCTCCATGGCCCGCGTCACAGTGCAGCAAAAAAGCGCAGCAAGAAGGAACAGCGGCAGTTTCATGGTCACGCGCTCAACGCCGCGTCCCAGTCCTTCCAGACCGGTTCGTAACCTAGGCGGCGGATGAGGGCGGCAATCTCCTCCGGTGACCGCTCGTCCGCAATTTCAAACTGGCCCGTTGCGTTCGTGGAGCGGCCCGCGCTGGCGGCCCACTCGCTGGCCCCGCCCGCGAGTTCCACGATGCGCCCGCGCTCCGTGCGATGGATGTTCTCGCGGCCCGCGCCGGTATAACCTCCGGGCTCCGTGTGGCTGCCCGCGCTGGCCAGCGTGATGCCCAGCGGGAACAGGCCGTCCCGCAGCCGCGCGGGCTCCCGCGTGGAAAGGACCAGCCCCACATCGGGCAGCAGCACGCGGAACGCGGCGACCAGCTGCACCAGCTCGCGGTCGGTCATCGTGGTGAGCGGCTGAAATTCCCCCGCACACGGCCGCAACCGGGGCAGTGAAATCGTTACCTGTGCCTTCCAGCAGTGCCGCAGCAGATACAGCGCATGCGCTGCGACGGACAGTGCTTCACGCCGCCAGTCCGCCAGCCCGTAAAGCGCCCCAATGCCCAGCCGGCGGAAGCCCGCCGCATACGCGCGCTCCGGCGTCTCCAGCCGCCAGTCAAAATTCCGCTTCGGCCCCGCCGTGTGCATCTGCTCATACACCGCGCGGTCGTAAGTCTCCTGATACACCACCAGCCCTTCCGCGCCTGCGGCCACAATCGGACGGTATTCCTCCGTCTCCATCGGCCCGACCTCGAGCGAGAGGCTCGGCCAGTCCGCGTGCAATGCGCGCGTGCAGGCGGCCAGATAGTCGCCCGACACGAATTTCGGGTGTTCGCCCGCGACCAGCAGCAGGTTACGGAAACCCTGCGTGCGCAGCGCCTGTGCCTCGCGTCGGACTTCTTCGACCGACAGCGTCACGCGCAGGATCGGATTGTCCCGGGAAAAGCCGCAGTAGGCGCAGTTGTTGATGCACTCGTTGGACAGGTAAAGCGGGGCGAAGAGGCGGATGACCTTGCCAAACCGCTGCTGCGTGAGCGCCTGGGAACGATGGCACAGCGGCTCCAGCAGCCCTCCGGCGGCGGGCGAGATCAGCGCCGCAAAGTCGGCCAAAGCGGGCTGCGCCCTCCCCAGCGCGGCGCGCGCGTCTCCGGTGGACGCGGTCTTGGCAAGCTGCTCCAAGTCCGCCAGGGGCAGGGCGTTGAATTCGGCAACAAAACTCATCGCGCCAACGGTAACAGGGGTCTGCCGTCCGGCAAGCTCCCCGCGTTACGGTCCGCAAGAGCAGTGAGGATGACACGAGAGGCCGCGCGCTTGCCGGGATAACCGCCACGACTTTCGTCAATGTTTGCGGCGTTGCTGATGCGAGCTTTCCCACGGCTGGCATTCGTTTTCTTCAAAGCGCACCAAGGCTTTTATCGATTAACACATTGGCTGGCGAAGTTTGTTTCATGCTCATGCTATGAAAACAAACCATCCGTTCCTCTCATCGGTCCGGAGCCATGCTTCGGAGTTTTTTCGGCTCGCTCTGCTGCTCGTGCTGGCCGTCGTCAAGTTGTCTGCCGCAAACGCCGCAGAACCCGTCTGGCTGCCACCAGGTCCGGTGGCCGTGACTGCTCCGGAAGCGCCTGCGGCTTACCGGCTCGACCGCGGAGAAGGGCAAATTGAATCCACGCTCGACCGCGCGCAGGCATTTGCCCGCGGCAGCGCGTCGCATGTAACAGAATTCCGAGGCACAGTAGGATTTGGAGGCATGACCGACTTCGGAGCGCCCGGGGTTGTGTTGGCTCCGGTGGCCGCGCTCGTCGGGGCCTCGGGGGCCAAGAACAAACGGCTCGACTCTGCCACGCTCGCGCTGGTCGAGAGCAGACTGCAAGCAACCCTGGCATCGATGGCCGCACAGAAGCACCTGCGCGACGCAGTCTTGCAGGTGGCTGCCAACCAACCGCACCGACGATTTGTTGCCATGAATTCACAGGCCGACTCCGTTTCATTTGCCATGCCGATTAGCGCCGTGATTCAAGCAAAGGTGGAGGAAATCCACCTGCGCCGCACCGGGAAGAACGATGAATCGTTCGCCCTATGCGTGAAGTCCCATGCTCGAGTCGTCCGGGCTTTGGACGGCAAAACCGTCTTGGATGAATCCTTTGAGCATCAGAGTGAGCCCGCCCTATTCCTCGACTGGTCGCTCGGATCTGCCCTGCAAAATGTGGCCGGGACGAGCTATCGCCGGCTCGCCGAGCGCATCGTGGACCGGTTGCTCGCTGCGGCCCGTGAGGAAACTGCGCTGGTCGGTGCCGGTTTCCGAACGCCCTACCTGCCGCCTGCCCCCGTGGGCCACTTGGCGGCGGTTGCCGCCGGTCATTCGCCTGGCACCTATCGCACTGCAGCTGGTGCGACGTTCGGCGTTTATGCGACTTCCTCCGTTCCGCAATTGGTCATTCAGGCGCCGCGCACCAAAAACCAGGCTGTCATGGAGGCGCGAAGCGACCTTGCCGAGCGGCATCTGGGTGAAATCGTCGATTTCCCCAACCCAACCGTGTCGAGCCTGGGGTTGGTGGCGGCCATTCCGATGGGTCTCTTCAAGCAGGGCTCTGCGATGATCAATGGCCTGAGCGAGGCGCGCTTTCTAAAAGCTGACAAGCAAATCTCGCTGGCGGCTCACCAGATGCGGTTGCATGAAGGGATCGCGCTGGCGGTGGTCGGGCAACTGGCCCCGCAGACCTCGCAGGCGGTGGCACTGGTGCCCCAACCCAAGCCCACTGGAGACTTGTATCAAGCGGCGGTGATGCAGTGCTCAATGAATGGAACTTTGACCGCCCTGCCTCGGGGCGTCACTGCCCGCGACTACCTGGTCAGCCAGGGAATGACCCAGGCATTGGAAGTCCACGTTACGAAGGCCGTTCTGAAGAGCAACGGGGGTGTAAGCCCTTCCATGGCACTGCACTTGGAAGCTACTGCGGCCGTCCTCCGCAGCGAGGATGGGCAGATCATCTTTGCCTGCCCGGTGCGCTACCAGGGCAAGGCGCGAAAGTTCGAGGAGTGGGCGGCCAACGAAGCGAGGCTCCTGCGGCAGGAACTGGAGACCAGCTACGCCGAGCTCGGCAAGGCCATTAGCACACAGCTCGTCGCGCGCCGGGTTTTGCCTCCCAAGAGCAACCCGGAAAACCTGCTCGCTTCCCACTAGACCTGCCCGGGGAATTGGTTGCGCCTGCGCCTTCACCGCTGACCTTGTTGGTTCGGAGCCGGGTTTCGTCGCCAGCAACTGACACCGAATGCAACCCCCGGCGACCAATCTAGGAAGCGGCTTCCGCTCCCTGAACCTTTACGGGAGTGCGAAGGTGGCCCTGGCAGCTCAGTGCTTGCCTGCCCGGCTCACCCGCGTGACCACCGCCAAGAACAGGCCTCAGACCAGCGGCGTTTTGCCCGGCTCGGCCGGCTTCGGCTCCGGCAGCTTCATGTCCCACGTCAGCTTCTCGGGCATCGTGGCGAGCTTGGATTTCATGGCAAAGTCCCAGCTCACTTCTTTGCCGGTGTAGGCGCTCATGCGGCCCATGATGCCCATCATGGTGCTCTGGGCCATGCGCTGGCCGTCGTTGGGGGTCTTCCCGGCGCGGAGGTCGGCGAAGAATTCGTCGTGCTCGACTTGGTGCGAGACGGGCTTCTCGCCTTCGTAGCGCCAGTTCGTCGCGCCGGTGATTTTGGCGCTGCCCCAGCCGAGTTCGCATTTGCCTTTCGTGCCGATGAGCACATCGCGGTGCTCGTTGTGGCAGCCGTTTTGGTAGCGGGTCTTCAGGATGCCGATGACGCCGTTCTCCCATTCGTAGGTCACGTCCCATTGGTCGAAGCAGTCGCCTACGGTCGCCTGATGGCGCGCGCCGCTGGCATGGCATTTGACCGGGGGCACGTCGCGCATAGCCCAGGCGACCTTGTCGATGCTGTGGGCGGTGACTTCGAGGATGAGATCACCGGAGAGCCAGACGAAGTGGTGCCAGTTGCGGAGCTGCCATTCGAGGTCGGTCTGGCCGGGCTGGCGGACGCCGTCGAAGCGCGCGAGGCGGTTGCTCATGCGCGTAGAGTAAATCGCGACAATGTCGCCGATGGCGCCGTCCTGCACGCGTTGCAGGGCGGCGCGGTAGGGGGATTCGAAGCGGAAGTTGAAGCCGGCGCGGATGGCGAGGTTTTTCTGCTTCGCGAGGCGGGTGGATTCGAGCACGGAGCGGATGCCGGCGGGGTCCACGGCCATGGGTTTCTCGCAGAAGACGTGTTTGCCGGCTTCGATGGCCGCGCGGAGGTGGAAGGGCCGGAAGCCGCCGGGGGTGCAGAGCAGGACGACATCCACGCCGCTCTGGAGAACTTTCTGATACGCGTCGAGCCCGGTGAATTGGCGCGCGGCGGGGACGTTGATGCGCGTGGGGTCTTTCTCGAACTGCTTCTTGAGGGATTCCTGGCTGTTGGCAATCTGCGTTTGGAAGACATCGCCCATGGCGTAAAGCTCCACGTTGCTGTCGGCCGTGAGGGCTTGCGCCGCGGCGCCCGTGCCGCGCCCGCCGCACCCGATGAGGCCGAGGCGGAGTTTGTCGCTGCGCGCGGCGGCACGAAGAATGGTCGGCGCGGCCAGCGAGGCGGCGGAACCGGCAGCGAGGAAGTGACGGCGGGCCGTCGAAGTCGGAGCGGTGATGGCTTGCATGGCGAGAAACTATTTCGCCTCCGGCGCGCTGGGAAGCCCGCGCTTTGACTTGCCCCGGCGGCGCGGGCAAGCTCACGGCGCGATGTCGTTCAAGCTCGTTTTCCTCGGCACCGGCACGTCCAACGGCGTGCCCGTCATTGGCAAGGATTATTCCCCCGCCTTTCTCGCCAATCCGAAGAACCATCGCACCCGGCCGGCCATTTACGTGGAGACGCCGCAAGTGCGGCTCGCGGTGGACACCCCGCCGGAGTTCCGCCTGCAATGCCTGCGCGAAGGCATCCGCCGGCTGGATGCCGTGCTCATCACGCACGCGCACGCGGACCACATCATGGGCATGGATGACTGCCGGCGCTTCTGTTCGCTGGCGGGCGAGCAGGCGCTGCCCATCCATGCCGGCGCGGCGACGCTGGAGCACCTGCGGCGGATTTTTCTCTACGCCTTCCACGACGGGCCGCACCCGGAAGGTTACTTCATCCCCGCGCCGCGCCCGTTCGATGGGCCGTTTGCCATCGGCGATCTCCGCATCACGCCGCTGCCGCTGCCGCATGGGAAAACGCCCTGCCACGGCTTCCTTTTCGAGCAAGCGGGCCGCAAGCGCCTCGCGTATTGCAGCGACTGCAAGGAAGTGCCGGACGAAGTCATCGCGCAGATACGCGGCGTGGAAGTGCTCGTGCTCGATGCGCTGCGCAAGACGCCGCACTGGACACACATGAGCCTCGATGAAGCGCTCACCGCCGCCCGCCGCATCAACGCGAACCAGTCTTTTCTCACCCACCTGACCGACTGGTATGACCACGACGTGGACCAGGCGGAACTGCCGCCGAGCGTGGCGCTGGCGTGGGATGGATTGAGGATTGAGTTATCGTGATGAAGACCATGGATCACCCATTGGCGGGAAGAAACCAGCGGCTCGCTGTGGCGGCGGGCAATGGCAAATTTTCAATTGGCCATTTTCAATTGCAATTTCCCCGAACAGCCGCTGCCACATTGTTGCTTCTGCTCGCTGCGATTTTATCCGCCCCCGCCGCCCCCGTCCTCGTCCTCTACAACAGCGCGTCCGAGGACTCCAAAGGCGTCGCCGCACATTACTTCGGCGCGCGAAAACTGCCCGGCGACCGCTTGCTCGGCCTGCCGCTGCCGACCGGCGAGACGATGTCGCGCGCGGAGTTCCGCGAGCAGTTGCAGGAACCGCTGTTGAAGGCGCTCGGCGAACGCGCCTTGTGGAAGACCCGCCCGGACGCCGCCACGCGGGAGTTCAACGCCACCAACGCGCCGGCGGTCACGGAATCGCAAATCCGCTACCTCGTCCTCTGCCACGGCGTGCCGCTGCGAATCGCACCAGACAAAAGCCTCGCCGAGCCGGGCGCGGACAAACTGCAGCCCGAGCTGCGCCGCAACGAAGCCGCCGTGGACAGTGAACTCGCCGCGTTGCCGCTTGCGCTCGGCCGGCACGTGCTGACCAGCGCGTTGCAGAATCGCAATTACGCCGCGACCAACCCGGCGGCGTTGCATCCGACCAATGGCATTTTGCTCGTCGCGCGGCTGGATGGGCCCAGCGCTGCCATCGCGCGCGGGCTCGTGGACAAGGCGATGCAGGCCGAGCGCGACGGGCTGTGGGGCCGGGCTTACTTCGATGCACGCGGCATCACCAGCGGCGGTTATCTCACGGGCGACGAATGGCTGCGGAAGGCCGCCGAGACGGTGCGGCGCTTCGGCTTCGAGACCACGCTGGACGACACCGAGCCGACCTTCTCCGCCGGGTTTCCTTTGAGCCAGGTCGGCCTTTACGCGGGCTGGTATGACGGCAGCGTTTCCGGGCCGTTCAAGGCCGGCGCGCCGGAATTTCTTCCCGGCGCAGTGGCGTATCACCTGCATTCCTTCAGCGCCCAGACGCTGCGCGCTTCGGACAAAAACTGGTGTGGCCCGTTGCTCGCGCGCGGTGTGACCGCGACGATGGGCTGCGTGGAAGAGCCCTTTCTCGCTGGCACGCCGGACTTGAGTGTCTTCTTCCATCGGCTCACGGCGGCGGGCTGGACTTTCGGCGAAGCCGCGTGGGCGGCATCTGGTTCGCTCTCGTGGCAAACCACGGTGGTGGGCGACCCGCTGTATCAGCCGTTCGGCCGCAACCCGGCAGAGCTGCACGCGGACCTGATCAAGCGCCGCAGCCCGCTCGTCGCGTGGTCGCACTTGCGCGTGGTGAACTTGAACCTCGCGCAGGGCACATCCGCCGCCGAGATGGTCGGCTACCTCAACGAGCAAACTGAAACCAAAACCAGCCCCGTGCTGCTCGAAAAACTCGGCGATCTCCAGCTCAAGCTGGAAAAACCAGACCTCGCGCTCGAAGCGTGGGACAAGGCACTCGCGAGCCAGCCCACGCCGCAGCAGCGGATCCGCCTGCTGCTGGCCCGCGCTGAGGCGCTCACCAAGCTGGGGCGCGACGTGCTCGCGCTGGCCGCATGGCAGCAGCTCGCGAACACGCTCCCCCCCTCGCCCGAACTCGACCGCGTGAATGCCCGGCTGGAGGAGGCGAAGCTCAAATTCAAAGCCAAGTAAACCCGCCGTGTCGGCCTGAATCCTTCCACCGACCGGCCAGTCCAACGCGCCATGATCAAAGACCGCCTCGACCGCCGTGCCTTTCTCACTCACAGCGCCGCTGCCGCCTGTGCCATTGCCGCCGCCCCTACCGCCTTTGCCGCCGCCAAACAGCGCGGCATCCAAAAGGCGATCATGTGGAGCACGGTGGGCGTGAAGGGCTCCGTCTTGGAGAAGATGAAACTTGTCAAGGAGGCCGGCTTCCTCGGCGTCGAGCCGATGGGGGGCATGGACCGCGAAGCCGTGAAAGCGGCGTTGAAGGAGACCGGGCTTATGGCGGCGAGTGTCTGCTGCCACACCCATTGGGCCAAGCCCCTGTCCGCACCCGACGAGCCCACGCGCAAGGTGGGCTACGATGGCCTGGTGCTTTCGCTTCAGGATGCCAAGGAATACGGCGCCACCAGCGTGCTGCTCGTGCCGGGGGTGGTGAATGACAAGGTGACTTACGAAGAGTGCTTCCAGCGTTGCGTGGCCGAGATCAAGAAAGCCGCGCCTGTCGCCAAGGACCTCGGGGTGAAGATTGCCATCGAGAACGTCTGGAACAATTTCGTCACCAAGCCGCAGCAGGCCGTGGACCTCCTCGACGCGATCAACAGCGAGTGGGTGGGCTGGCACTTCGACATCGGCAACGTGGGCCGTTACAGCCCGGCAGAGGAATGGATTCCTGTCATCGGCAAGCGCATCCTCAAACTGCACATCAAGGAATACAGCACCAAGCTGCGTGACGAAAAGGGGCCGGGTGCGGGCTTCAGCGTGAAGTTCCTCGAAGGCACGAACAACTGGCCCGCCATCATGGCTGCGCTGGACAAGATCGGGTTCAGCGGCTGGGGCATTGCCGAACAGGGCGGCGGCGGCACACCGGAAGGCTTGAAAGACCTCTCTGACCGGATGACGAAGATCTTCGCGAGCTGATGCTCGTCTACGACTTGCGGGCCGCGGCGTCGCGCCGACCGTCCGCATAGGCCTGGAACACCGCACTGATCTGATCGCGCACACGGCGGAAGACGGCGAGCTTTTCGGCATCAGTGCCCGTGGCATGAGCCGGATCGTCGAAGGGCCAGTGATGGCGGTTCACCTGCCCCGGAAACAGCGGGCATGCCTGATCTGCGTTGCCGCACACCGTGATGACCGTTTCCACCTGGCGGTTGAGGAATTCGTTCATGTGTTTCGACGTGTGCTGGCGGATATCCACGCCGATCTCGCGCATGACTTCGATGGCGAGCGGATGGACATAGCCGGCGGGCTTGGATCCCGCGCTGGCCACCTCAAGGAGATCACCGGCGAACTTTCGGAGGAGGCCTTCAGCGAGATGGCTGCGGCAGGAATTCCCGGTGCAAAGAATCAGGACCAGAGGTTTCGCGTTCATGGATCAAAGCAGTGGCGGTTCAGGCCGGATTGACCCTTGAGCAGCAGCCCTCGGATTGCACGCAACGGCAGGTTGGCACCGCAAGTTGGGCCCCTAGCACCGGCGCGAGCAGATAAACCCAGAGGTGGTCGAATTGGCCGGAAACCATGGCAGGCGCCAAGGAGCGGGCCGGATTCATCGAGGCACCACAAACCGGTCCGGCAAACAAAGCCTCCAGCGCGATGACCGCGCCCACGGCTATCCCGGCCGTGATGCCTTTTTCCTTGGCACCGGTCGAGACGTTGAGGATGACGAACATCAGGATGGCCGTGAGCACAATTTCGAGCACGAAGGACTGGGCTGCCGTCCCGGCCGGCAGGGTTGCGCCGAGCGTGGGGTCCTTTGGGAAGAGCAGCCGCAGCAGCCCGCTGGCGGCCAGGGCTCCGGCGCATTGGCTGGCGAGATAGGGCGGCGCGTCCGCCCAGGGCATCCGGCCCGCCGCGCAGAAGCCCAGGGTGACCGCCGGGTTCAGGTGCGCGCCGGAGACTTCGCCCAACGTGTAGATCATCGCCAGCACCACCAAGCCAAACGTCAATGCCACGCCCACATGCGTAATGGCCCCGCCGCTGGCCTGGTTGATGACGATCGCCCCGGTGCCGGCGAACACGAGCGTAAAGGTGCCGATGGCTTCCGCGGCAAACTTTTTCATGGCACGGAGGATGCCCGGCCCGGCGGGTGAAATCCAAGTGACAATTCGGTGAACCGCCGGCCGTGCGCAAAGCTGTTTGCCCCGCCGCCGGTTTCTGCTAAACCGCAGGCCGCGCTATGAAAAAGTCCCTTTCGAGCATCGCCCTCCTGTTCCTCGCCCTCTCTGTCCCAGCCCAGGTGCCGGAAAACCTGGTGGTCGAGGGCGTGCCGGCCATTCCGGCCGAGCTGCGTCGCGACGTCGCGCGCTACCTTGAGTTCCGCGCGGCGACCTTCCAGGGCTGGCATCCCATCCGCCGCGAGATGTTGATCACCACGCGCTTCGCGGATACGCCGCAGCTTCATCTGGTGAAAACGCCGGGCGGCGCGCGCAAACAGCTGACCTTTGGGACGGAGCCGGTGGGCGCGGCGCGGTTCCGCCCAAAGGCGGGCGATTTTGTGGTCTACTCCCAGGACGCGGGCGGCGGCGAGTTTTACCAATTGTATCGCCTCGATCTCGCGGACGGCCGCACCACGCTTCTGACCGACGGCAAGTCCCGTAACACCGGAGCCCGCTTCTCAAACAGTGGAACCCAGCTCGCCTACACCTCGACGCGCCGCACCGGCCGGGACAACGACATCTGGATCATGTTGCCCCATGACCCGAAAACCGACCGGTTGCTATGCCAAAACACGGGCGGCGGGTGGAGCGTCCTAGACTGGTCGCCCGACGACAGCCTCCTGCTGGTCCTGCAGTATGTTTCCATTAACGAGAGCTACCTGCATCTGGTCGACGCGCGCACCGGCAAGCGTTCCCAGCTCACCCCGCCCAGCAAGGAAAAGGCAGCCTATGGTCACGCCCGCTTCGCCAAGGATGGGAAGGCCGTCTATGCCACGTCGGATGACGACTCGGAGTTTCAGCAGCTCGTCCGTATCGAGCTCAAAGACGGACGTCAAACCACGCTCGCCGCCAACATCACCTGGGATGTGGAAGAGTTCGAGCAGTCGCCTGATGGCAAGGTCATCGCTTTCGTCACCAATGAGTCTGGCGCGAGCACGCTGAACCTGATCGAGGCCAAGAATGGCAAGCCGCTGACCAAGCCCAGCATGCCGTTGGGCACTGTCAGCAATCTGGAATGGCATTCCAACTCCCGGGATCTCGCGTTCAACGTCAGCTACGCCAAGTCGCCCTCTGACGTTTACTCTCTCGACCTTAAAACCGGCCAGATGGAGCGCTGGACCGAGAGTGAGACCGGTGGGCTAAATCCTGACGGTTTTGTCGAGCCGGAGTTGCTCAAGCTCAGCAGCTTCGATGGCCTGCTCATCAGCGCGGTCGTCTACCGGCCCGATCCCAAGAAGTTCCCCGGGCCGCGGCCGGTCATAATCAGCATTCACGGCGGACCCGAGGGCCAGTCGCGCCCCGTTTTTCAGGCGCGGAACAACTACTACCTTAACGAGCTGGGCGTCGCCATTGTGTATCCCAACGTGCGCGGTTCGGCCGGCTACGGTAAGACCTTCCTGACCAAGGACAACGGTTTCAAACGTGAGGATTCGGTGCGCGACATCGCCACCATCATCGCCTGGATCGGTCGGCAGCCGGAGTTTAACCCCAACCGCCTCGCTGTCACCGGCGGGAGCTACGGTGGCTACATGAGCCTCGCCTGCATGGTCATGTATGGTGACATCCTGCGCTGCGGCGTGGACGTGGTGGGTATCTCCAATTTCGTCACCTTCCTCAACAATACGCAGGACTACCGCCGCGACCTGCGCCGCGTGGAATACGGTGATGAGCGCGATCCCAAGATGAAGGAATTCCTTGAGCGCATTTCGCCCGCGAACCATGCCGCGCGCATCGTGAAGCCGTTGTTCGTCGTGCAGGGGAAGAACGACCCGCGGGTGCCGCTTTCCGAGGCCGAGCAGATGGTGAAAGCCATCCGGGCGGCCGGAGGCAAGGTTTGGTATTTGATGGCCCAGGACGAAGGTCACGGCTTTGCCAAGAAGCGCAACGCCGATTTCCAGTTCCTTGCGACGATCCTGTTTTACAAGGAACACCTGTTGAATTGAGTTGTCACCGGGGCTGATGGCCTGTTGCCTGGTGAGAGGGAGAGCGATCCTCTCTTGGGGGCCGCCCAACCAATGGCCCAACTGTCAGCGAGTCCTTTGGCCTCTTCTCAACGCGCTCCTCACTTGCAAAAAAAAACGTTGTCACCGTCGGTCCGGCTGATACTCTCCTCCCCAATGCACCGTTCTTGGTGTGTGGGCAAACGGTTTTTTGCCCGCAAGCAAAACGCAAAGAAACAAACAGTAAACAACTCGCAAGAGGAACTAACACAATGAAAGTCAATCAATGGACATTGGGGCTGGCCGCCGCGGGCGTGATCAGCTTCGGCGCTGTTGCTCAAGCGGAAGAAAAGCCGTCGAATCAAGTGCTCACGGCTGTCTCCGGCACGCAGATCAGCGGTTACGTCAGCACCTCCGTTCACTGGAATCCGGGTCAATCCACTGGCTTTGCCGCTGGTGCCGGTTCTTCCTACCTCGCCGGTAAAGGCGACGGTTTCAACTTGGACGTGATCCAACTCACGCTCAGCAAACCCCTCGATGAAGGTGAGTGGTCTGCCGGTTATGTCGCCGAGCTCTGGATGGGTCCGGATGCTGGCGTTCTTGGTAACACGCTGGCCGGCGCTGCGGGCACTGCTGGTAACATCTCGCTCGCTCAGGGCTACCTCGCGTTGAATGTTCCGGTTGGTAATGGCATCACTGTCAAGGTGGGCACCTTCAACACCATCGTTGGTTACGAAGGCAACAACAGCCCTGACAATCCGAACTACAGCCGCAGCTATGCCTACACCGTTGGCCCCTTCCAGCACGAAGGCATTCTGGCCAGCTACAAGGTGTGCGATGGCTTCAACGTTCAGGCTGGTGTTGCCAACGCTCAGAACACTGGCCTCGGTCTTCGCGGTGCCAATGCCGTGCAGTCCCAGAAAACCTATATGGCAGGCGTGAGCCTCACCGCTCCCGACAGTTGGGGTTTCCTGAAGGGTGCGGTGCTTAACGCTGCCGTGGTTGATGGTCAGACCTCGGCTGCCGCAGGCGTCGCGCGTGACTTCCAAAATATCCACGTTGGTGCCACGGTGCCGACGCCTTGGGAGAGCATCAAGACTGGTGCCGCCCTCGACATCATCCGTCGTGATCAGGCCGCTGACACCACCTCCATCGCTCTCTACACCTCGTTCAACAACGTTGGCATCGAGAAGCTCAAGCTGAACACCCGCGTCGAATACTTCGACAACGGCAGTGCCGCATTGGCAGCTCTCGGTGGCGCTGCTAGCGCTGGTCGTGGTCGTGCAAACGTCGCCGGTGTTGGCGCAGCTGAAGTCCTCGCTGCCACCATCACTGCTGACTACCAGCTCTGGAAGAACGTCATCAGCCGTCTCGAGTATCGCTGGGATCACGACGCGAGCGGTGGTAAACACCTCCCCGGCAACGTGAACAGCGGTGGTCTCGGTGGCGCGGGCAACAACAATGCCCACTTGGTTGCGCTCAACCTGATCTACAAGTTCTAATCTGAGTCTACCTCAGACCATACCCCTGCCGGGCAACCGGCAGGGGTTTTTGCTTTTCCATCACAATTAAAAAATCTGGTTGCCTCGTTGCCTCTTCAGGGCATTTTTCCGCGCCGATCGAATCAAAACCCGGCTAAATCGTCCACCAATGCCAACTGATAAAGTCATGCTAAAAGCCATCCTACACCTTCTTCCTGGAACCGCCCTGGTCGCGTTCGCATTCACCTCCGCTCAAGCGCAGACCGCGCCGGATGTGCGGGCCGCCGCCAAGGCAGCCTTCATCGCTCCGCTGCCAGACAAGATGCCCGGCGCGGACAAGGACACCCCAGCGCTCGTCGCGCTCGGCAAGAAGCTTTACCTCGACAAGCGCCTGTCTGCGAACAACACCCAGTCCTGCAATTCCTGCCACAACGTAGAAGGCAAGGGCGCGGGCGTGGACAATGAGCCGACCTCCCCCGGCGCTTTCGGCAAGCGCGGCGGGCGCAACTCGCCCACCTCCCTGAATGCCGGTTTTCAGATCGCCCAGTTCTGGGACGGGCGCGCCGCTGACCTTGTCGCGCAGGCCAAGGGGCCAATCCTCAATCCCGGCGAGATGGCCATGCCCAGCGAGGCGGAAGTGATCAAGAAGCTCAAGGCCACGACTGATTATCCCCCGCTGTTCGACAAGGCTTTCACCGGCGCCGGCGACAAGCTCACCTACGACAATCTGGCGCGTGCCATTGCTGCCTTCGAGCGAACGCTCGTCACCCACGACCGTTTCGATGACCTGCTGAAGGGCAACGACAAGTCGCTCACCGCGCAGGAACTGAAGGGAGCCGATCTCTTCCTCAAGACCGGGTGCACCACCTGCCACACCGGTCCGCTGCTCGGCGGCAGCATGTATATGAAGGTTGGCCTGGTGAACCCTTATGAGACCAGCGACCTCGGCCGCTACGAAGTCACCAAGGACAACGACGACAAGTTCAAGTTCAAGGTTCCCACGCTCCGCAACATCGCGCTCACGGCCCCTTACTTCCACGATGGCAAGGTGGCTACGCTGTCCGACGCCGTGAAGAAGATGGCCTGGCACCAGCTCGGCAAGGAACTCAAGGACGACGAGGTCAAGGCCATCGTGGCGTTCCTGGGCTCGCTCTCGGACAAGGCCCGGGCCGCGAAGTAAACCGCGTCACTGCCAGCCGCCCCACCAGCGGGCGAACGATTCCGCCTCACGCGCCCTCGTGAGGCGTTTTTGTTCGTGCCACCAGACGGCGGCGCGGCCGTGCGAGAAGGCGGTTTCCCACTGCGTGTGGTATGCGCCCGCTTCGAGCCACACCAGCCGGTCGCCAGCCCGCAGGCTGCGCGGCAGCGGTCGGCGGGTGAGCTGGTCGAAGGCCATGCAAGTTGGACCGTGCACGGCGGTGAGCGCCATTGGCCCGCGTCGCGCCGGCAGGGCCAGCAGTTCGTGCTCTTCCCAGTTCGACACGAGGGCGTTCATCGTGCGGCCGCCATCACAGACAAGCTGGCGCAAGCTGGCGCGCTGCTTGACATCCAGCACCGTCACCACCAGCGCGCCCGCGCGGGCGCTGAGGAAGCGGCCGTTCTCCAGCCACAGCTCACGTAGACCCGGAAACCGTGGCAGTTGGCGACGCAGCCCGTCGCGCAGTTCAGCCAGGGAAAAATCAGCCGCAAATGAACGTCCGGCAGGATCAAGCGTGTGGCGGGGTGGCAACCCGCCACCGCAGTCAAGGAACTGCGGCCACCAGCCCGCCGTCCGGCACAAATCGTGTGCCTCGCCCAGAGCCCGCTCATAGACGGCCGCCTTCGCCACGTTCGTCCGTAAATGGAAGTGCAGCGTCTCGAAGGGCAGCCCGGCGCGCCGCGCCTGCCTCAACGCTGCCCATGCCTCGGCCGGTTCAAACCCAAACTGGGTGGGGAACTCGGGGTGCTCCGGATCGTGTTCAAGGCTCGTGCGGAGCCGCAGTCCCACGTGCCAACGCAGCCGCTTGGCGAGCGGCAGCAGGGATTTCAGTTCCCCGGGTGAATCGAAGTTCACGCGCAGGCCGGGTGCAGCCACGCGCGGCAGCCAGCGATGCTTTGCGGGTCCGTTGATGAGGATCTCCGCGGTGCCAAAGCCCTCGCGCCGGGCTGCGAGGAACTCGAACTCGCTCACCACCTCGATGGGGCGCCCCTGTTTGCGCCACCAGCGTAGCAGCGGTGCCACGGGCTGCGTCTTGCACGAAAGCCAGTGGCGGACCGGCACGCCTACGGGTTCCAAGGTCCGCAACTCTCCCAGCGCTTCGGCCATCGGTTCGGCAGAAAAAATGTAGCAGGGCGTCGGCGTGCCAGCGGCGATCGCTTCCCGGGCAAGCCGCCGCCAGAACGCGATCACGCCCGGCGGATGGCCAAACTTCATCTTAACCGGCCGCAGTTTCATGGTCCGGATCAAACCGGAAGCACCGTTCCCCGGCGACGCGAAAGTGTGCGGACGCACGTCTAATCTGGGCCAAACGCACGGGGCGTGCCGCCCACGACTGGATGCCTTGGGCGACACTCCTCGAACAAGGTCTGTCAGGTGGCGACGGACTGGTTGATCCGGTTGAAAAAAGCGTCGCCAAGCCGCGTGGTCCGCGCTACGCACTGGGTCGCGCTATGAAGCAATTCCGCCTGAACCGTCTCTTCAACCCCAAATCCAACCGCTGCTTTGACGTGGCCATTGACCACGGTTTCTTCAATGAACGCGGCTTCCTGGCCGGCATCGAGAATTTGGAGCGTGCGGTCCGCACCGTCGTCGCGGCCGCACCGGACGCGGTCCAACTCACTGTCGGCCAGGCGCACTACCTCCAGTCGATTCCCGGCAAGGAGAAGCCCGCGCTGGTGCTGCGCACCGATGTCGCCAACGTCTACGGCACGCAGTTGCCGCGCGCACTCTTCAGCCGGATGATTGAGCAGCCCGTCGAGCAGGCGCTGCGTCTGGACGCCACCTGCGTGGTGGTGAACCTGTTCCGCATCCCGGGTGAACCGGAGGTGACCGATCAGTGCATCCAGAACATCCTGCGCATCAAGCCGGAGTGCGACCGCTACGCCATGCCGCTGATGATCGAGCCATTGGTTTTCCAGCCCAACACCAAGGCCGGCGGCTACATGGTGGACGGCGACCTCGACAAAATTCTGCCGCTCGTGCGTCAGGCGTGCGAACTCGGCGCGGACATCATCAAGGCCGACCCGACCGACGAGGTGGTGGTTTACAACAAGGTCGTGGAAATCGCAGGCCGCATCCCGGTGCTCGTGCGCGGCGGTGGCAAGGCCCCTGACGAGGTCATCCTGCAACGCACCGAGGCGCTGATGAAGGAGGGCGCGGCGGGCATTGTGTATGGGCGCAACATCATCCAGCACGCGGACCCGGCGGGCATGACCCGCGCGCTCATGGCGATCGTGCATGACGGTGCAACCGCGGCGCAGGCGGCAAAGTGCATCAAGGCGTGACATGAAAACAAAGGGGTGGTCTCGACTCGCGGTTGCTCACCTGGCAGCGTGGCTGGTGGCGCATGGCACCGTGGCGCTGCCGGCTGCCGAGGGCATCTCGACCAACCTGCTTGGGCCGGCTTTCCACCTGATCGCGGAGAACGACATGGTGGTGCGCACGGACCGGCACTATACGCACGGCACCAAGCTGACGCTGCTCGGCGGCGAGTTTGCCGTGGCCCGCGAGGAGCCGGGCTTTCACTTTCCAGCGTGGCTGGCGGACCGGATGCCGGATCTGGGGGCGCGCCCCTATGCGGCCCGCCTTGGGGTCAGTTTGGTGCAAAGCATCTACACGCCCACGGACATTTCCTTGGCGGCGCTCCAGCTCAATGACCGTCCCTATGCAGGGGTGCTTTACGCCTCACTGCTGCTGCAAAAGCGCGGTGCCACCGCGGGCGGCACGGAATTGCTGGACGCTTGGCGGCTTGACCTCGGGGTAATTGGCCCTGAGTCGCAGGCCGAAGATGCCCAAAATACCGTTCACAGCGTGCGTGATCTGGGGCTTGCCAACGGATGGGCGAATCAGCTCAAGACCGAGCCGGCAATCGCTCTGCGGTTCCAGCGCACTTGGCGCTGGGTAGGCGGCGAAGCCCAGGGATGGGCCTGGGACTTCCTCCCTGCTGCCGGAGTCAGCCTCGGCAATATCGGCACGCACGGCATGTTGGGCGGCCAAGTGCGGGCGGGCTGGGGTTTGCCCGGTGACTTCGGCGTGCAAACCATAGACTCGACCCCGGTTCCGAACATTGGCCGCAGCAGTGCGGCCACTGCCCGGCGCGGAATCTTTGCCTTTGCAGGGGTCGAGGGCCGGGCCGTGGCCTATAGCGCATTTTTGGATGGCAACCTCTGGCGTGCGAGCCACCACGTCAGCAAATTTCCTTTAGTAGGCGATGCGAAGTTTGGCCTCGTCTACTCGGGTAAACGCTTCGATGTGACGCTCGCCCAGGTCATCCGCAGCAAGGAGTATATCGGCCAGCGCGAGATCGACGCTTACGGCTCGCTGGCGCTCTCGGTGAAGTGGGACCGCCCCGTGCGCTGACTGGCAGCCAAAATTTCATTGCCGCCCCGCGCAGGCCGCCGCAGTGTTTCCCTCTCTTTTTTATGGCCAAAACGCCCAAGACCTACCAGTTCGTCAATAACCTCTGGAACGACGCCGAAGCTGCCCAGCTCAGGGGCGTGGACCGGCTCGTTTACCGCTCGAACAAGCTCGGTGCCGACCAGCGCATCACCAACACCGGCGGCGGCAACACCTCCTCCAAGCTCAAGGAGACCGACCCGCTCACGGGCAAGCCCGTCGAAGTGCTCTGGGTCAAAGGCTCCGGCGGCGACCTCCGCACCAGCCTGCGCGAGAACTTCTCTTCGCTCTACCAGCAGAAGCTCCTCGACCTCCAGAAATCCTACGCCAAGCGCACGGACAAGGGCCTCAAATCCCAAGCGGAGGACGACATGGTCGCGGCCTACAATCACACCACCTTCAACCTCAACCCGCGCGCCAGCTCGATTGATACGCCGCTCCACAGCTTCATCCCCGCAAAGCATGTGGACCACATGCACCCGAACGCCATCATCTCCATCGCGGCGAGCAAGCGCTGCGTCGAGCTGACCAAGGAAATCTTCGGCGGCGAGATGGCTTACGTGCCGTGGATGCGCCCCGGCTTCGAGCTGGGCTTGGCCATGCAGGCCATCTGCAAGAAAAACCCCAAGGCCATTGCCATCATGATGGGCCAGCACGGCTTCATCTCATGGGACAACGATGACAAGAAGTGCTACACCCGCACGCTCGATTACATTGAGAAGGCTGCTGCTTACATCGAGGCGAAATACCAGGCCAAGGGTGGTGACGCCGCCGCCTTTGGCGGTGCCAAATTCGAAACGCTCTCCCAGGAAAAGCGCAACGAAACCTTCGCCGCGATCCTCCCGTGGCTGCGCGGCCAGGTCAGCCAGCAGAAGCGCTTCATCGGCACCGTGCAGGACGACGAGAAGATTCTTCGCTTCGTGAACTCGAAGGACGCTCCGCGTCTGGCCGAACTTGGCACGAGCTGCCCTGATCATTTCCTCCGCACGAAGATCAAGCCGCTCTACGTGGACTGGAACCCGCAGACCGAAGACATTGCCGCGCTCAAGGCGAAGCTGAAGGCCGGGCTCGAAGCCTATCGCAAGGACTACGCCGCCTATTACGCGAAGTGCAAGCACGCCAACTCGCCCGCGATGCGCGACCCGAACCCGACGGTCATTCTGATTCCGGGCTGCGGCATGATTGCGTGGGGCAAGGACAAGTCCGAGTCCCGCGTCACCGCCGAGTTCTACAACTGCGCCG
>CAZQEW010000072.1:0-22614 GCA_964591495.1 uncultured Klebsiella sp.
AGGAGTCCGAGTTCTCGTTGGTCCTGGGTTCCACCAGGAAATCAAGGGTCTCGCCAGCCTCAATGTCACCCCCCCTGCCGCGAAGAAAGGCGAGCCGCCGCCGCGCGTGAAGTATGTGAAGCTCGCCGCCGAGCCGCCTGCGCTCGCCGCGCTCGCGCAGTCCGATGACAAGACCATCCAGGCCGCCGTCAAGAAGCTCGACAAGGTTGTCGTCTGGCCCGGCAAGCCTGGCGTCGTGCTGCCCGTCATCAAGCCGCTCACCTCCGCCGAGCAGGCGCGCTTCGACGGAGGCAAAGTCATGTTTGAGGCTACCTGCGCCGCGTGCCATCAAGCCCACGGTTACGGGCAGGACGGCCTCGCGCCGCCGCTCGTGGATAGTGAGTGGGTGGCTGGCTCGCCCGAACGGCTCGCGCGGATCATCCTGCACGGTGTAGGCGGTCCCATCACGGTCCTGGGCAAGAAGTGGGACATGGATATGCCCGGCCATGGCACGTTCGATGACGAGACCGTCGCCGCCGTAATGACCTACCTGCGCCGCGCCTGGGACCACGACTTCGACCCGGTCACGCCCGACTTCGTGAAGAAGGTCCGTGCTGCAACGGCGGGCCGGAAGTCGGCTTGGACTGACGTGGAATTGAAGAAGCTCAAGTAGCGAAAGAGACTGGTCGCACTGTCAGCCAATGGTGCCGTCGTCCAAAAACGTGGCCATACATCCGGAGCGGATGCTGATGTTCGAGGGTAGGGCCACTTATACTTTCACGCCGCACGTTGACGCGTGAACAGGTCAGCCCTTAAATCCACCCCATCGGAAAAGCGGTTGCACCCAGCCGTGTCCTGCAATGAACATCATTGACCGAATCTGGAACTCCTCGTTGGGGAAAAAGTATGTCATGGCGCTGACGGGGGCGGCTCTGTTCGTCTTCCTCATCGGCCATCTCGTGGGCAACCTGCAAGTTTTCGGCCCGCCCGAGCTGATCAACGGCTACGCGCATTTCCTCAAATCCAAGCCAGGCCTGCTTTGGGGCGCGCGGCTGGGCCTGCTTGCGTGCGTGGCGCTGCACATTGCGTCCGCCGTCACACTCGCCCAGCTTAACGCTGCCGCCCGCCCGCAGGGCTATGCCACCAAGGGTGCTTACGGGGCGAGCACTGCTTCGAAGTATATGCTGCCCACCGGCATCGTCATCGCTGCTTTCGTCGTTTACCACCTCGCGCACTTCACGGCGCTGCTCCCCGGCGTCAACGGCGTCGGTGATTTCTCCAAGCTGACCACCGTGCTGCACGGTGAGACTGTGCCGGACGTCTACGCGATGATGGTGTTGGGCCTGCAGGTGCCGTGGGTTTGCCTCTTCTACCTCGTCGCACAGGCGCTGCTGTTCGTGCATCTTGGCCACGGCCTGGCGGCAATGTTCCAATCCCTCGGCTTCCGCAACCATGTCTGGTGGCCGCGCATCCAGCTTTTCGCCAAGGGCGCGAGCATTGCGCTGCTTGTCGGCTACAGCGTGATTCCTGTGGCCATTTGCCTGCGTGTGGTCGGTAACGACTACGTGGAGCGGAAAAAGTATGATTTGAAGGCCGCCAACCCGCAGCCTGCGCCCGCGATTGTCGCGGTGCAGGGAAAGGAGGCGAAGTAACATGGCCACGCTCAACAGCAACATCCCCTCTGGTCCGCTCGCTTCGAAGTGGGAAAAACACAAGTTCTCCACGAAGCTCATCAACCCGGCCAACAAGCGGAAATACAAGATCATCGTCGTCGGCGCGGGCCTCGCCGGTTCCAGCGCCTCTGCCACGCTCGCGGAACTCGGCTACGAGGTGCACAATTTCGTGTTCCATGATTCGCCCCGGCGCGCGCACTCGGTCGCGGCGCAGGGCGGCATCAACGCGGCGAAGAATTATCAGAACGACGGCGACTCCGTGCATCGCCTCTTCTACGACACGATCAAGGGCGGCGACTTCCGCGCCCGCGAGGCGAACGTGCATCGTCTTGCTGAGGTGTCGGTTAACATCATCGACCAATGCGCCGCGCAGGGCGTGCCATTCGCCCGCGAGTATGGCGGGTTGCTCGACAACCGCTCCTTCGGCGGCGCACAGGTTTCGCGCACGTTCTACGCGCGTGGCCAGACGGGCCAGCAGCTGCTCCTCGGCGCCTACTCGGCGCTGAACCGCAACATCGCCAATGGCGGTGTTAAGTCCTACACGCACTCCGAGATGCTCGACCTCGTCGTCGTGGACGGCCACGCGAAGGGCATCATCGTCCGCAACCTCCAGACCGGCGAGATCACCCGGCACAACGGCGACGCGGTCGTGCTCGCGACCGGCGGCTACGGCAACGTTTACAACCTCTCCACCTACGCGCGCGGCTCGAACGTCACGGCCATCTGGCGCGCATACAAGCGCGGCGCTTGCTTCGGCAATCCTTGCTACACGCAGATCCATCCGACTTGCATTCCGGTCAGTGGCGATTACCAGTCGAAGCTGACGCTCATGTCCGAGTCGCTTCGCAACGACGGCCGCGTGTGGGTGCCGAAAAAGAAGGAAGACTGCAAAAAGGCGCCCAAGGACATCGCTGAAGAGGATCGCGATTACTATCTCGAACGGATGTATTCGGCATTTGGCAACCTCGCCCCGCGCGACATTGCGAGCCGCGCCGCCAAGACCGTCTGCGACGAAGGGCGCGGCATTGGCGAAACCGGCCTCGGGGTTTATCTCGATTTCTCCGCCGCCATCGGCCGCCTCGGTGAAAGCAAGGTCCGCGAGCGCTACGGGAATTTGTTCGCGATGTATCACGAGATCACGAACGAAGACGCCTACAAGACCCCAATGCGCATCTATCCCGCCGTGCACTACACGATGGGCGGCCTGTGGGTGGACTACAACCTGATGAGCAACGTTCCCGGCCTGTTCGTGCTGGGAGAGGCCAACTTCTCTGACCATGGCGCAAACCGGCTCGGCGCGAGCGCGCTGATGCAGGGTTTGAGCGATGGCTACTTCGTGCTGCCGGCGACGATTTCCGGCTATCTTGCCGGACAGAACCCCGGAAAGCGGCCCGCAACTGACAGCGCGCCTTTCAAGGAAGCGGAAGAGAATGTCCAGTCACTCACCAAACGGATGCTCGGCAACCGGGGTAAGCGCACGCCGGACAGCTTCCACAAGGAACTGGGCAGGCTGATGTGGGAACATTGCGGCATGGCTCGCAACGCTGCCGGCTTGGAGAAGGGCATCAAGGCCATCGCCGCCCTCCGCGAGGAATACTGGAAGAACGTGAACGTGCTCGGCGAAGCGAACGACTGGAATCAGTCGCTCGAAAAGGCCGGCCGCGTGGCAGACTTCATTGAGTTGGGCGAACTCATGTGCCGCGACGCCCTCATGCGCGAGGAGAGCTGCGGTGGCCACTTCCGGGAGGAGTATCAATACACCCCCGAAGACCCTGAGACGAAACAGGGCCTTGTGAATCCTGGCGACGTCAAACGTCGCGATGACCAATTTGCCTTCGTGGCCGGTTGGGAATACGCCGGTGCGCCGGACAAGGCGCCCATCCTCAACAAGGAGCCGCTGGTCTATGAGGAAGTGAAGATGAGCACGCGCTCCTACAAATAAGCCGCAACCCCTGAACGATCACAGACGCGATGAAAGTTACGCTCAAAGTTTGGCGGCAGAAGAACCGGAACACCCCCGGCTCGTTCAAGACCTACGAATCACCCGAGTTGAACGAAAACATGTCGTTCCTCGAGATGCTCGACGTAGTCAACGAGCAGCTTGCCAGCCGTGGTGAGGAACCCATTGCCTTCGACCACGACTGCCGCGAAGGCATCTGTGGCACCTGCTCGCTGGTCATTGATGGCAAGCCACATGGTCCCCACAAAGGCATCGCCACCTGCCAGACCTACATGCGCAGCTTCAAGAACGGCGACGAAATCGTGATCGAGCCGTTCCGGGCGAAGGCCTTCCCGCTGGTCAAGGATCTAGTCGTGGATCGCAAGGCCTTTGACCGCATCCAGCACGCGGGTGGCTTCATCACCGTTCGCACCGGTGCGGCCCCGGACGCCAACTCCATTCCCGTCCCCAAGGAGAACGCCGACTTGGCCATGGACGCCGCGCAGTGCATTGGCTGTGGCGCTTGCGTGGCCGCCTGCAAAAACGCGAGTGCGATGTTGTTTGTCGCGGCAAAGATCAGCCACCTCGGGCTCATGCCCCAAGGCCAGCCGGAACGCTACCGGCGCGCAAAAGCCATGGTGGACCAGATGGATGCGGAGGGATTTGGAGCCTGCACGGTAACGGGCTCCTGTGAGGCGGTTTGCCCGAAGGAAATATCTTTGGACTTCATCGCCCGGATGAACCGCGACTACGGCGTTGCCTTGCTGAAAGGGGATGCGAAGGCTGTCAAGGGCGGCGGGGCCGGATAAGCGATCCGGCTCGCTAGCTTACCACCAGCGACTTCGCTCGCTTGTGCATTTCCTCAATAAGTGCCAGGGCGACCGGCGGCAGATTGGGATGCCTTAGCACCGCAACGGTGATGGGCTTGACCCCTCCGATGACCATCACCTTCAGTCGCTTATCAATTGCCTTGCCCGGGATCGCCAGCGACAGGCCGATTCCGAAGCCATTGGCAGCATAGGTTTCCACCAGATCCAGGGAGTTAACCTCCATGCCAGGTGGCCAGGCGGCGCCGCGCCGCGCAAGATGATCCTGGAAATTCTTGGTGATGGTTTCATTTAGCGGGGGGCTGATGAGCGTCTGGTCGATTCGGTCGCGCTTGAGCAAGTCTTCCACACTCGCGAGTTTCAGCGCCTTCGGCACCAGCAGCACGATCGGCACCTGCAAGAGCGCTTCCGACTGGACGCCCTGAGGGGGGGTGCCATCGAGCACGGTCACCGCGAGGTCTACCTCCTGATCTGCCAGCCACTTCTCAATTTGCGGCTGCACGCCCTCCCGCAGCAACACCTTCAGTTTGGGAAACTTGGGGCGGAGGGCTTGCAGCAGCTCGGGAAGGTGATCCCGCAGAATGATGGACGACGCGGCGAGTCTGACCACTTGCGTCGCGCCACCCCGCACCTTCTCTTCCATCACTTCAAGTCCATCGAAAAACGGCTTGATGAAGGAGAACAAGTCCTCGCCCGCGTGCGTGAGAGCGAAGGGCCTGCGCTGGAACAATGGCCCGCCCAGGTAATCCTCCAGCGCGAGGATTTGCCCGCTGATGGCCGGCTGTTGGATGCCATAGGGCATGTTGCGGGCGGCGGCGCTGACGCCCTGGTGCTTGGCGACGTAGTAAAACAGTTCGAGGTGATGGATGTTGAGCATGGCGAGTGGTGGTTTCAGGGAAGTGGAGAACAACTCCTTTTGACACGCAAGCTCGCATAGCTTCTCGGAGTTTGACCCCTGACCGATTCGGCCGGCAGACTGACCGTGTCAATGCACGGTGCGACGTTCCTCCAGGATTTGGCCATTGTCATGATGGCGGCTGCCATGGTGACCGTGGGATTCCACCTGCTCCGGTTGCCGGTGGTGCTGGGCTACATTCTGGCAGGGGTGCTGATCGGCCCGCATGTTTTGCCCAAGCCGCTGATCTCGGACGAGGTCACCATCAAGACCCTCTCCGAGTTGGGCATCGTTTTTCTGATGTTTTCCCTCGGCCTGGAGTTCAGCTTCCGCCGGCTGCGCAAGGTCGGGGTAACCGCACTGATAGCCGCTCCCCTGGAAATCCTGCTGATGATTTTCGTGGGCTATGAGGTGGGCCAATGGTTTGGGTGGACGCGCATGGACTCCTTGTTTCTCGGCGCAATGATTTCAATTTCATCCACCACGATCATTGTGAAAGCCCTGCAGGAGTCTCGGCTAACGAAGGAGCCGTTCGCGCAGATCATCTTTGGCATCCTCATCGTTGAGGACATCCTGGCGATTGTGCTGTTGGCCCTGCTGTCGGGCATCGCGATGACCGGTGCCCTTAAGGCCGGGGAAGTGGCGGATACGCTGGGCCGTTTGGGAATATTCCTGGTGGTTGCCGTGGTCATCGGATTGCTGGCCGTTCCGCGTTTGGTCGGCTGGGTGGCGAAGTTCCGGAGCAACGAGATGCTCTTGGTCACCGTCCTGGGCCTATGCTTTGGCGTTTCGCTGCTGGCCATGAAACTGGGTTACAGCGTGGCCTTGGGTGCTTTCATCATCGGTGCGGTGGTGGCTGAAGCGCGGGAAATCGGTCGCATCGAGATTTTGACCAGCTCGCTGCGCGACCTGTTTTGCGCGGTGTTTTTCGTAACCATCGGATTGCTCATCGAACCCCGGATGCTTGCGGAACATTGGCAGCCGATCCTGATTGTCACGCTGGCTGTGGTTCTGGGTAAGTCCGTGGCCTGCACACTGGGCGCATTCGTTGCCGGCCATGACAAATGGACGGCGATGCGTGTGGGCAACGGGCTGGGGCAGATCGGCGAATTCTCCTTCATCATCGCTGCACTGGGGTTGCAGCTCAAAGTGACGAGCGAATTCCTCTACCCGGTCGCAGTTGCCGTCTCGATCATCACCGCCTTCCTCACGCCGTTGCGGCTAAGGCGTTCGGATGAGTTGGTCGAGTGGTGGAGCCGGCGTGCGCCGCGGGCCTTTACAAACTATCTCGACCTTTACACGGAATGGCTCAGCCAGTTCGGAGCTAACCGCAAACCGGGGCTGGTCGGCCGCATGGTGCGAAAGTGGTTTTGGCAGATGGGCCTGAACGTCGCGCTGACCGCCGGGGTTTTCATTGCGGCGGCATTTTTGGCGCGGAGCAAGCCGGGATGGTTGCCAAAGCTGCCTGGCGGTGAAATCGGCCTCAACGCCTTTCTGTGGCTGGGAGCAACCGTGCTTGCGTTGCCGCTGCTTATCGCGACGTTCCGCAAATTGCAGGCTCTCGGGTTGCTTGTCGCCGAGGTCAGCTTGCGGCACGAAGTGGCGGACGAGCGCGCGGCGAGCATTCGGGCCGTGATCGCCCAGGCAATTCCCCTCGCGGGCGCGGGGGCGCTGGCCTTGCTAGTCCTCGTCTTAAGTTCGCCTTTGCTGCCACCTCTGGAGGTGTTGCTCGTGCTCGTGCTGATCGTCGGGTTGGTGATGTGGGCATGGTGGCGCGCGTTTGTGAAGTGGTATTCCAAGGCACAGGTTGCGCTGATGGAGACTTTTGCGCAGCCGCCTCCCTCCCGCCCTGAGAGCACCACCCAGTTCTTTCGCTTGCTCTCCCATGCGCAACTGCGCGTAGTCGCCGTGGATCGGTCTTCACCGGTGGTCGGCAAGCTGATTCGTGAACTCGAACTGCGCTCGCGCACGGGCGCCAGCGTGGTCGGGATCGAGCGGAATGGTGAAAGCATTGTCAATCCTGGGCCAGATGAGGAGGTCCGTGCCGGCGACAAACTCCTCCTGCTGGGCAGCGGTGACCAGTTGGATAAAGCTGCCGCGATCTTTCATCTGCCAGCGCACGATGAGTGAACTGCCTTCGGGCAGCGCAGTTAACCATCGGTTGCCGCCCACCGTGCGATAAAAAAACGCGGGCCTTTCGGCCCGCGTTGTCATCTGCAATGAAGGGCTTAACGCTTGAAAGCCATGGGCGCGCCCGCCGGCATCTCGTGGGCGCAAGGCTGGTTCGTCGGGGCGTCGGGCAGTTTGGCGTTGGGCTGCACCAGACCATTGGCCAAGAGATAGGCCTCCACTTCATCGCCGCTGACATCGGCGAGCATCTGGCCGTTGATTTCGAGTGTGGGCTGCTTCGTCTGGCCGGTCTTGTGGACCATCTCCTCGAACTGGTCCGGCCGGTTGATGATGTCCCGGTCCTCGTAGGGCAGGTCGTATTTCTTCATCACGGCTCGGACGCCCATGCTCCAGCCGCAGGAAGGTTTCAGGTAGGCGATGATTTTGGGTTTGTTCATGGCAGTCAGTATAACTTCGTGGCTGTAAAGTGCCACGGGAGCCTTGCTTGACAAGGCTTTCTTTGCGGGGCGGGCGAGCCTAAGCTCGGCGCATGTCGCTTCGCGTCCTAATTGCGCCGGACAAGTTTAAGGGCACCCTTACCGCCCAAGCCGCCGCCGCGGCCATCGCCGCCGGCTGGCGTAAGGCGCGCCCGGCCGACAAGCTGACGCCGCTGCCCGTCAGCGACGGGGGCGACGGCTTTGGTGAAATCCTCAGCGCGGCGCTGGGGGCGAAGCCGCAACGGGTGCGGACCGTGGACGCTGCGCATCGCCCGCTCGAAGGCGTGTGGTGGTGGGATGCGAAGACGAAGACCGCCGTCATTGAGTCCGCGAACATCATTGGGCTGGCCATGCTGCCGCCAAAGCAGTTTCACCCCTTCCAACTCGATACTTTCGGCCTCGCCGCCGTGCTGCAAGCGGCGGCGGCGCAGGGCGCGCGGCGCTGCTTCGTCGGCATTGGCGGCAGCGCGACAAACGACGGCGGGGTCGGGGTGGCGCGTGGCCTGGGCTGGCAGTTCTTCAACGGGCGGGATGCGGAGTTGGTCCGCTGGACACACCTTCAGCAACTGCGCCGGCTGGCAAGGCCGCGTCGGAGCAAGCTGTTCCCGCGGCTGGTCGTGGCCGTGGACGTGCAGAACAAGCTGCTTGGTGCCCGTGGCTGCTCGCGGGTGTATGGGCCTCAGAAAGGTTTGCGCCCGGAGGAATTTCCCAGCGCCGAGCGGGCGCTGCGCCGGCTGGCCAACACGGTGAAAACGCAGCTTCATCAGGACATTGCGCACTTGCCCGGCACAGGCGCAGCGGGCGGGCTGGGCTTTGGGCTGTGCGCATTTGCGGGCGCGAAGCTGGAGCCTGGCTTCGCCCTCATCGCGCGGCACGCGAAGCTGGAGCAGCATCTGCGCGCGGCGGACCTCGTCATCACGGGCGAGGGCTCACTCGACCGCTCATCACTGATGGGCAAGGGGCCGGGCGAAATAGCCATCCGCTGCCGCGCGCGCAAGCTGCCATGTCTCGGCCTCGGCGGGGTGGTGCAGGACGAGGCGGCGCTGCGCAAATGGTTCCAGTCCGCGAGCGCGCTTACGCAATTGACCACGTCCGAGGAAGCGAAGGCGGGCGCGGCGATGTGGCTGGCCAAACTGGCAGAGCAAACGGCCCGTAACCTGGCATGAAACTTTTCTACACGGGCCCGGTAATCAACACCGAGATGCTGGTGACGATGCTGGAAAAGCACGGCATCGCGGCGGCGCAGGAGTTTGTCGATCCGTCACTGCCCGACGACGGCGACCTGAACCGAGAGGCGAACGTGCTGGTGCCAGAGGCGGATTACGACCGGGCTTACCGGCTTTTCTATGGGGACAAGGAAAACGAGCTGTAACTCCTGCGGACAGCGCAAACCGTGGGCTGGTCGGGGAGGGAAAATCCCTTGAATTCGCGCCGCGTTGGGGACATCAGATTTTGCAACATTTCTCCTCATGAACCTGCGCCCAGAACACATCGGCTGTCCGGAGTTCCGCCGTCTGTTGCGTGCTGATCGCCGCGGCTTTCTGCGCGCGGGCTTTCTCGGCTTCGCGGGCCTGTCCATGTCGAACCTGCTGCGCCTTGAGGCTCAGGCCAAGGCGGCCGGCGGCAAAACCTCGCGCGACAAGTCCGTCATCATCCTGTGGATGCGCGGCGGTCCCAGCCAGCATGAGACATGGGATCCCAAACCCGACGCGCCGCAGGATTATCGTGGCGCGTTCGGTGCGATGAGCACCAGCGTCCCGGGCATCCAAATTTGTGACCTGCTGCCGATGTCGGCGAAGATCCAGCACAAGTATTCGATCATTCGCAGCCTGCACCACACGGACGCGGGCCATTCCGCCGGCGACCAGATCATGTTCACCGGCTATCCGCCGGGCCAGAACGTCGAGCAGAATTTCTACCCAAGCTGCGGCTCCATCGTGGCCAAGGAACTCGGGCATGTGAACCCGAAGCTGCCCGCTTATGTGGTGATCCCGCGCAATGTCCCCGGCACGGGACCAGCCTATCTGGGGGCGCGCTACGCTGCCTTTGAAACGCAGGCCGACCCCGCCAAGTCAGGCCCGTTCTCCATCCCTAATTTTTCCCCCGTCGAAGGCGTTTCCTTCGACCGCCTTGATGAACGCCGCAAGCTCCTCGGCAGCTTTGACCAGATCCGCCGTGACGTGGATGCCTCCGGCATCATGGGGGCGATGGACAGCTTTCAGCAGAAGGCATGGGACATTGTCAGCGGCCCCGAGGCGCGCGCGGCGTTCGATCTCGACGCCGAGCCGGCCGGAGTCCGCGAGCGCTACGGCTTCATGCCCGAATACGTCGCGCCCACGCCCGACCGCTGCGGCGTGCCGGCATGGAGCCAGCGCATGCTGCTCGCCCGCCGCTTGGTCGAGGCCGGGGTCCGCCTGGTGACCGTGGATTTGCGGTGGTGGGACACGCATGTGAAGGGCTACGAGACCATGCGCGACGGCTTCCTGCCGCGGTGGGACCGCGCTTACACCGCCCTCATCGAAGACTTGGACCAGCGCGGGATGCTCGACAATACGATGGTCATCGCCTGGGGCGAGTTCGGCCGCACGCCGCGCGTGAACTCCACCGGTGGGCGCGACCACTACCCGAACGTCTTCAGCGCCGCTGTTGCTGGGGGCGGCATCAAGGGCGGCCGGGTCATCGGCGCGTCGGACAAACAGGGCGCTTTCCCAGCCGAGAATCCCAAGACGGCGCAGGACGTGCTCGCCACGATGTATCGCCACCTCGGCATCGACCCGACCAAGACCTACGACGACCACCAAGGCCGCCCCGTCGCCATCCTCCCGCACGGCACGCCAGTGGATGAGTTGTTCGCTTAGGCGAGCCGCAGTCCTAACCACGCCTTCGCCCCATCGAGGTCGCCGAACTGGCCTTCCAACTGCGCTTCAAACGCCTCGTGCAGGATGGTCTTGAACTCCTTGCCCGGAGTCATGCCCGCCGCAATCAAGTGCCGGCCCTGTAGAATCGGTTTCGGTGCGGCGTCGCGCAGGCGGAGTTCCTCGGCTTTCGCCAGCAACGCCTTCACTCCCTCGGGCGCGCCCGGCGGCTTGGGCGGACGCCCGCTGTGATCGGCGGTCATCACCACGCACAGGCCGGCGATGGTCTCCGGCTCCAACCGCTTCGCCAGCCGCCGCACGCCCCGGTCGGTGACGGTTTGCAGGTGCGCGAGGTGATTGGCCACCAGCGGCGGAATCCGGCGCAGATAAATGTTCGGCGCGTGGATGCGCTCCAGGAATTTCAGCGTCGGCTCCACGCCGCCTTCCTCGTGGCCCGGAGAAACGATTCGCATCCGCCCGTCACGGATGGCTTCGCGCGTCATCGCCGGTTTGCCGAAGTCGTGCGCAAGCACCGCGAGCATCCAGGCGATGCGCGATTCCTCGTCCGCTGCCTGCCACTCCCGCAGCTGCGCCAAGGCGTCGCAGCAGTGCGCCGTGTGCATGAAGACATCGCCCTCCGGGTGCCACTCCGGGTCTTGCGGCGTGCCGCGCAGGGCCGCGACCTCTGGAAAGTGTTCCAGCCATTCCGTATCCGCGAGGAAGCGCAGGCCCGCCGACGGCACGACGCTTTTGGCCGCCCACTTGAACCATTCTTCGCCCACACGCTCGATCGCCAGCTCGCCGAAGCTCGCCTTGATGCTGCGGCATAGGGCGACCGTTTCGGGGGCGGGCCGCAGATTGAAGCGTGCGGCGAACTGCATCCCGCGCAGCACACGCAGGGGGTCTTCCACAAACGCTTCACTCGTGTGCCGCAGCACGCGGTTGCGCAGATCATCCAGTCCGCCAAAGAAATCCAGCACCTCGCCACGACGCGGGTCGAACATGAGCGCATTGATCGTGTAATCCCGCCGCCGCGCGGCCTCGGGTGGCGTGATGCTGGCGTCGAACTCCACTTCGAAGCCCTTGTGGCCGAGCGCAATCTTGCGGTCACGGCGCGGGATGGCGAAGTCATAGGCCAACCCGCTGCCGGTCGTGAGTTTCACGACCCCGAATGAACGGCCGACCAAATCCACCCGGCCCCGACGCGCAAGGGCCTTGCTCAGTGACTCGTAGCTGACCCCGAAGACCTCAACATCGAAGTCCTTCACGGGCAACCCCAGCAGTGCGTCCCGCACGCAGCCGCCCACGAGGTAGGCCTGGGCGAGCTGCGGCGTCTCGGCAAGGAGACGTTGCAATTCGGAAGGCGGCTTGACCGGCATCGGGGCGCAGCCTGCCAGCGGGCGGAGGGCGGCTCAACTCAGTTCCCGTAGTTGAACGGGTCAGAGAGTTTGGGATCTGTGGCGAGATTGGTGTCCGTAAGCGTCTTCATGAAGGCCACGAGCGCGGCTTGCTGTTGCGGGGTCAGGTTGAGGCGCACCGGTGTGCCGGAGGCCGGGCCGTTACCGGGCGGAACTCGCAGCGGGCCGGAGAGGTTGGGGTGCGCGACAACGCCGGAGTCGTAGAACTCGACCACCCGCTCCAGCGTGGCGAATCGCCCATCGTGCATGTAGGGCGCGGTCAGCTCGATGTTGCGCAATGAGGGCACCTTGAACAGTCCCTCGTCCTGCGGTTGGCCAGTCAGCGCACCGACTCCTTTGTCCACGTAAGGGTTTTCGAGGCCGTTGTTGAAGATGCCGCTGCCGGGCACGAAGTTGTCCGTGCCGTGGCAGCGCGCACACGTGACGTGGGTGAACGTTCCCTGGCCAAAGAAGATTTGGCGGCCCAGATTTTCCTGCGCGGTGAAGTTGGCGAAGTTCATCGTCACGCCCACATCGTATTTCGATTGCACGGAAACGATGGAGCGGACGAACTGCGCGAGCGCCCGGGAAATGCGCTCGGAAGTGACCTCCGGGGTGCCGAAAGTCTGCGCGAATAGGTTGGTGTAAAACGGCTCGGCGGCGAGGCGGTTGGTCAGCGCGGTGAGCGTCATGCCCATTTCAAGACTGTCCTGGATGGGGCGCAGGGTCTGGTCCTCGAGCGTGGCGGCGCGCTCATCCCAGAAAAATTTGACCCGCTGATACCAGCGCGCGTTGCTCAGGCCCATGGAGTTGCGGCCGGTCAATCCTCCGTTGAAACCGACGCTGAACCGGCGCGGATCGGAGAATCCGTTTGCCTGCAGATGGCAGGAGGAGCAGGAGACGGTTTGATTGGTGGACAGCCGCTTGTCATAGAAGAGGACGCGGCCCAGCGCCGCCCCGGTGTCACTGGTGACGTTGGTGGCTGGCATGTTGTCCTGGGCGAGGATGGGATTGATCGAAAAGCTGGGCGGCAGGGTAGGGGAGGAGTAGTTGAAGGGCGTCGACGGCAGTAGCAACGCATTGGTCAACTGGCTGGTAATCGTCTGCCGTGCTGGGAGGAAGACGGCCCGGAACAGCGAGCTGGAAGACGACGGCACACTGAAACTGCAGCTGCCGTTGTGCAGTTTGATGGGGGCAATCTCAGTCCAGTTGGTAAAGCCGGAGGATCGTTGCAGCACCCATACGTAATTGCCGGGGTCGGTGATGCGAACGGCTGGCCCGTTGGTGCCGGTGCCCGGAACAATACCAAGCGTCGCTCCGGTGGATGGCTGGCCAACCGACAGGCGCGTGCTAAACACGAGGACAGTGGCGAGGGCCAGCAGTCTGATAGTTTTGGATTTCGTGCTCATCTTGGGGCTCAGTATCGCGCCTCATTGTAAAGATAGTATGAAGTCCGGCCGTTATGCCTCCGAAACTGGCTACGGAAAAACCCGGAAAGAGCGTGATTGGGACGGACTGGAATTCGCCGCCAAACCCCTGCGATTGAAGGTCATCGCGGTGGCTTTGCAGGGCGGCGGAATCCCTCGCTGGCGCAGTAGCTGGCCAGAGATTCCATCTGATCTCCCGAAAGGATTCCGCCGGCTTGAATGGAAAAGGCCGGCATGAGAGTTCCGGGTTTTCCGTGGGCGATCCATGGCAGCCAGTATTCGCGCGGCGTCGGCTTGTTGGGCGAACGCAAATCGGGAACCATCGACGCCCGGTGCGTTGCATCATGGCAGATGCCGCATGCGGCATCATAAAGCTCCCGCCCCAGCAATCCGCGCGCGGGCGCAGCATGGCAACGCGCACAATCGCCGCTGAAAATGGCCTGGCGGTTGTCTTTAGCCCGCGCTTGGTTGAGCGCGCGTTCAGCGGGGGTGACCGACTCCTGTATGTCCACCTGATAGGTCAGTTGCCGCGCCCCGACCGAGGATTGAACGATTACGGTTTTAAGCAGTGAACCGCGCTTGCCCCGCACGTCGGTAACTACCGAGAACCTGCCGCTTGCACCGGCAGGCAGCGACCACGGCTTGGCGGGAAACTGGGCTACACTGCAGCCGCAGGAAGGCACGATATCATGGATCACCACCACCGAGTGCGAGCGGTTTGTTACGGTGAAGTGCACCGCCACATCGGAGTCACCAAACCGGGCGACGATGCGCTGGTGGGACACATCAAAGGCCAACGGGTCAGAGGCGTAAGATTGCCCCAAGCCATTGGCCGCTGGGCCGACGCCAAACAAAATCAACCGAAGAAGCACACCCCACTTACCAAGCCGGAGCAAGGTAGGTGCAAGCATGGTGCCCTCTCAGTTGGCAGGTGTGGCCGCAGTCGATGTTGCTGCACCGGAAGCTTCGACCGTTTCGGGCGGTTTGGGCGCGGGCGGAAGCGCCTCAATCCCATCGATGCGGAACCGGTGTTTGGCTCCTTGCAACTCGAACTCCACCTCGTCACCAACCGGATGATTCAGCAGTGCCTGCGCGATTGGGCTGAGGTAGGCAATGACTCCATTGTCTGGGTCGGAGTCCCAAGCGCCGCAAATCTTGAAGGTGACGGGCTTCTGATTGTTCACGTCATGAACGGCGACTTTCGTGCCGATGCTGACCACATCGGTGCGCGTTCCGGAGAAATCGGTGCCGCGGGCACGGTTGAGCTGGACCTCCAGCTCGCTCTTGCGGCGCATCAGCACCTTCTGCATTTCCTTGGCGGCCTTGTATTCGTGGTTCTCGCGCAGATCGCCGTAGCTGCGGGCGAGGGCAATATCCTTGGAGTTGGCGGGAATGCGCTTCTTGCAAAGATCCTCGTATTCCGCACGGCGCCGCTCGAGGCTTTCCCAGGAAACAATGAAAGTGTGGTCCTGCTTGGTGGCCTCGCCCGTGATGAGCTCCTTGACGACCGGGAAAACCTTGACGATGCGGGCCAGCAGCGAGCGCTTATCCATGTCGTCGAAGCTCGGCGACAATTGGAGCGCGCGGGTAAGGTCCTTGACCACCTCGACATCGGCCGAGGAAATGAGCTCCGACATCAGCTCGTGGTCAGAAAGAATGTAGTCGCGCAGCTTGTTGGATTTCTTCTCGTTGAAGATGTCGCGTTCGATGGCGCTGACCATGGCGCGGAACACTTCCGGGGTGAGGATGTCAGCAAAGGTGTCCGACCGTTCCTTGGCCAGCCAAAGGAGGAGTTCGCTGCTCGCCTGATGCTGGCTGATGAGCCGGGCCAGCGTGTCGCGCAGCAGGTCCAGCTTGCCATTTTGCATCAGGATGGTGGCGCACTCGCCGGCCAGCTTCGCGGGAACGGTGTTGAGGATGCTAATGACCGCCTCGTGCCAGAGCGTGGGAGTGGCATCTTTGAAGGAGTCGAGCGTGCGGCGGTGCTTCGCTGATGGCATGGCCTCGAGAATGGCGCCCAGCTTGTTGCCCTGATTCCAGAAAGCAGCTTCAGTCAGCTCCCCGTCGGCGGCCGGCAGCCCAGCCGCCTTCTTTAGTTCGTCGCGCAGGAACACAGCTTCCAACGCCAGCGCGGGTTGCGTGCGCTGATGGCTGGCGATCTCCGTGTTCAGAGTGGCCACAGCCTCCCCTACGGTGGTGGACTTGTTGTCCAGATCGTCCACGCTCTTAAGCAGTTCGGTGGCCTCCACCAAGCGGGCCTTGAGGCCTTTGGCGGCTTTGAACTTGCCCATCACGCGCTGCTGGAGGGTGGTTTCCTGAGCCTGGTAGACGATGGGGTCGGTTTTCTTCAGGGGCACGATGAAATGGCCGTCCTTTTTCATCTCCCGCTTGGCCACTTCGATCCACTTCTTCCAATCGTCGGAAATGACATCGGGCACGAGCTCCCTTTGGATTTGGTCGAGCGAGGCCCGGCCGCCATGGCTGTTCAGCACCAGTTTGATCACTCCGAGGTGATCCCGGGCGGCCATCTGGCGGAGACCGTGGAGATCGGCAGCCTTTTTGGCGAGAATGTGGTCGGCGGGAATGGACCGCAGCGATTCAGCCGCGAAGGAAAGGTCCATCTTGTGCCCGGGCTTGCCCTGAAAATCGATGGTGAACTGGCAAAACACGGTGTCCACCGTGGTGATGCGTCCAAACCCCCAGCTTTTGTGGGCACAGTAGCCGCCTTGGGCGAGGGTGAGGAGTGGCTCGATGTGCTTGCTGCCGATTTTTCCCGCGACAGCCAGTTTTTCCAATTCGTCTCTCATAGTTCCAAAATGCTCGCGCTCTGCGAAATGTCCGCCATTGTTACGTCGTGCAGCGAGCAACACCAAGAGAAATTTCCGGCCGGCGTGAAGACCGCGGCGGCCAAAAGCCATTCCGCAAGCCCGGCGGAAAACCCTTTGGCAAGCCGTTCGGCCCGGGCGGCGGCTTCCGCAAGAAGTTCCCTCGGCCTGAGCCAACGAGTGAGACCGGAGGAGCCTCCGCTCCGAATCCGCCGAAGTTCTTTGAGCGATTCCTCAAGAAACCGAGGCAGAAGCCGGACGAACGGCAGGGGGACCAAGGCGGCCCACCGCGCTCTCGTTGGTTGCAATCCAGTGAGCGGACGGAGCGCATCCCTTCCTCAGCCGGCTCGCGAGCTTTCAGCGGTTCGGATGAGCAGAAAGACTATCGAGACAGGCCAGCCCAGGAGGATTACCGGCGGCGCGAGGATGGTTTCCGAGGCGATCGCCTCCCGTCCAGTGGTCGCCAGGAACGCATGGGAGCCGCTTCAGGCGGGAGGAGCGACTTCAGCACAAGACCGCGCCGCGGAGATTTCACCCGCCGCGATGACGAACGCAATTATGCAGGCGAGGGTCGCCGGGAGCGGCCGTTTAGACCTCCCGGGGCCGGTGACGGAGGTGGCAGTTTTTCCCGTCCGCAGCCGCGGCCGGCGCCGCACCTCGAGAAACGCATCATTCGTTCTGAGGGGGCAAAAGCTGACCAACGCCCATTGCCCGCTCCCGTTCTGCCAGCGGAGAAAGTCGTGTCGCGCGCCCGCGAAGTCGCCGCCCGGGTATTGCTTCGCCGGCTTCATGCGAGCGCATACGTGGAGGATCTGTTGGAGGACGCGTTTGCTGCCACCAGGATGAGGCCCGATGACCGGCGTCTCGCTCAGGAGCTGACTTATGGCTGCGTCCGTTGGCAGGGCACGCTCGATTGGCTGGTGGCCCGGCGCACGGATGATCGGCCGCAGCTGGCCACCGTGCAGGTTTTTCTGCGGCTGGGGCTTTACCAGCTGTTCTTCCTCGACCGCATTCCCCCGCATGCGGCGTGCTATGAAACCGTAGAGCTGTCCAAGCAGCTGGGCTGCGGCAATCAGTCGAACTTCATCAATGCCGTGCTGCGCCGCAGCGAGGCGGAACGTGAAGTCATCAAGGCGGAGCTTGCGGAAATCCGCGAGGCATCGCCGCATCTGGGTTATTCGCATCCCCAGTGGCTGGTGCAGAAGTGGACAGATCGCTGGGGGATGGAGGACACCCGAAAGCTGCTCGAGTGGGACAATGCCGCCCCCGCCGCGCATGTCCGGGTCAACCTGCTCAAGACCACGCCCGAGGCATTGATCGAGCGCTGGCGCCTCCATGAAAATGTGGAATACGATCTCACTCCTTGCCCTTGGGCCGAGGATGGCCACGTCCTGACGCTCAAATCGCATCCTCCCTTGGCCGCCATGGGCAGTTTCCGGGAAGGCTGGTTTTACGTGCAGGATCCCAGCACGCTGCTTGCAGTGCAGGCGGTGGATGCGTGGGCAGGCGAGAGCATCCTTGACCTCTGTGCGGCCCCGGGAGGGAAAACCTGCTACCTGGCACAGAAGATGGAGAACGATGGCGAACTCGTTGCATGCGACACCGCCCCGGAACGGTTGAAGCTCGTCGCGGAGAATTGCGGGCGGCTCGGCGTGACCTGTGCCAGGACGCTTGCCTTGGGCGATCACCCGGATCAGGTGCTGTTCGGCAAGCGCTTCGACAAGATTCTCGTGGATGCGCCCTGTTCGAACACCGGGGTGCTGCGTCGCCGGCTTGATTTGCGCTGGCGGCTCCGTCCGGAGGAAATCAGCCGTCTGCGCGCCACGCAGTTGAAGCTGGTTGCCCTCGCCGCCCGGCACTTGAAGCCCGGGGGCACGCTCGTTTACAGCACGTGCAGTCTGGAACCCGAGGAGAACACGGAGGTGGTGAAGGAATTCCTGGCCGCCCACCCGATGTTCAAGCTGGAGTCCGAACGCGATCTGTTGCCCTTCCGCGATGGCGTGGATGGCGCTTATGTGGCGCGGCTGCGGCAGCAATCCTGAAGTTGGCCCAGGGTCACTCGTCTTTCCACGACTCCAGTTGCTCGAGCGGGACGAAGAGCGGGTAGAGTTTGCCTTTGCTCCGCGGTCCATGGGACCGGCTTTTTAGCCCGGTGTTGTGCGCTTCGAAGTCGCGCACATAACGGCCCACCAACACTTGGTCGTATTTGCCCGCACTGCGCAGGCCCAAGGCCACCCGCAGCCCGCTGAAGCCCGCCTTTTCCTCCGTCAAGGCGACCGAGGTGGCTCGCCAAGCCTGATCTGCCAGCCGCTCGCGCAGCTTGGTCGACGCCTTCTGCAGGCCCGGCACCCGCACGAGGAAAATCACCCGGTCCTGATGCACCTCGCAAAACGCGGTAAAAACCGCGGCGTTGGTGCCGGCCACCGCCGCGTCTGGCCGGGTTCGCGCCTCGGCCAGATAGGCATCTTCAAACGCCTTGGTGAAGGCGTGCGCCAGCTCCACGGCCTTAAGGGTGTTGCCCAGCATTTTGCCGTCCTGCGTTTCGGTGATCCGGCGGTCGGCGAGTTCGAATTCCGCTGTCCCCGGACCGCGGGCCGGCTCACCCAGTTTTCCCTGTGCCACGGCCCAAACGAGCCAGGCTACGCCCAGCCACAAAGCGAGGGACAAGCCCGTCATCATCAAGCCCAGTCCCCGCATCAGGCCGCCCGCCGCTCCGGCAGGTCGGTGCCGGGCGCAGGCGGCGGCGGCGCGGGCGTGGCCGACCTGGCGCGTCAGCGTTTCCAGCGTCACATCCCGGCCGCCCGCGGCATTCTGCTGGATGGTGCTAATCACCCAGAGCGGCCCGGGGATGCCCCACCATCCCAGGCACAACGAAATCAGCGAATGCTTGAAGGCCAGCGGAAAACAATCCTCACCGGCCCGCACCAACACGGGATGCGAATCCCGCCGGAAGGAAAGCAGCAGTGACCAGCAGTGCTCGAATACCAGATACCGCCCGCCCGCGATCACTGCGCGTTCAGATTCCGTCAAGGTGGACTCGTCCAGTTCCTCCAACTCGGGATTGGGGAGTGTGGCCTTGGACGGCATGGTTGGCGTCTGACGGACCTCAGCCGGCTTGTCCGTCGGGAGTTCCCCGCCTTCCAGCCGCTGCTGCCGCTGTTCCAGAAACCGGCTCACCGGCTGCCAGTTCTGCTCCCCTTCGTAACAGACCAGGTCGCCCGCCCTGAGTTCGCCACCGGAAGTCATTTCCTCAATGGCTCCGTCGGGGTAGGGGCCCAGCTTTTGTCCGCGTCGCAGGATGAAGAAATTCATGTCCGAAGCCCCGCCCACATTTGGCGGGCCAGGAAACACCGTGGAAACGGGTTGTGCTCTAGCCGTGTTCCCCCTTGATTTCAACGGGAAAATCCGCCCCGTCTCAGGGTTTTGCGCCGGTGATTTCCGCCAGCAGCCTGAAGAAGCCCCGCTTGCGTGCGCTGCTGATGCCCCAGTTGACCGGCACGCTCTGATAGCCTTCCGCAAAGCCCTCGTCTTTCATCCGAAAATCGAAGTAACCCCAGCCCGCGCCCGCACTCACGGCGGCGAGGAAGTTGTTGACGGGTTTGTCGAAGTCAAAGTGGTCGTCCTCGTTGAACAGGATCGGCATCGGCCGGTAGTCCGGCACCAAACGGGTCAGCCGCACCAGTTCCGCGATGCGCTCCGGCCGGGAAACCCCATTCCCATGCAGCAGGAGAAAATCGGCGCAGCGCACGACGTTCTCGCGCGGAATCTGGTTGCCGCCGTAACTGGTGGACACGAGCAGGCGGCGCTCGCCGCGCTTTGTCTCTTTTACCCGCTCGATGAGCTCATGCACCCGGTCAGGTTTCAGGATGGCATGGTCGTAGCGGACGTTGCACTCGTTGTTGACCTCCACCAGCACGTTGCGCCAGCCGCCGTCGAGCAGCCACTTCGTCGCGTTGTCGGTCGCGCGGAGGACGGCGGCCTCGTCCTTCAGGCGCTCGTCCTGGCCGAAGTAGAAATAGCCAAGGATGACCACCATCCCGAGCTCGTCGGCCCGGTCGAGCACGCGGGCCATGCGGGCCGTGAAGGCCGGACGCAGCTCGCCCTCCGGCGTGAACGCATTGTTCTCCCAAGGCTGTTCCTTCGAGTAACCCTGCGGCGAGCCGCCTTGGAAGTTAACGGTGATGCCCAGCAAGCCATGCCGGCGCCACTCGGGCATCGCGGCGAGGAATTCCCGGGTGTTCCGCTCGGCATCCCACTTGCCGGTGTCGGGATAAGCCCACCGGCCCGCCGTCTCCGGGTTCAGGTCATCGAACGTCGCCTGCACCATGCGCGAGTTGAAGAGCAGGCCCTGAATTTTCCGCCCGTTCCAGCGCCGGCCTTCGTAAGTCGGCTTCCCGTTGAGGTGAAATTCCTCACCCACGATGCTCACGGTTGTCTGGCGGACCGCGTCGGCCGCGGAGCTCCTGAGCACTCCGCCAATCAACGCGAGGACGACCAGCAGCGTTTTCATCTCAGCGGTAGGGCTGGTGCAGCGCCACTTTCGTTGCCTGCCTGCTCCGCATGCGCATGTTCAGGAACTCGACCCCGACGCTGAAGGCCATCGCGAAGTAGATGTAACCCTTGTTGACGTGCTGATGGCAGCTTTCCGCCACCAGCATCGTGCCGATCAGGATGAGGAACGCCAGCGCCAGCATCTTGATCGTCGGGTGCCGGTCCACGAAGCCGCTGATCTGCTCCACAAACAGGACCATCACCGCCATGGCGATGACCACCGCCGCAATCATCACCGGGATTTGCTTCACCATGCCCACGGCCGTGATCACCGAGTCCAACGAGAACACGATGTCGATGAGCAGGATCTGGATGATCACGCTCACAAACGTGGGCGCGAGGTGGTTCGTCACCGCCCCGTCCTCGCCTTCGAGCTTCTCATGAATCTCTTTCGTGCTCTTGGCGATGAGGAACAGCCCGCCCAGCAGCAGGATCAAGTCCTTGCCTGAAACCGCCAGGTCCCAGTTCAAGATGCGCGCCTGCCAGAACGGCTTGTCCAGCGACACCAGCCAGGCCAGCGAGCACAGCAGCAGGATGCGGGTGACCAGCGCCAGCGAAAGCCCCACCTTGCGCGCGCGGGCCTGTTGCTCCACGGGCAGTTTGCCGCTGAGGATCGAGATGAAGATCAGGTTGTCGATGCCCAGCACGATCTCGAGGAGGGTGAGCGTGAGCAGGCTGATCCAGAGTTGTGGGTCAGAAAGCCAATCCATAACGGCGGCAAGCCTAGGCGGTGGCCAGTCCTTTGCAATAGTAACAGACCGCCGATTTCCAATCCGGTTGAGCGCCGGCAGTGCGCCGCGCTGGCTGCCGATGCCCGCTCCGGACTGCCGCTCACCCCGGTGGCTGCGACCACCGGCCGGCGTAACCCCGGGCACCGCACACCGCGCTTGCCCATCCGTTGAGGAACAAGCTATTACCGGGCACCCGTCGGTGGGGAACCAGCGCCTGCTTCAGTGCCGTGGCCGCAACCCACCCGCCCTAGTCATGAGAAAGCCCCTGGCCCGAGTCCTCGTGGTCGAAGACGAGCTCCTCCTTGCGCAAGGCATTCAGGCCGCGCTGGCGTGGCGATGCGTCAAGGCCGAGCACGCCGGCACCGCCGAAGAGGCCCTTGCCATCCTCAACACGGCCACCTACGACCTCCTCCTGCTCGACATCCGACTCCCCGGGATGAGCGGATTGGACCTGGTCCACGAGATTAGGGCCAACCTCCGCCTCCGGCGCATCCCGGTGATCTTCATGACGGGCGATACCAATCCGGCCAACCGCCAGGAAGCCCGGCGACTCGCTGCGGCGGACTTTCTGGAAAAGCCGCTGAACATGGACAAGCTCGTCACCTGCCTTCTGGGCCACCTGAAGCTTGGGCCAGTCCGCCGGCCAAAGACCCCTGCGGCTTGGAAAAAGGCGACTTGAGCCTGGCGCCTTGGCGGGTAAGGCGCGCTGTCCTCAATGCGCCCCCAACGACAGTCGCGTTCCAACGATTGGCGTTGGGATTAAAGGATCAATTGGTATTCATACGCTACCACCAACCCGGCGGTCAATCGTATTCAATAATTTGGTAATTCCGGTCAGTAATTTATCAATTCTTGTCAATAATTTGCCTCACCCAGCGAGTAATTTGCTCCACCCAGTGGATAATTTGG
>CAZQEW010000073.1:0-5150 GCA_964591495.1 uncultured Klebsiella sp.
TCCAACTTCGCGCGCAGCCGCTCCCGTTCGGCGGCGCTTGCCTCGCGGGGAATCCGGACCGGCTCACCGAGCTGCACTTCGCACCGCGCAAAGGGCAGCGGGACTTGGAAACGGTCCCAGCTCTTCAGCCGCCACTTCCAGCTCAGGTGGAACGACGCCGGGACAATCGCCATGCCCGTGAGTTGCGCCAGCGAGACAATGCCGTCCTGCACCACGTAGCACGGTCCGCGCGGCCCGTCCGGTGTGATGGCCAGATCGCAGCCGCGCTTGCCGGCCGAGACCAGTTCGCGTAACGCCTGTGAACCACGCCGGCTGGATGACCCGCGCACCGGCTCCACGTCGAACAGCTCCAGCACCCGCGCGAGCATCCCGCCATCGCGGCTCGCGCTGACAAGCGCGGCGAGCTTGCGCTGGGGCTGCCGCGCCTGCACGTAGCGGCGGAAGAGGATCAATGAAAGCGCCAGCCGGTTGTGCCACAGACAGAAGATGACCGGCTCCTTGCCCCCGTTTTCAAACAGGTTCGTCTCATCCCGCCAGCGCCAGCGCAGCGTGGCCGCAAGCGCGGTGGCGGCCAGCCAGATGAGCCGCGCGGCGAGCCGTCCATGCCACTTGGGCTGCTGTGGAACGATGACGCCAGAGGCGCGGGCAGGCGAAGGATTGGCCATGCCTCAGCCCTTCTTCAGACCCGCGCGGACCAGTTCCTCCACGGTCGCCTGCGCGCCCAGCATGGCCTGCGCGGCGCGGATGGTTTCGTGCGCGTCGGGCTGCTTGAATCCCAGCGCCACCAGGGCCATCACGGCGTCGTGAACCCGCTGGTCATTGGCTGATGTGGCTCGTTCCGCGCTGCTCGCCTCCCACGCGCCGGCGGCGCCGATCTTGTCCTTCAGCTCGACCACAATGCGCTCGGCGGTCTTGCGTCCGACGCCGGAAATTTGGGAGAGCGCCTTCACGTCACCGCCCGCCACGGCACCGCGGAAGGCGACGGGATTCATGCCGCTGAGGACATTGAGCGCGATCTTCGGCCCAATGCCGCTGACGGTGTGGATGAGCAGCCGGAACAGCTCGCGCTCCGCCGCCGTCATGAAGCCGTAGAGCACATGGGCGTCCTCGCGCACGGCCAGGTGCGTAAGCAGGCGCACCTCGCTGCCCGGCGCAGGGAGCTTGTCAAACGACGAGAGCGGAATGAGCACCTCGTAGCCGACGCCGTGAACGTCCACGGTGACTTGCGTGGGCAGGGCGTCCACGAGCTTGCCGTGCAGGAACGAAATCATGCCGGCCCGTTGTAACGGAGTTGCGCGCGGTGGCGCAACGCGGAACGCCGGTTAGTCACTTCGGCCGGGAGAGGAGTCATCCGGGCCTGAAGCAGCATCGCGGCTGTCGGGACGCCAGCTTTCGATGTCCCGGTCACTGAACCGGCTCCGGCTGCTGTCCGAATCGCTCTCCGAATCGAAGCCGTAAGCCCAGCGCCACAACAGGACCAAGGCTCCAATGATAAGCGCCCCAAAGAGATGGAATTGCCAGTCCATGAGCGAACTCGGCGTTTAGCCACACCCCGCGCCGCCGGTGTCAACGCTCGGAGGGGAACTGCTCCCACTGTCGAACGATGGTGGCGAGCTGGGCGCAGGGTCAATGCCGTGATGCCGAGTCGAGTCATCCGGCATCGGGGACGGATGGTGCAGATGGTAAAGCGGATTGGCCGGATTGGTCAGGACGTCAGCACCAACCACAGTCGGAAAAACTGCGTTCCCGCTTTCACCGCGTCTGGTTTCACCCGGCGGGCGGCCGGAGGCCCGCGTGGCCGCGCGGAACAACAACACCATCACGCCGATGATCATTGCCAGGAAACACAGTCCGGCAAACACAGCCAGCAGGAAGACCCAGCTCCATCCGGTGTTCATGACCGCACCGTGTCAGACGCGCTTTGGCGCGGCGAGGGAAAATCGGCCCGCGCCCTGCGTGTGCGTGAGCGCCAAAGCCAGCGCGTCCGCCGCATCGGGGTCGGGCAGGTCCGCGAGGTTGAGCATGCGCTGCACCATCTTGGCCACGGCCAGCTTCTGCGCTGCGCCATAGCCGACGATGGCCTGCTTCACCTTGCGGGGCGCGATCTCGTGGATCTCCAAGCCAGCCGTGGCCGCCGCCACGAGCGCGGCCCCGCGCGCCTCGCCCATGATCAGGGCGGTCTGGAGGTTCTGCGCGAAGAACAGCCCCTCCACCACGCAGAGCGTCGGTTGGTGCTCGCGGATCACGTCGCGCAGTGTCTCGTGAATCTTCGCGAGGCACCGCGAACGCTCCCAGCCCGCCGGGCACGCAATCGTCCCGTGCACGAGCGCGACTGGCTGCGGCCGCGCGGCGCGGATGACGCCGAACCCCGTCCCCCGCAGCGACGGATCCACGCCGAGGATGATCCCATGCACGCGGGCCGGCGCAGTCGGCTCCGCAGCCGGAGAGACCGCGCGGCGCGCGGCTTTGGTCAGCCGGCCCTGCAACTGCTCAAACTGCTTCGGCGAGATGCCCACGCCGCGAGCGTGGCAGACGCGGGCAATGCCGCGAAGCGCGAAGTGGCGTGGACGCAGGTTGGACACCGCCGCACCGGCGCGGTTGAATTCCGGCGTGCCGTCACCTCGTGTCAGCGTCCTGCTCCCCGCGTTCAACGCGCTGGCCACCCTGCCGCGGGCGGTCGCCAGCATCCGCGCGCAGACTTTCACCGATTGGGAACTGCTCGTGGTGGACGACGGCTCGACGGACGGAACGACGGAGTGGTTGCGGGCGCAAGCGACTGGGGAGCCAAGGCTGAGAGTCATCTCGCAGCCACATGGCGGGATTGTTGCCACCTTGAATCACGGCCTGGCCACAGCGCGAGGCGAGTTCATCGCGCGGATGGATGCGGACGACGAGGCGCTCCCCGAGCGGCTGACGGAGCAAGTCGCGTTGCTCGATTCGCACGCGGACATGGGTGTCATCGGTTCGCTTGTAGAATTCGCCGGGGACCGCGCGGCGAGCCAGGGCTACGCGCTTCACGTGGACTGGCTGAACTCGGTGGTCACGCCGGAGCAAATCGCGCTGAACCGCTTCGTCGAGGCGCCCTTCGCGCATCCGAGCGTGATGTTCCGTCGCGAGCTGGTCGCGCGGCACGGTGGTTATCGCGACGGCGATTTCCCCGAGGACTACGAGCTATGGCTACGCTGGCTGGAGGCTGGCGTCCGCATGGCGAAAGTCCCGCGCACGCTGCTGCGCTGGCACGACCTGCCCATGCGACTCTCGCGCACGGACCCGCGCTATGCGGTTGAGTCGTTCTACAAGTTGAAGGCCAACTACCTTGCACGTTGGTTGCGTGCGGAGGTCTCCGAAAGCCGGGAGCTCTTGGTCTGGGGCGCCGGACGGGCAACACGCAAGCGGGTGAAACTGCTGCAAGCCCAAGGCATCAGGGTCAGTGCCTACGTGGACACGGACCGGAACAAGCACGGGCGGTCGCGCGCAGGCCACCTGGTGCTCGCACCCGGGCAGATTCCTGCCGGCGCATTTCACCTTGGCTACGCAGGCAAGCGCGGGGCGCGGGAGTTTTGCCGGAACTTTCTGGAGCACCACGGCTGTGTCGAGGGCCGGGACTTCCTCTTCGCCGCGTGACTTGCGGCATCGTCGCCTACGCAGGGAGGCGGAAGGTCTCTCCCACTTCCTTGAGTGCAAGGCGGCCCGACTCCTTCGCCAGCGCAGCTTGCATGCGCTCGATGGGTTCGTTCATCGGCTCGTCGCTGAGTTTGAAGGTCGCGTGATGCACGGGAACGATGTGTCTTGCGCCCGCCGCATCCGCCATCTTGAGCGCCTCCTCCGGCGTGCAATGGCTGCGCACCCACGGCCGATACGCACCAATGGGCATGATGGCCGCATCGAACGGCCCGCGTGAGCGCAAGGCCGCAAGCGCGTCCGTATTGGCCGTATCGCCGCCGAAGAGCAGCGTGCGGCCCTCGCGGCGGAGGATATAGCCGTTGTAGCCGCGCTGCGTGTCAGTGCGCCACCGTGCGCCCCAGTGCTTCACCTCGATGGCCTCGATGCGCAATTCGCCCTTCGGCGTGCGCAAGGTGACGTGTTCGCCCCAGCGCAACTCGTGCGTCTCCGCAAAGCGTTTCGGGCCGAAAATGTCCGCCGTCGCGTGCGCCGAGACGACGAGCGGCTTGCCCGGCAGCCGGCTCAAGGTCGGCATGTCCATGTGGTCGAGGTGCGCGTGCGAGAGCATGACCACGTCAATGGGCGGCAGCTCGTTCACCCGCAGCGCGGGCGCGATGAAGCGCTTCGGCCCGAGCGTGCCCAGCCCGAGGCCGAGGCCGATGCGGTTGCCCAGCGCGGGGTCAGTGAGGATGGTGAGGCCGTGGAAGTTGAGCAGCACCGTCGTGTGCCCGAGCCACGCGAGGGTCACCGCGTTCGCGTCCCAAGTGGCAGGCGTGGGCTTGTGCGGCGCGGCAGCGATGTCGCGGTCCGCTTCGCGGAAGCGTTCGCGCAGGAAGCGCGCAGCCCAGACGTCCGAGGTGCGCAGCCACCAACCGCCAGCCGCGCCGCCAGCGGTGGCGACACCTCCGGCAATCAGGATTTTGCGGCGGTTGAAGCGCACCGGAGGAGCTTCTCGCGGAGTGACGCGGTGTCAAGCGAGCCCGTGAATTCGCCCTTCCGGCGGGCAGTCAGCACCAGCGTGTTCAGCGTTCCACAAACCAAGCGTCGCAGCCTGCGCCACACCCTTTCTGCCATCGTGGCTCTGGCGGCTGGCGGACTCGTCGCGGCACCGATACCGAAGTCCGCCGCGCTGACCTTCGAGCAAGACATCCGGCCCATCCTCAAGGCGAACTGCTTTCATTGCCACGGCGAGGAAGGAAAGATGAAGGGCGGTCTCGATGCGCGCCTGCGCCACCTGCTCGCCACGGGCGGCGAGCACGGCCCGGCAATCGTCCCAGGCAAGCCGGAGAAAAGCCGCCTCTTCACGATGGTGCGCGACGGCGAGATGCCGCAGTCGGAGAAGAAACTTTCCTCTGCGCAGGTCGAGGTCATCCGCCAGTGGATTGCGGGCGGGGCCAAGGTCGCGCGCGCGGAGCCGGCTAAGCCCGGCGCGGCCGATGAGTTCACGCCGGAGGAGCGGGCGCACTGGGCGTTTCAGCCGGTGAAGC
>CAZQEW010000073.1:5250-10981 GCA_964591495.1 uncultured Klebsiella sp.
AAGCTCACTTTCTCCGCTCCCGCCGACCGCGCCACGCTCATCCGCCGCGCGAGCTTCGACTTGCTCGGTCTGCCGCCGTCGCCAGCAGAGGTCGAGGCATTCGAGAAGGACACTTCACCTGACGCTTATGAGAAGATGCTCGACCGCCTGCTCGCCTCGCCGCACTACGGCGAGCGCTGGGGCCGGCACTGGCTGGACATCGCGGGCTACGCGGACTCCGACGGCTACACGGACGCCGACACCGAGCGCAAGTGGGCTTGGCAATACCGTGACTACATCATCCGTTCGCTGAACGCAGACAAGCCATTCAACGAGTTCATCGTCGAGCAACTCGCGGGCGACGAACTCGTGAAGCCGCCTCACAAGAACCTTGCTCCTGCCGACGTGGACAAGCTGACCGCCACCGGATTCCTCCGCATGGCCCCGGACGGCACGGCGAACGCAGGCGTCGAGCAGAAGGTCGCGCGCAACGCAGTGGTCGCCGACACCATCAAGGTTGTGTCCAGCTCGCTGCTCGGCGTCACCGTCGGCTGCGCGCAATGCCACAACCACAAGCACGACCCGATTTCGCAGGCGGATTACTATCGGCTGCGCGCCGTCTTCGAGCCAGGCTTCGACCTGCGCACGTGGCGCACGCCCAACGCGCGGCTCGTCTCGCTCATGTCCGACGCCGACCGCGCCAAGGCCGCCGAGGTGGAGAAGGAAGCGAAAGTGATTGAGGACGCGCGGCTCAAGCAGCAGGACGAGTTCATCAACGAGGTATTGGAAAAGGAATTGCTGAAGCGCCCCGAAGAACTGCGCGCGCCGCTCCGCGAGGCTTACAAAACCGCCGTCGCCAAGCGCACGCCCGCGCAGGTGAAGCTGCTGAAGGAGCATCCGACCGTGATGCAACTCAGCCCGGGCTCACTGTATCTCTACGAGCAAAAGAAGGCCGACGAGTTGAAGAAGAAGACAGACGAAGCCGCGAAGATTCGCGAGCGGAAGCCGGCCGAGCAGTTCATCCCAGTCTTCAACGAGGTCGTCGCAGCGGGCACCAACGGCCTCGCCCAGACGTTCCTGTTTCATCGCGGCGACCCCGACCAACCAAAGCAGCAGCTCAAGCCCGGCGACTTGAGCATCCTGGCGTCGCTTCGGCCCGTGGACTTGCCGGAGAAAGACGCCGCTCTGACCACGAGCGGCCGTCGCCTCGCCTACGCGCGCGCCCTCACCGACGGCACGCACCCACTCACCACGCGCGTGCTCGTGAACCGGTTTTGGATGCATCACTTCGGACGCGGCATCGTGGCGTCGCCGGCGGACTTCGGCACGCTGGGCGAGCGCCCGTCGCATCCGGAGCTGCTGGACTGGCTGGCGAGTGAGTTTGTGGCGCAGGGGTGGAGTTTGAAGAAGTTCCACAAGCTTGTGATGACGAGTGCGGCGTATCGGCAGGCTTCGCAGATTTCCAACGCGGAGTTCCGCAATTCAAATTCCAAAGACCCCGACAACAAGCTCCTCTGGCGTTATCCGCTCCGGCGGCTCGATGCCGAGCAACTCCGCGACGCGCAGCTCGCCGTCAGCGGCAAGCTGAACCCGAAACCCGGCGGCGCGCCCGTGCCCATCATGGCCGACGAGTCCGGGCAAATCGTCGTGGGCGTGAACACCGATGACACGGCGGGCCGCCCGAGTGGGAAGTTCGTCTCGCTCAACGGCGAGGAATTCCGCCGCACGCTCTACGTGCAGATGCGCCGCAGCAAGCCGCTCTCGTTGATGGAAACCTTCGACGCGCCGCGCATGGAGCCGAACTGCGAGCTGCGCAACGCTTCCACCGTCGCCCCGCAGTCACTGATGCTGATGAACGGCGAGTTCACGCTCACGCAGGCCAAGTTCTTCGCCGAGCGCGTGGCCAAGGAAGCCGGCGACTCGACCGATGAATCCAGAGTTGCGCGTGCCTGGCAGCTCGCCTTCAGCCGCCGGCCGAACTCCACGGAGATGACCGATGCCCTCGCGTTCCTCGGCAAGCAGCGCGCACACTTCACCGCGAACACCCCGAAGCCCGCGCCCGTCGCGAAGGGGAAAGAAGCCGCCCCTACCAACCCCGACGACCACGCGCTCACGAGCTTGTGCCAGGCTTTGTTGACCGCGAACCGGTTCCTTTACGTGGAGTGAGATGCCCGCTAAGGACGCGAAAAGACGCGAAATGAAAAACACCGAGCGAGACCTCATCTACAAGGATGAGTGCTATGCCATCATGGGCGGCTGTTTCGCGGTTTACAAAGAAAAGGGCTGCGGGTTTCTGGAGCCTGTGTATCACGAGTGCATGGAGATTGAACTCGCGCACCTTGGCGTTCCGGCCGTTTCCAAGCCAAAGCTCTCGCTGGAGTATCGGGGGCAGGCGTTGAAGCAAGGCTACGAGCCGGACTTCGTCTGCTGGTCGAAAATCATCTTGGAACTTAAGGCGGCGAGTGCGCTGACCGATGAGCATCGCGCACAGGTGCTGAACTATCTCAACGCCACTGGCTTTGAACTCGGCCTGCTGGTGAACTTCGGTCACCACCCGCTTTTGGAGTGGGAGCGAATCGCCAACACCCACCCCGCCGTCCAACCACTAGAAACCGTGGACCTCAAAAACTTTCGCGTCATTTCGCGTATTTCGCGGGCCAACCCATGAACACCCACACCGCCTGCAATTCCCGCCGCCACTTCTTCGCGCAATCCGGCTTCGGTCTCGGCTCCGTCGCCCTCGCGTGGCTGCTTAAGCAGGACCATCTCCTCGCCAACGCCCCGCGCCCCGACCTCGACCCGAAGTCCTTCGACCTCCTGCCCAAGCGCCCGCACTTCCAGCCGCGCGCCAAGGCGATGATTTCCATGTTCATGCAGGGCGGGCCCAGCCACATGGACTTGTTCGACCCCAAGCCCGCGCTCGACAAATACGACGGCCAGAAATTCCCCGGCGAAATCAAATACGACAACGCCGCGCAGGCCAGCCCCAAGGTCCTCGCCAGCCCGTGGAAATTCCAAAAGCACGGTCAGTGCGGCATGGACGTGAGCGAGCTGCTGCCCCACTTTGCCGGTATCGTGGATGACGTCTGCCTCCTGCGCGGCATGCACACCGGCGTCAACAACCACGGCCAATCCATCTACGCCCTGCAAAACGGCCGCGTGCTCGGCGGCCGGCCCACACTCGGGAGCTGGCTGACCTACGCGCTCGGCTCCGAGACCAGCAACCTGCCGGCGTTCGTCGCGCTCACCGACCCGCGCGGCCTGCCCGTGCTCGGCGTGGCGAACTGGGAAAACGGCTGGCTGCCCTCGCTCTTCCAAGGCACCGCCGTCCGCTCCAAGGAGCCGCGCATCCCGAATCTCGACGCCCCGCCGCACCTGCGCGGCACGGCGCAGGAGAACTACCTTTCCTTCCTCGACCAGTTGAACCGCGACCACCTACGCGAGCATCCCGGCGAAACGGATTTGGCGGCGCGCATTGCCAGCTACGAACTTGCCGCGAAGATGCAGACCGCCGCGAAGGAAGCCATGGACATCACCGGCGAAAGCGCGGCAACCAAGAAACTCTATGGCATTGACGACCCGGCCACCGCCGAGTTCGGCACGCGCTGCCTCATCGCGCGCCGCCTCGTGGAGCGCGGCGTCCGCTTCGTGCAGCTCTACACCGGCAACCAGACCTGGGACCACCACGGCAGCATCCGCACCGGCCTGCCCGCCGCGTGCAAATACATCGACAAAGGCTCCGCCGGTCTCGTCACCGACCTGAAAGCGCGCGGCCTGCTCGACTCCACCGTCGTCCACTGGGGCGGCGAAATGGGCCGGCTACCCGTCATCCAGAACGACACCGGCCCGGCAAAAGTCGGCCGCGACCACAACACCTACGGCTTCTCGATGTGGGTCGCCGGCGGCGGCTTCAAGAATGGTTTTACCTACGGCGAGACCGACGAGTTCGGCCACCACGCAGTGAAGGACATCGTCCACCACTACGACTACCACGCCACGCTCCTGCACCTCTTCGGCCTTGACCACAAGAAGGTCACCTTCAAGCGCAACGGCCAGGAACTCTCCCTCGTGGACGGTCAGAACGCCCGCTTGGTCACCGAGATTCTGCGCGGGTGAGGCCCCACCAAGGGCTCACTGAAACGAGGGGGGCCGTTCCAACGGAACCACCTTCTTCGCAGGGTTGGCAGGAGCGATGGTCGGCAGGCTGGCCTTGAGCTGTTCCAGTTGGGGTTTCAATTCCTTCGGGACGCGCCACGAGGCGGCCTCAAATATTCCATGACTTTCGGATGGGTTGATCTGCACTGCCGCGCTGGCCAGCACAACGGTGCTGGCGGGGGCTGCGGACATAGCTGCAGCCGCCAGCGGCCGGGCGGCCTTCGGCGCGGCCTTGATGGCGGCGCTCATGAGCGGCACTGCGTGTGCGGGCAGGAGCTGGACCAGCCGACCGAGGGAATCGGGGGCGTCGTCGGGCCACTTCGCCGCAGTGAATTCAGCGAGGGCAAGGGCGACGCCAACGCGGTTGGCCTCCGGAACGAGCATGAGTTGTCGCTCGACCTCGGTCTGGAGTTTCTTCGCCTTGCCGAAGCCTTTACGCGCACCGTCCAGCGCGCGCTCCTGTTCCGGCGTCAACTTGGACGACTCTGCACTCTCCGAGATGGGCGCAGCAATGATCAGGCACACGGCGGCCAGGAGGAGGCCGGCTGAGCGGGCGGGAAGCGGGAAAATATGCATCGCGAAGCTTTGACCCGGAAACGAAAGTCGGCAAGCGACATTCAGGCTCACAGCCGCAATTTGAGCAGGCCGACTTCCAGGGCGAGCAGCTCGTTGACGTTCGTGCGCAGGAGGCGCTGCGTCTGCTCGATGACCCGGAGATTTTCGAGCGCCTCACCGGGGCTGAGGCGGGCGCTGACGGTTTCCGCCGTGGGAGCGAGATCGGGAAAGGCGACGAGTTCCGATCCGGCTCCCAGCTTGCGCAGCCAAACGTCGCGCAGCCACCATTGCAAGGTCAGAAGCAGGTCGGCACGCTGGCGGCGATACTCGGCCTCGATGGCGGCCGTAAGCTCTTCCTCCCACTTCTCCTGGAGCTTCGGCTCCGCGTCGGTGTAGCGCTGCAAGGGCGAGCGGGCCGTGAGCGTCTCGGACAGGGTCTCCTTCATCGCCGCGAGGCGGGCCAGCAACTGCCCGAGCACGCGATAGCGCGCGAGGAGCCCGGCGTTGGGTGCGGCCAAGAGGGCGGTGAACTCACCCAGCCATGCAACGTGCTCCGGGGCGAACTTGCGGGCACCCGTGCCGCCGAAGGTAAGCCGCAAGCAGCGGGACACCACCGTATCGAGCAACTGCTGGGGCTCGGTGGACAACAGCACCAGGATGCTGCGGGCGGGCGGCTCTTCGAGCGTCTTGAGGAAGGCGTTGGTCGCCTGCACGGTGAGCCGGTCCGCGGCGACGATGCCCGCCACCTTCCAGTCCGCCTCGGTGGGCTTGAGGTTGACCGTGTGAATGAGGTCACGGACCTGGTCCACGGAAATCTGCCGGGATCTCATCTCCGGCCGAAACCACTGCACGTCCGCGTGGTTGGCGTGTTCGATCTTTCGGCAGGCGGGGCAGGCATCGCAGCAGTCCACCGCCGCGCCACCGATACGGCGCGGCTGCTGGCAGTTCAGGGTCTTGGCCAGCGTGCGGGCCATGCCCTCCAGTTCGTCGAGATCATCGCCCGTGAACAGGTAGGCATGCGCCAGCCGTCCGCGCTCCAGGC
>CAZQEW010000073.1:11081-22596 GCA_964591495.1 uncultured Klebsiella sp.
GAACGGGCCTGCCGGGCCTGGGCTTCAAGGCGCTTCTGCTCCTTGCGGTCCACGCCCGGCACGACGACTGGCCGGACGGCTTCGCGCGCGGGCGGGCGGCCATCGCTCAACCCGGCGGTCAAGGCCACCCGGGCGGACGCAGCCTTGGTCTTGTCCAGGTAATACTGGTAATCGCCGGCATACGGCGTGAGCACACCGGCGTTGACGTGGAGGACCTTTCTGGCCAAGGCCCGGATGAAGTAAACATCGTGACTGATGAAGATGACCGTGCCGGCGAACTGCTTGAGCGCGGTGATCAACGCATCAATGCTGGCCATGTCCAGATGCGTGGTGGGCTCGTCCATCAGGAGCAGGTTGGGCGGGTCCAGCAGGAGTTTCACGAGCGCCAGCCGGCTCTTTTCACCACCGCTGAGCACGCCCACCTTCTTGAACACGTCGTCGCCGCGGAAGAGGAAGCAGCCCAGCACGGTGCGGATGTATTGCTCGGTCACGCGCTGCGGCGTGTCGCCGGCCTCGTCCAGCACGGTGCGCTTTTCATCGAGCATCTCGACGCGATACTGCGAGTAGTAACCCGACTTCACGTTGTGCCCGAGCAGCCGCTCGCCGGCACCGGGCGTGAGCACGCCGGCCAGGAGCTTGAGCAAGGTGCTCTTGCCCGCACCATTGGGGCCGACCAAAACGATGCGCTCATCGCGTTCGGCCTCGAAGTTCACCCCGCGATAGACGGGTTTGTCGCCGTAGCTGAAATGCACGTCCTTGAGCGTGACCACCTTCAGCCCGCTGCGCTGGGGTTGCGGAAAGCTGAAGCTCACGGTGGAGGCGGCCGCCTCGGGGGCCTCGATCTTCTCCATGCGCTCGATCTGCTTGAGCTTGGCCTGCGCCTGTGAGGCCTTGCTGGCTTTGGCGCGGAAGCGGTCGGCAAATTCCTGCAGGCGTTCGATCTCCTTCTGCTGGTTCTTGAAGGCCGCGAGCTGCTGCTGCTCGGCGGCGGCGCGCTGCGCGAGGAAATCGTCATAATTGCCGCGGTAGCGGTGGAGTTTCCCGCTGCGGATTTCCACGATGCTGCCGACGAGCTGGTTGAGAAACTCGCGGTCGTGCGAGATCATCAGGATCGCGCCGGGATAACCTTTCAAGTAGTCCTGAAACCAGAGGAGCGCCTCGAGGTCGAGATGGTTCGTCGGCTCATCGAGCATCAGCAGGTCGGGCTCCTGCGTGAGCAGCCGCGCAAGGTGGGCACGCATCACCCAGCCGCCGGACATCTCGCGCGCGGGCCGGTCGAAGTCCGCGTCCCGGAAGCTCAGGCCCTTAAGGATGGATTTGGCGCGGGCCTCAATCTGGTATCCCCCCAGCTCGTTGAACCGCGCGTGCAGGTCGTCCTCGTGATCCAGCTCGTCGGGATGCGCGGCGTTCCAGGCCTTGAGCTTGCGGCTGATTTCCGCAAATTCCGGCGAGACCGCCGTGGCCAGCTCCACAACCGTTTCCTCGCCGGCGGGCGCGCTCTCCTGCGGCAGGAAGCCCAGCGTGGTGCCGCGCTGGAACGCCACCTCGCCTTCATCCGGCTGCTCCTGCTGGAGCACGAGCGAAAAGAACGTGGATTTGCCCGCACCATTTGGCCCCACGAGCCCGATGCGGTCGCCGCGGTTCACCTGCAGCGACACGCCGCTGAACAGCGTGCGGCCGCCGTAGGACTTGGAGAGTTCAGATATCGTCAGCATCCCGAGCGGGCGATGTTGCGGAGCCCGCGCACGCCGGGCAAGCAGAGTAATCAGCAGTTGGGCCGCCGCGTCGCCGCTCGGCGGCCGGCCCTAAAACACCTCCGGCACGCCTTCATCCATGATGCGCAGGTGGTGGGAGAGGCGGTCACGACGCGCGATGTCCCGCAGCCAGCGCGGTGGCTCATCCATTTCCTCGAAGGACAGCTTGAACGTGCCGTAGTGCATGGGGACGAACCACTTTGCCTTCACATCGTGAAAGACCTTCATCGCTTCGTCCGGGCCCATGTGCACGTTGCGGAAGCTCTCCGGGTAATAGGCGCCGATGGGCAGGAGCGCAATTTCCGGCGCGAGCCGCGCGCCGATTTCCTTGAAGCCGTCGAAGTAGGCGCTGTCGCCCGCGTGATAGACCGTGCGGCCCTGGTGTTCGAGCACGAATCCGCCGTAGCCGCGATGCTTGTCCGTGAGCGTGCGCGCGCCCCAGTGCTTGCACGGCGTGAGCGTCACCTTCCAGTCCCCGTGACTGAAGCTTTCCCACCATTGCAGCTCGATGATGCGGCTGAAGCCGAGCCCCTTGGCCAGCGGGGCCATGCCCCAGGGCATCACTCCAATCTTCGGGTGCGGCAGCTTGCGGATGGATGGTTTGTGGAAATGGTCGAAGTGCGCGTGCGTGAGCAACACGAGGTCAATGGGCGGGAGATCCTCGAGCTTCAAACCGGAGCGACGCAGGCGCTTCAGCAGGAACAGCCAGTTGGCAAAGTTCGGATCAATCAACGCATTGAGGTCGTTGAACTGGACGAGAAACGAAGCGTGCCCGATCCAAGTCAGGGCAAGCTGGCCGGGGTCGAGTTTCGGAAACCGGGGTGCCTGATGCTCGCCGGCCCGCCGGGTGATGAGCGCCTTCCACACCATCTCGCGGAAAAAGGTGCGGGGATTGAAGGCCTTCGTGGGCGTCAGCTCCTTGAAAGACCTCGGCAGCCGGCGCCGGCCGGCGGGGGCGTGACCATGACCCGAGCTAGGTTCCATAAGGACGCTCCATCACTGTCCCAAGGAAGCCCAAACTGCGCCCGGCTGAAAGGCCAAAATTGGCAGAGGCCGGAAGTGCCTTGCACGCGACTGGCCGGGTGGACGTCCCCGCCAATCTGCGCTACACCTCCCTGAGCAGCAATGTCCACGTCATGATCAGACCGCCCGCCGACGTCCCCGAACTCGAAGACCGCCTCAGCGAGCCAACTCCGGGCGTCGTAGCCGCGCTCCGCGAACTGCCGGGCGATTTGATGTTCCTCGGCGTGGCCGGCAAAATGGGGCCCACCCTCGCCCGCATGGCACGCCGCGCCTCGGACGCGGCTGGCCGCAAACGCCGCATCATCGGAGTCGCTCGCTTCACCGAGCCAGGGCATTTCAGGGCCTTGGAAGCGCAGGGCATTGAGCCGATCCGCTGCGACCTCTTGGACGAGTCAGCCATGGCGCGCTTGCCGGACGTGGAGAACATCGTCTATTGCGCCGCCCGAAAATTCGGCTCGACGGGCGACGAGGCGCTGACCTGGGCAATGAACACCTGGCTGCCGGCCTTGGTCTGCCGACGGTTTCGACATAGCCGCATCGTCGCTTTCTCCACCGGCAATGTTTATGGCCTGACGCCCGTAAGCGGAGGCGGATCAATCGAGACTGACATTCCCCAGCCGGTGGGGGAATACGCCATGAGCTGCCTCGGTCGCGAGCGCCTGTTCGAGCATTTCAGCCGCACGCTTGGCATTCCCGTGGTGCTGCTCCGGCTCAACTACGCCTGCGAGCTGCGCTACGGCGTGCTGGTGGACTTGGCACGCCGCATCTGGACCGGCCAGCCCGTGGATGTGGGCATGGGCTGGTTCAACTGCCTCTGGCAGGGCGATGCCAACGCCATGACCCTGCAATCCTTCGCTCTGGCCCGCACGCCACCCCATGTGCTCAACCTCACCGGACCGGAACTGTTGAGTGTCCGAACCGTGGCGGAGCAACTTGGCCACCGCATGCATCGTCCGGTGAATTTCACCGGCAGCGAGGGGCAATCCGCCCTGCTTAACCACGCAGGTGAGGCCCTCAGGCGCTTTGGCCCACCGCGCGTGGCGGCGGCCGAACTGATCGGGTGGGCGGCGGATTGGGTGATGCAGGGGGGCGTGGACCTCGGCAAGCCGACCCACTTTGAGAGCCGGGACGGTCGCTTTTAGCGGGCATTTTTGGCGGTTGACGGGTCTTGGCCGGCCTCTAGACTGCGCCTCCCTGACCTGGACAGGGCTGGCGGATCGCCAGCCAACCCCGGGCAGCAGACTGGGAAGGAAGTGAAACAGTTTTGACCGAAATTAAGCTCAAAAAGGGCGAGCCGGTGGAAAAGGCGCTGCGACGATTGAAGAAAAAGATCGATCGCGAAGGCACCTTGAAGGAAGTCCGCAACCACCGCCGGTTCGAGAAGCCGAGCGAAAAGCGGCGGCGCAAGCTCAAGGTGGCCAAGTTCACCGCCATGCTGCGCGCCCGCTACGCCGACCTCTGATCCCTGCCTTGCCCAATCACGCCGGACGCCGGTTTGCACCGCGTCCGGCTTTTTGCTGCCTGAAAGGAACAGCGACTGAGCGCCGGGGACCGAGACCGTTCCGCCGGAGCGGTTGGGATTTCAGGTTTGAACAACCGCCATTGCGCGGTGCCTAATGCCCTGAACACGCGGCCTATTTGAATGTATTCACTCTCGACCTGCTGGAACTCACATCGGCACACGGACGGACGCGCCATGCTGCAGGAGATCGCCGCGCTCGGCTTTGACTACGCGGAGCTGAGCCACGGCATCCGCGTGAGCCTCGTGCCCGGCATTCTTGATGCGGTGGACGCCGGCGAAATCCGCATCTCAACGCTGCACAATTTCTGCCCGCTGCCCATGGGCGTAAACCATGCCGCCCCGAATGTCTTCCAGTTCACCGCCACCGACCGGCGCGAACGCGAGAACGCGCTGAGACAGACGTTCAAGACGCTTGAATTTGCCGTGCGCGTGAAGGCGCGGCTCGTGGTGTTGCACATGGGCAGCCTACCGGACATGAAACCAAAGGGCGGTTTCCTGGGCCTCTTTGCCCCGGATGATTTCACGGACACGTTGCTGGACATGATCGCGGCCAAGCAGCACGAGTCGCCGAAATTTCAGCAGCTGATCGCGGATGCGGTGGAGCAACAAGAATTGCTGAAAGCGGGGCCGATGGAGCGCACGACCGCAGCGCTACAGGAGATCGCGGCCCGGGCCACGGAGCTGGGCCTGCAGCTGGGGATCGAAAACCGCGAAGCCCTCGAAGAGGTGCCAGTGGATGGCGAGATGGCGCAGTTTCTCGCAGAGTTCCCCGCCGCGACGGTGCGCTACTGGCACGACACCGGACATGCCCAGATCAAGGAGCACCTGGGTTTCCTGCACCATGTCACCCACCTCGGCCAACTGGCGGAGCGGCTTGGTGGATTCCACATCCACGATGTGGAGTTTCCGGGGCGCGACCACCGCGAGCCCGGCACGGGCACGGTCGACTTCGCCACGCTGAAGCCCTTTGTGCGGCCGGAGCACATCAAGGTCTTTGAATTCAGCCCGGGGCTGAAGCCGGATGCGGTCAAACGCGGCGTGGCACACATCAGGCAGCTCTGGGGGCCGTGAAAAAGGTGCCGTCATGGTTCAAGAGCTCGGTGCAGCTCGCCTTGTGTGGGCTGCTGTTGGCGTTGGTCTTCCAAAGGATTTTCTGGAAAGAGGGGATGGACGCGTGGGAGCGCGAGCAGCGCAACCCGTCATGGAACCAACTCACCCGCACCCAGCGGCTTGAGGTTTCGTGGTCCCACGGACCACGGGAAGTGTGGCGGGCTGTGTCGCGCGTGCGACCGGAAGCCTTCGCCGTCTCGCTGGCCCTGATGGGAGCGACGATTCTCCTCGGCATCGTGCGGTGGCGGCAGGTGCTGCGGGTGCACGGACTGGAGCTGTCATTCGCACGCGCGGCGGAGATCTCGTTAGTGGCGCACTTCTTCAATTCCTTCCTGCTGGGAGCGGCGGGGGGAGACTTGATGAAGGCCTACTACGCCGCGCGGGAGACGCATCACAAAAAGGCGGAAGCCGTCGGCACCGTGTTCGTAGACCGCATCATCGGGCTGTTTGGGCTGCTGGTTTTCACCCTCGTGGCAATGGCTGCCAACCTGCCGCTGCTCAGGACGGATCCGTTGTTCCTCAAGCTGGCTGTCGTGATTACCGCAATGTTCTCGGGCTGCGCGGCGGTGCTCTTCCTCGCACTCCGGGGCGGCGTGTCGCGCGGACTGCCGCAGGCGCGCGAATGGCTGCGCCGGCTACCGAAGGGAGAATTCCTCGAGCGCCTGCGGGACTCGCTTAAACCGTTCGGTAAGGACCCTCGGTTCCTGTTCAAGAGCCTGACTGCGTCACTGCTGCTTTGCGGGGTTTGCGTGTTGCATGTCCAGTCACTGGCGTGGGGGCTGGAGCTGGACCTCTCGTTGCGTCATCTCTTCGCCATTGTGCCCATGATCACCTGCATGGTGGTGATCCCGTTGACGCCGAGCGGGCTGGGTGTGCGGGAGAATCTTTTCGTGTTGATGCTGGCCGTGCCGCTGATCGGAGTGGAGCACACGGCAGCGCTGTCCTTGTCGCTGCTATGCACGGCGGGCAGCCTGTGCTGGAGCGTGGTCGGCGGGCTGGTTTATGCCGGCCTTCGGCACAAGCATCACCTTGGCGAGCTGACGGGCACGGACTCAGCCGAAAGTTGACGCGGTTCACCGGGGGCAGTGCGATTGGAACCGCTCGCCTCGTCAGCGACAGTCAACCGGGCCCATCCATCAGCCACGAGGGTCAGAAAGAACAACAGTATGGAGGCTTTCTGCAGGGGAAAATCCCAGAGCGAGTGGATCAAGATGCCCGCCGCTGCCGCCACGTTGCAAAAGCCCAGCACCCATTGCGTGCTGCCCCAGACACTGGGCATGCGAAGATGGTCGCGCAGTCCGATGAACAATCCCCCGCCGACCAGCAGCACCCAGAGAGCCATGCCCCACCAGCCCCAGTTGATGAGAAACTCGTAATAGTCATTATGCGCATGCTCCCAGAAGCCATAGCGTTCGGACGCCATGCCAAATGCTTCCATGTAGACTGGCAATGCCACCTGAAAGCAGCCAGCCCCATGGCCCAGCATGCCGGTTTCGCGCACGACTTCGTGGTATACCTCGGCGGGATACCGCGACTGAATCGTTTCCGCGGCAGTGTTAAACCGGGTAATTTTCTCGCCCCAGTCCGTGCTCATGGCCACGACCACCAGCACGCCGCCTACGCTCAACAGGACTAGCCCCTGTGGGATTACGGAACGCCAGTCGATGTCCGCGTCTTCCACGCGCCACCGCGCAAACAGGAATCGCCCCCCAACCATCCCAAGCAGCAGCACCGCCAGTCCCCACCCCGCCCGGGAGGTGTTCATGAAGAGCCCCGCGAGAAGTCCCAGCGCAACCATCGTCCAAATCGCCCGCACTATCGGTTGACCGGGGCGACTGGCAGCGGCGATGACAAACCCCAAGGCCAAGGCCCAACCGATGCTCATCATGGAGGCAGCATTCCCATGGTAACGGTATGCGGCGAACGTGACGCTCATCTGCGCCACGCGCTCGTCCCAGAGCCACTGCCGCGCTTCCGGGCCCCCGATTTTTAACGCAATGCCAAGTGCCGCCACAGCGAACGCCGAGAGACACATCGCCATCCAGACCCGCTTGCGCCAGAGGGCTCTGCCCATTAAGTCGGCCGCGAAAAGAAACAACACCGACAGTGCAGTGATGTTTAGCATCGCGGCGCGCGCTAGGTCGCGATCCACCGCCCCGGGCAGGCTAGGAAACGGCGATTCCACGAAGACCCGGTTCAAGGTAAGCCAAGTGCGATAGAAGTGGATGGAGTGGGCGTTCCAGGCAAACCACCAGCCTTGCAGCAACAGCAGCGTAATCAACGCGACAGCCGGCCAAGGCACAGACGGCCAACGCCGCCGCCAGAGACAGGAGCCCAACCAAAGGCACAGAAGCGCCGCACTGAACTGGTTTAGCACCACAACTGTCACTGGCCGGGTGCTCCCGTAGGCCAGAGGGGCGTAGAACAGGATCAGCAGAAACATCCAACGCGGAGCGTCGGCGATGGCTCGGTCGAGGTTCATGGGAATACGGCTTCGCAGTATGTCCCAAGAATAACCGAAGGTCGAACTTTCGTTTCAGCGGATGGAAAGTTCACGCTGAATGCCAAACTTCTCGATGCGCTTGCGCAGGGTGGCGCGCGTGATGCCAAGGAGTTTGGCGGCCTGCACTTGGTTACCGCTCGTTTCTGCCAGTGCACAGATGACCAGCTCCCGCTCGACCGCGGGGAGCACTTTGAGCGTCCGCTGCGACCGTGCCCAAGCGAATAAGGACCGCGCCATGGCAGAAACATTCTCAGCTGCCGGCTCCGCGGACTTCATGACGGAATCCGCGACCGCAGGCATCACCGTAGAAGACCGCCCGGCAACAACTTCAGGCGGCAGATCACTCAGCATGATGGTGCCAGCCTTGCCCACTACCAAGGAGCGGCGGATGACATTCTCGAGCTCCCGGACATTTCCGGGCCATTGGTGGCGCTCCAGCGCAGCCAAGGCTTCAGGGTGAATGGCGCTGGCAGGGCGCGCCTGTTCACGAGCGAACCGCCTGAGGAAGTAATCTACCAACAGACGAATGTCATCCTTTCGCTCGCGTAACGCGGGCAACCGAATGCGCACGACGTTGAGCCGGTAGAATAGGTCTTCCCGGAAGGCGCGGCTGGCGACGGCCTCCTCAAGCGGCTTGTTGGTGGCGGCGATGATCCGCACGTTCACGCTGACTGATTGGTTGCCGCCAACGCGGTCAAAAGCACCATCCTGGAGGACGCGCAGGATTTTGGTCTGGGTGGGCAGCGTCATGTCACCGATTTCATCGAGGAATAGGGTGCCACCGTTGCACTGTTCAAACTTGCCCACGCGCTGCGCCGTTGCCCCCGTGAAAGCCCCCTTCTCGTGACCAAAAAGTTCGCTCTCCAGAAGATTTTCCGGGATGGCTGCACAGTTTATCGCGAGGAAGGGCTGTTCAGCACGGCGACTGTGCGAGTATATGGCCCGGGCCACCAATTCCTTGCCCGTTCCGCTTTCGCCCGTCACCAGGACGATGGCATCCGTGGCGGCGGCTTGGCCGATTAGCTTGAACACCTCCTGCATGGGCGCGCTGCGTCCAACGATGCCAAGATCGTAGTCCTCCGATTCGAGGAGAGGTTGGCAGGCGACAGTCTGCCGCATGGCTCGGGCGGCTTGCAACGCAGCGGCTACGATCTGCTTGAGCTTGGGAACGTCGAACGGCTTCAGCAGATAATCGTATGCCCCAAGCTTCATCGCTTCGATGGCAGTCTGGGTGGTGCCATACGCTGTCATCATGATGACGGGTAGTCGCGCATCCTGCTGGCGCAACCTGCGGAGCGTCTCCAGGCCATTCATGCCGGCCCCCATCCGGACGTCCATCAATATGAGATCAGGCTTAAGCTTTGTGAGGATGCGTAATCCCTCTTCACCAGAGGATGCCGTGTGGAGCTCAATTCCTGTAGTGTCGAAGATCCGGCGGAAGGAGTATTGAACATCCACCTCATCATCTATGAGCAGAAGCTTGTCCATTCGGATTAACTCAGCACGGGCAGCCGCAGGGCCAAACTCGGGACGTGCAAACTTTCGGGTGGGAAAGTATCAGGCGCGGGGCGTCGGAGCGGCACCATAAACGCCCTTGTGTCCGTAATATTTGTTGCCCGAGTAATAGTAGTAGTAGCCCGGGCCAGCGGTGGTGGGGAGAAAATTAAGGATTACGCCAGAGGGCCGAACGCCGGCACGTCGCAACATCTCCAAGGCACGCGCGACGACTCTGGCAGGGGTCTTCCTGGCCCGCATCACCATGCAGACGGTATGGGCTTCGTGCACGAACAACAAAGTGTCGCTGACCGCGTTGATTGGGGCCGTGTCCAAAACCACATGATCATACTTGGAGGCAGCCTCCTGGAGTAGTTTCTTGGTCCATTGACCGGACATCAGCTCAGCTGGATTGGGCACCATGGTGCCAGCCGGCAAGTAATGCAGATTTTCAAAGCGTGTCGGCAATGCACACTTCTCCAAAGTATTTTTCCCCAACAACACATCAGTCACACCTGGCAGGTCCATCTTCATGCCAAATGTTTCCCCCAAGGCCGGCTTGCGGAGGTCAAAATCAATTACCAAGGTTCGCCGCCCCTGCTGGGCATAGGAGACCGCGTAGTTAACACAGCAGAATGATTTGCCCTCAGAAGGAACTGCGCTGGTGAAAAGCACAATCTTCCTATCGGCCTCGCGTCCTAACAGAGCCACGGATGCACGCAAGCTGCGAAATGCTTCAGCGCAGAGAGACTGCGGATCATCACTGATGAAAAGGCGGCCTTTCCCATCTCTGACGAGCCGATTTTTCGGTATCGCCCCCAAAACCGGCAAGGAAAGCATTTGCTCCGCTTGGTCCACGGACTTGATAGTCGTGTCTAGCTGTTTTAGTAAGAAAATCATGCCCAGGCTGATGGCAAATCCCACCCCAAGGGAATAGGTGAAAATCATCCGCTTGTTGGGTCGGATAGGGAATACTGGCAAAAAGGCCGGCTCTACGATACGGATGTCATTCTTCTTGAGCCCGCTAGTTACATTCACCTCGCGCAACCTTTGAATCAGGTTATCGTATAGTCGCCGATCCGCAGCCGCTTCGCGCTGCAGCACATCGAATTGCCCACGCAGCGAATCCAACGCGAACAGCTTCTTTTCCTGCTCCTTTAGCGCCTGATCGAGGATGCGTTCCTTTTCCAGCGCTGCTTCGTATTGTTTCTTGAGCCGATCCGGTCCCCTGCGGACTTCGTCCTCGAACAGTTTTTTCAGTGACGCCAATTCATTTCGGGCCTGAATCATGGCCGGATGTTTCTCCTTGTAGCGAAGCAGCAGATTGCTGAGCAGCGTTTCCTGCGCCTGAACTTTCTCCTTGAGCGCCACGACCTCGGGTGAACGCAATACCAAGGGGAGCTTGAGGAGTTCCTCCAATTTGTCGCCTACCTGCACCGCCAGCTTGGCTTCCAGTTCCAGCAGCCTGCGCTCGTCTTTGGCTTCTGTGCACTTTTCTGCCAATGCCTTAAATTCGCTGGTAAGAATGTCGTTATCTCCTCCCAACGAGATGTTGTTTGTTTGCCGATATTCCAGAACTGCTCGCTCAGCTTTGGCTAGCCGCTCCTTTATGCGCTTCTCCTCGTCAATCAGGAACTGCGCTGCGTTCTCACCTACGCCCGACCGTTCATCATTGTTCTGCTTGATAAACTCCTCAATGACGGCCTGGGCCACCAGCTGCGCCAAAGCCGGATCACCAAACTCAGCAGTTACATCAATCAAACGGGTAAACCTCCGTAAGCGGGCATCAACCGAACCCGATAGCATCCCGACCACCATTTCCTCGGTTGGTGCACCGGACCACTGCTTGAAATACGCGTGCTGAGTGAGATTTTTCGCTGTTACTACACGTTTCAGGACGCTGCTGCTTCTGATGTTGTTGGCGATGGTGTTGAGAAGGTCTACGCCCGCTTTTTCTCTCTTATCTACTTCGTCCATCTTGACCACGACCTGCTCACCAAAGTCCAAGAAAATTACCGCGCGGCTTTGGTATACTCTGGGTGTCTTTTCTGCGCGGTAATAGCCAATAGCACCCGCAGCAACTACGATACAGATGATGAGCCACGCCTT
>CAZQEW010000074.1:0-21902 GCA_964591495.1 uncultured Klebsiella sp.
CTCCCCGAGTGTGCCGCGGATAGACGTGGATGGCGTGGTCGCGGTGCGGCACGGTGGGGTCGCGCAACGTGGCGGCGAAGCTGCGGCCGTCCAGCCCGACGGCCGCGGGCAGTCCGGCCAGTTCAGCGAGCGTCGGATAGATATCCACCGTCTCGACAAGCGAAGACGTGTTCGCACCAGCCTTCACGCCCGGCCCGGCGACGAGCACCGGGATCCGGGCTGCCTGCTCGTAGTTCGTGTGCTTGCACCAGATGCCATGGTCGCCGAGGTGCCAGCCGTGGTCTCCCCAGAGCACCACGATGGTCGTGGCGGCAAGGCCGAGTTGGTCGAGTTCGGCGAGCACTCGCCCCGCCTGCGCGTCCATGTAGCTCGCGGCGGCGTAGTAGCCGTGGATGAGCGTGCGCTGGAGGTCGTCGGGCAGCCGGCCGCTGGCGGGCATGTCCTTGTAGTTGCGCAGCTCGCCGCCGAACTGCGGCGCGTAGCTCGGCGCGCCAGTGGGCGGCGTCTGCGGCTGCGCGAGCTGGAAGGCGTTGCGGTCATACAAATCCCAATACTTCTTCGGCGCGACGAACGGCAGGTGCGGCTTGAGAAAACCGACGGCGAGAAAGAACGGCTCGCCGGCCTTCGCTTTCGCCGCGCGCAATCGCTGGATGGCCTCGTCGGCAATCATCCCGTCGCCATACTTGTTGTCCGGCACGTCGGCTGACTCGTAAGCCGCGCCGCGCGGGCCGTTCTTGCCGTCGCGCGCGCCATCGGTGCTGGCCGGGAGTGCGTAGCCGCCGCCCTTGGGCTTCCACGACGGCACGCTCCACGAGTCCGCGTCGTCAATGTTCCCGTGGCCGACGTGGAAAATCTTTCCGAGGCCCTCGGTGCGATAGCCGTGGCGCTTGAAGTATTGCCCCACCGTCACCGCGTCCGGCGCGGCCTTGCGGAAGTGCGTGGGCAGGTCGTAGATGCCGAGCGTCTGCGGACGCAGGCTGGCCATGAGCGCGTTGCGCGACGGCGAGCAAACGGCCTGGTTGCAGAACGCGCGGTCGAAGCGCACGCCGCGCGCGGCGAGGCGGTCGAGGTGCGGCGTCTTCGCGAGCGCGTCACCGTAGCAGCCGAGCACAGGCTTGAGGTCGTCCACGCAGATGAGGAGGACGTTGGGCTTGGCGGCGGCGAAAGAACTCAACGCAGAGGCACAAAGGACGCCAAGCAGCGCAGAGAGGCGGGAAGACAGCGGTTTCATTGGGGCGGAGTTTAATCACGGATGAACGCGAATGGTCACGGGTTTTGTGACCGCGTCAGTTTAACTTTGGAATGCCGCTTCGCGCACGTGCGTCGGAGCTTGCCTGAACTGAACTCGACCGCGAATCCTCTCCCATGCTCACACACCGCGCTACCGTTGCCCTACGACTCGTCGCGCTCGCCGCGACCTTCGCCGCCTTCACCGCCGCTGCGCAAAAGCCGCCGTATGACGTGTTCCCGCCGGCGGACGCGCCTTACTTCCGCGTGCGCTACGAAGCGCCGGCGCAGCCCAAAGCGGGCGAGCTGATTTTCCCGGTCAACTACACCATCTGGATTCCGCCCGGCGTGAAGACGCTGCGCGGCGTCATCGTGCACCAGCACGGCTGCGGCGAAGGCTCGTGCAAGTCCGGCCTCACCGGCGCGTTCGACCTGCACTGGCAGGCGCTGGCAAAGAAGCATGATTGCGCGCTGCTCTCGCCGTCGTATGAGCAGCCGGACAAGGCTGATTGCCAGATGTGGTGCGACCCGCGCAATGGTTCCGACGCGGCCTTCCAAAAATGCCTCGCCGACCTCGGCGCGAAGTTCGGCCATCCCGAACTCGCGCGCGTGCCGTGGGCGCTCTGGGGCCACAGCGGCGGCGGACATTGGGCCGGCGGCATGACGCTGCTGCATCCCGACCGCGTGGCCGCCGCGTGGCTGCGCTCCGGCGTGCCTCTGCTCAAGGAGGACCCGAAGCGCACCGGCATCAAAGCCCACACGCTGCCCGACGCCGCGCTGCGCGTGCCCATCATGTGCAACCCCGGCACGAAGGAGGGCGTGACCGACAAGACCAACCGCTTCGCCGGCGTGTGGCCCGCGAACGAGGCCTTCTTCACCGAGGTGCGCGGCAAGGGCGGACTCGTCGGTGTGGCCGTGGACCCGCTCACGAGCCACGAGTGCGGCAACCAGCGTTACATGGCCATCGCATGGCTCGACGCGTGCCTCGCCGTGCGCCTACCGAAGCAGACCGGCGCACCGCTGAACCAAATGCCGACGGACAAGGCGTGGCTCGCGCCCTTGCTTGCGAAGGAAGCTGTGCCCGCCGCGAAGTTCTCCGGCGACTCGAAGCAGGCGGTTTGGCTCCCGAATGAAACCGTTGCCAAAGCCTGGATGGCTTACGTGAAGGACACCGCGCTGCCCGACACCACGCCACCGCCCGCACCTACGAACCTGCGCGTGGCCGGCAACCAGCTCGCGTGGCAGGCCGAAGCGGATTTGGAGAGCGGCCTCGCGGGCTTCATCATCGAGCGGGACGGAAAGGAAATCGCCAAGCTGCCCGAGCAGCCGAAGAACCCGTTCGGCCGGCCGATTTTCCAAGGCCTGCAATACAGCGACACCCCTGCCCTGCCGCTCGTGCCGATGAGCTACACGGACAAAACCGCCGAGCCGGGCAAGACGCACACCTACCGCGTCATCGCGGTGAACACGGTGGGGCTGAAGTCGAAGTGAAGTGGATCCTACCGCTTCGCCTTGTTACTAGCTGGTGAACCACCCGGCGGCACGGCCTCCGAATGCCGCGCGAGGAGGGCGCGGAGCTGGGCAAGGACGGCGGGCTGTGACGCGGCGAGGTTCTTCGTCTCGCGCGGGTCTGTCTCGTAGTCGTATAGCTCGAACTCTGCCGTGTCTGCCGGGGCTCCGGGCTTCTTCCACTCAATCAGCCGGTGGCGCTCCGTGCGAATCGCGCGGCCCATGCGCTCGCCGCGCGGGTAGGCGTGATAGGCGTGGTCGCGGATGCGCGCGGACGGGTCGCGCAGCACGGGCACGAGGCTCACGCCGTCCATCGGCTGCGGGCCAGCGGGCTTGGGCAGGCCGGCGAGTTCGGCGAGCGTGGGGAAGATGTCCACGGTTTCGGCAAGTTGCTTGGTGGCTGTGCCCGCCTTCGCCACACCGGGCGCGACGATGACCAGCGGGATGCGGTTGGCCTGCTCGTAGTTCGTGTGCTTGGTCCAATAACCGTGGTCGCCGAGGTGCCAGCCGTGGTCACCCCACAGAACGATGAGCGTGTTCTGCGCGAAGCCGAGTCGGTCCAACTCGTCGAGCACGCGGCCGAGCTGCGCGTCCATGTAGCTCACGCAGGCATAATAGGCATGGATGAGGTCGCGCTGGGTCTTTTCCTCGCGGAGATTTTCCACCGAGAGCGGGTCGTAGTTCACAATCTCGCCGCCGACCTTGCCCGCGAACTTCGGAGCGCCCTCGGGGTCGCGCTGGTCGGGGGCGAGGGAAAACTTCTTCGGGTCGTGCAGGTCGAAATACTTCTTCGGCGCGGTGAGCGGCAGGTGCGGCTTCACAAAACCGAGCGCGAGAAAGAACGGCGTGCCGAGTTCCTTCGCCGTGCGGAGGCGTTGGATGCCCTCATCGGCGATGCGGCCATCGGCGCAGGCGTTGTCCGCCACGTCGGCGCTCTCAATGGCCGCGCCGCGCGGGAGCGATTTGATTTCGCCGAGCTTTTGGTTGGTGAAGTAAGCCTCCTCGCGCGTGAGCTGGCCGTTGGCGGAGTTCTTCGGGTCGAGATACTCGACGACTTTCTCAATGCGCGTCGGGACACTCCACGACGCGGCGTCATCGCGGTTGCCGTGGCCGGTGTGGAGCACCTTGCCGACGGCCTCGGCGCGGTAGCCGTGCCGCATGAAGTGCTGCGTCATTGTCACCGCGTCGGGGACAGCGGTGCGGAAGTTGCGGTCGAGGCCGTAGATGCCGAGCGACGTCGAGCGCGAGCCAAGGAGCAGGTTGTTGCGCGACGGCGCGCAGACGGACTGGTTGCAATACGCGAGGTCGAAGCGCATCCCGCGCGCGGCGAGGCGGTCAATGTTCGGCGAGAGCGCGAGCTTGTCGCCGTAGCAACCGAGCGCGGGCTTGAGGTCGTCAACGCAGAGGAGCAGCACGTTGGGTTTGGAATCAGCGAGTAGATTTAACGTAAAGGCGCAGAGGACGCAGAGGAGCGTGATGGCAGATTGGGCTGATCTCATTTGGCTTTCTTGTTGGCGGCCTTCTTCTTGCCTTCGGCTTTAGGTGCGGGCTGGGAGCCTTCGATGCCGAGCTTCGCGCCGTTGTCCTGCGGGAGCGATCGGTTCCAAACCAGCGCGGACTTGGTGAGACGTGCGACCACGTCAGGCTGCTGCGCGGTGAGGTTGGTCGCTTCGGCGGGGTCGGTGGCGAGGTTGTAGAGTTCGGGCTTTGCGCCCTCGTAGTCGCACAGGAGTTTCCAATCGCCGTCGCGCACGGCGAGGTCGGGGAGCGGGCCGGAGCCGTATGCGGTTTTGCGGTCGGGCGGACGCCGCCAGAAGAGCGGCGCGGTGCGGGACGCGGCGCTTTTGCCGAGCAGCACCGGCGCGAGGTTTTCACCGTCGAAGGTCACGTCGGCCGGTTGCGAAACGCCTGCAATGGCGAGCAGCGATGGCGCGAGGTCGAACGCGGCAAAGACGGAGGTGTCGTTCTTCGTGCCCGCCTTGTCCTTCGCGACGAGGCCCGGGCCCCACACGACGAGCGGCGAGCGCACGCCGCCTTCGTAGAGCGTCGCCTTGGTGCCGCGAAACGGGCCCGCACTGCCCGCGCCGACGTCGGGACCGTTGTCGGAGCAAATGAGAATGAGCGTGTTGTCGCGCAACGCGGGCGTGTTGCGGATGTGGTCGAAGAGCCGGCCGAACTGGCGGTCCATTTCCTCCAGCACGGAGAGGTAAAGCCGGCGCTTGCTGCCGTCGCCCCACTTCGCGGTCGGTGGCCAGAACGGACTGTGGACGTCGTCGGGCCAGAGGTTCACGTAGAACGGTTTTCCGGCGCACCACGACTTGTCGATGAACGCGAGCGCGGCGTTGAGGAAGCCGCTGGTGATTTCGGAACGCTGCATCCAAGTGACCGGGCCACCGAGGCGCTCGGCGTCGGCCCAGATTCTTCCCGGCGACGTGTCACCGGGTTTGAGCGTGAGCGGCAGGAGCTTTGCGCCCATGCCCTCAAAGTTGGTGAGCGACTCGTCGAAGCCGTAGTCGCTGATTGGCGGCGCGTCATCCACGTCGCGCTGGCCGCCGAGGTGCCACTTGCCGAAATGGCCGGTGGCGTAGCCCGCCTGCTTCAGGATTCGCGGCAACGTTTGCGCCTTCGGGTCGAGCCAGTTGGCGACGCCGCGCCGTTCGTTGTCCGCACGGTTATTGAGGTAGGACGTGATGCGCCAGCGTTGTGGATACTGGCCGGTCACGAGCGCGCACCGGGACGGCGAGCAGATGGGATAGTTCACGTAAAACTGCTCGAAGCGCAGTCCCTCGGCGGCAAGGCGGTCAATGTTCGGTGTCTGCGCGTCCTTGTTTCCAAAGCAGGAGAAATCGCCCCAGCCCATGTCATCGATGAACACCATGATGATGTTGGGTCGCGGCGCGGCTACAGCATTCACCGCGGGAATGCAGAGAGCGCAAAGAAGCGCGAAGAGATGCGTGAGGGGGTTCATTGTTTCGCTTTTTTCTTCGTCGTTTGCTTGGGCTGGTCGTTGATTTCCGCTTTTGGACCAAAGCTGGTTGGGTCGCTCAAAAGGCGCGGCTCGGCGAAGTGTTTTTGCTGGTCGCCTTGGGACTTCATCCATGCGTCGAGGGCGGAGCGGAGGGCGGCGAGTTTCGCGGCGTGCTGCGGGTCGGCGGCGAGATTGCGTTGTTCGGCGGGGTCGGCGGTGAGGTCGTAAAGTTCTTCGGCAGGGCGTGCGTGGTAGCGCTTCAAAATGGCGGCGGCCTGCGGGTCGGACTTCGCGGCGGTTTCCCAAGTGGAGAAGAAGGCGCGCTGGCCGAGGCGGCCGGCCACGAGGTCAATGTGCGTGGTGAAGGCGAACTCGGGGTGCAGGTTGCGGATGTATTTCCAGCGGTCGTCGCGCACGGCGCGGGCGGGATAAACGTTGAAACGGTTGTCGTTGGCGTGCGTAGTGAAGATGCGATCGCGGTGCTTGGTCGTTTGCCCGCGCAGCACGGGGAGGAAGGAGCGGCCATCGAGGTCGGCGGGCGCTTTGCCGCCGGCGGCTTCGAGTAACGTGGGGAGCAGGTCAATCCACTGCACCATCGCGTCGCTGCGCGTGCCAGGCTTCACCACGCCGGGCCATGATACGATGAGCGGCACGGCGACGCCGGACTCGTAGAGGTTCCATTTGCCGAACGGCCACTGCGCGCCGTGGTCAGCGGAAAAGAGGATGCAGGTCTCCTTCGGCAACGTCGCCTGCACCGCGTCGAGCACGAGGCCGAGGTCAGTGTCGGCGCGGGTGACAGCAGCGGCGTATTTCCCCCGCCAGGCGCGGGTGGCGGGGGTGTCAATGCTGCCAGCGGGCAGCGGGAGTTTTGCGGGGTCGTAGGCGGAGGTTTCCTCGGGCCACGGGACGTGCGGCCAGTTGCTGCCGATCATCAGGCAGAGGGGTTTGGCGCCCGCGCGTGGGCGGGCTTTAAGCCAAGCAATGGCATTGGTGATGGCGACGTGTTCGTGGAAGCCGTCGTCGGAGAAGTGGTCAAAGCCATAGTCCGCCGTGTGCTTGTAGTGCGAGACCTTGCCGAACGCGACGACCTCGTAGCCAAGTTCCTTGAAGTGGGCGGGCCATTTCTTCAGCTCGGTGCGGGGCTTCGAGTGGTTCGCCTCCGCGCCGTTGCGGGCCGGCATCAAGCCCGTGAGCAGGGCCGCGCGGCTGGGCGCGCAGCTCGGGGAGGCGACGTAGGCACGGGTGAAGGTCATCCCCGCGTCCGCGAGGCGCTGCATGTTCGGCGTGCGGATGCCCTGCCGGCCGTAGGGCGTGGAGTCGAGCTGGCCCAGATCATCCGTCAGAAACACCACGAAATCCGGGCGGGCGACGGCCGAGCACACCCATGCAAAAGCAAAGATGACGGCCAATAGTCTGAGATGGAAGTCAGACGACCTGCGCAGCGTGAAACCAGAACATGAACGTGGCATGACACAAATGTCAGGTGCGTCGCCCCATGCGTCCAGCATGGGAACCGCTGCTCGATGCACAGGCGGCTATCGGATTTGCACTACCGCTTGAGGGCGGAATTCAGCCGACCTTGCGTAGTTTGGTGATGCGCCCGGTATTGACCCACTCGGCGACGAAGATATTGCCATCGGCGTCAAAACAGGCGTCGTGAGGGTGCAGGAACTTGCCCGAAACCCAACCGTCCCCTTTCTCCTCGCGGCGAAGCTTCATGCCGTCCTTAAGCACGGCCGCGCGCCACTCGGGGTCTTCGCCGAGGTGAGTGATGACCTTGTCGTCCTTGTCCAACAGCGTGATGCGGGCACTGAGATCGGGGACAAGCAGCACGTCGCCGCGCGAGTCAATGTTCGCGGGGAGGATGAAGCCATCAAGGGTCTTGAGGTGCTGGCCATCGAGCGTGAACCACTGAAGGCGCTTGTTCGCGCGGTCGCAGACGACGACCGAGGGCTTGCGGCCAGGACGGTCGTCCAGCCACACGCCGTGCGAGGTCTGGAACTGGCCGTTCTCTTTGCCCACGGCACCAAACATGGAAACCCATTTGCCGGCTTGATCGTAGCGGTGGATGCGATAGGTGCCGTAGCCATCGGCAAGGTAGAAACCACCGTCGGGCAGGAAGGCGAAGTTGGTGGGCAGAAAGGCGTCGCGGCCCCAGCGCTTCGTGGGCTTGGTGTCTTCGCCCTCGGGGTAGAGCTTGGATTCCATCGGGGCGAATTTTTGCCAGACGGTTTCGCCCTTGAGGGTGAGTTTGGCGAAACTCTTCACCTGCTGGTAGGCGGCCACCCAGATGAACTGCTCCTTGCCTTCGGTGCGGATTTCGATGCCGTGACCGCCGCCTTGAAACTGCTGGCCGAAGGCGCGGATGAACTTGCCTTCACGGTCAAAGACAAAGATGGACGGGTGGTCCTTAAGGTTCTCGCGGCCCTCGTGGATGACGTAGAGATTCTGGTCGCGATCCACGGCCACGTTGTGGGTGGTCTGCCACGTGAATTTGGCCGGAAGCTGAGCCCAGTTGTGGAGAACCTCGTAACGGTGGCCTTCCACGCCGATGACCGGATTTTTGGGAGCTGACTTCTGCGCCGTGAGGACGCGTGGCGCGGTTAGGGCGGCAGCGGTGGTGGCGAGGAAATGACGGCGCGATTGGGCGAAACTCATGGCTTTAGATCGGTAAGGCGGTGGTTAACTGGAGGCCATTGTAGACTCTCATGGTCCCAGTGCAACCCCGGCGTGCGACTCCATGAAAATGTTGAGGGATTGGGAGTGCGAAAATGAGCTTTTGTTTCCGGGGGTCTTGTGCCATAACGTCGGCTGGTTTTCCGCACAAGATGTGCGGGCCAATGCAGAGCAGATGACCATCTCGATATACATCGTTTGCGGTATACTGGGCTTCCTGGTCGCCTGGGGCTTCATTCCGTTGATCTTGGAGTTCTCCCGTCGAATGGCGAGACTGCACCGGGACAAGTGCTTTCACCATGGTAATGCCGCCCCCATCTCCAGGCTGGGCGGCGTGGCGATCGCCGCTGCATTCGTGGTGTGTGTGTTTTCGGCCGCGCGCGCGAGCGGTGAGTCCATCCCAGTGGGAACGATGAACGTGCTCCTGGGGTCGCTGGCCATGTTTGCTCTCGGCCTGCTGGATGATCTGAATCCAATCGGTGCGCGACTGAAACTTGTGGGGCAAATCGTAATCAGCGGCATCGTGGCTTGGGGGGGCTCTACCTTGGAATGCATGACCAACCCCCTAAGTGGCACCAGCGTGGAGGTGAACTTCTTTGCCGGGTGGGCCGTTTCGGTCTTGTGGCTCGTAGCGCTGACCAACCTGATCAACATCATCGACGGCATTGACGGACTCGCCGGGGGCATTTCACTCATGCTCATGGTGCTCTTGGCTTTTTCCACTGCCGGTGGGTCCGAATTCTTGGTGATGCTTACCCTGGGAATGATCGGAGCTCTGGTGGGGTTCCTGTATTTCAACTTTCCACCCGCCCGCATCTACATGGGTGACGGAGGAGCCTATTTCCTTGGCTTCTTGATTGGAGGGCTAACGCTCGTCACCTCCCAGAAGGGCACCGTGGCTGCCGCGTTGGTCGCCCCCGTCTTTGCCTTGGCCCTGCCCATCATCGATGTCGCCTTGGCCATCGTGCGGCGCGCCCTCAAAGGCTTGCCGGTGTTCCGGGCGGATCGGCGGCACATCCACCATCGACTGGTGGAGTCGGGGTTTTCTCATCGCCGAACCCTGCTCACCTTGTATGTGGTCTCGTTGCTGTTCTTGCTGATGGCATTCGGCGTATTCTGGTCACAAGGGCGGCTGGTGCCCCTCTTTCTTGGACTTTCCTTCCTCGCGGTCATCTACATCGTCCATTCCTTTGGACTGGTTTCCTCGAAGTATTCGCTGCAGTCATTTTGGCGCGAACTTCATTCCATGCGGCGCGAGTCCCGCTACACGATGCTGCTGGCCCAATGGCTGGAGCTGGAGGCGGAACGCTGCCAGACCCCTGAGGAGCTGTGGGAGAATTTCGTGTTTATTGCGGCGAAACTCGATCTGGCCGAGGTAAAACTTCACATGCGGGACGGTCTGCTGGCCTGGCGAGATCCACGCCTTTCAGACGCGGTGGAGTTGGTTGGTAAGCGTCACGACTTTCACGGCTCCACCATCCTTGGCTTGGAGATGTATGCCCAGCCCAACAAGGATTTGCCCAAGGTGTTTGAGATGAAATGCGAACTGGCGGCCGAGGCTTGGTTCAAGGCCGCCTCACGTTGGCGAACGGCGCACAACGCCGAATTCCATCTCTCGCCCAACGGTAATCGCCTGGTTGCGGTCCGGCCGGCCTTACTGTAATCCCGGCCTCTTTCAGCGGGCGGGGATGCTGCCGGCGCATGCCTCCTCAAGCACCGAGAGGTAGCGCCCGGTGGTTTTTTCCCAAGAAAAGCCCGCGGCGTGGCGCAGCACTGCAGCGTGATCGGTGGGTTCCAGCAAGGTTTGTCCCAAGGCCTTCTCCAATGCATCGGCGTCCGAGTTTGGCACTAGCCGTCCAAGACACTCTTTGTCTAGCACTTCGGATACCCCTCCCACGCGGGTAGCAACCGCGCGTAAGCCGCAGGCGAACGCTTCCAGCAGCACGTTGGGAACTCCTTCCTGCTTGCTGGGCAGGCACAGCACATCGGCCGCCTGCATGTAGCGGGCCACGGTTGCCGAGTCTTGGCGGCCCATCAGCCGAACACTTTCGCCACAGCCCAGCCGGTTGGCGAGCCTCCGAACCTTGGCCTCCAACGGTCCGGTGCCGACCATCACAAGTTCGCACGGCTCGGCGGAGGTGCTGCGAAGCCGGGCAAAGGCACTGATCAGCAGCAGAGGGTTCTTTACCGGAAGGAAATTGCCCACATACAGGACAATTTGGGCGTCCATCGGCAGCCCCAGTGCCTGTCGCGCCACAGCCGGATCTCCGGGGCGGAAAATCTGCGTGTCTACACCGTTGTGGATGGGGCGAAGCTTAAGGAATGGAACTCCGGCCTCGTGCAGCCGGGTTGCCAGATCCTTGCTCCGCGTGATGGTGGCGGCCGCCCGGCTCAAAGCCTGCACGATGATGTGTCGCCGCAATGGCATTTGCAGGTAACCATGCACGTCAGTGCCTTGGGCGATGGCTACCAGCGGTGCCTGCAACTCCACGTCCAGCAAATCCAACGCGCAGGCATCGGGGTAAACCCATGCTCCCAAAGCCACATCGAACGGGAACTCGGCCCGCAGTTTCCGCACGGGGTTGCGGAGCGCCCGGGCCATCAGGCGATGGTTCCAGGGCCCGCCAAACTTGGGCACATAGAACGTGCGGACGTAAACTGGCTGGAATCCCCGGTCTTCCTCCCTGGGCACCCGGCCGCGCCAGCTCTTGAAGGGCAGCATTGGTCGGGGTGAGATGACGCGTATCTCACAGTGGGGCGCGAGCTGGTGCAGCACCTGGGCGTTGATCTGTCCGTGACCGGGGCAGGCCGCGTCGGGGAACAGGTTCGACACGAAGAGGATCTTCACTCGCGCTCCTTCGGAACGCTCCAATCGAACCACCGCCAGTGCACGCCGCCCTCATCCCGGGTGCGCTTGGCGATGCCGAAGAAAAAGGCGGCCTGGGCGTTGGTCGGGCTGCTTTCCCAGCGCGCCAGGTTCCAAAGCAGCGAACGGCTTTCCGCGCCGGTGAGGGGATTCTTTTCCTGTCGATAGAGGGCCCAGACCGGCGACCAGTTTCGCTCGATTGACTTGTTGCCTAACGTGAGTGGCTCCAGCAGCGCAAGGGCCTGAAAGCGTTCGCGTCCGTCGAATTCCCGGCGAAAGGTGAAAAACGGCCAGCAGTCGGTCTGGGTCTTGGACTTCCCGGTCACCGTGTTCCGTTCGATTGTGTCGCTGAAGGCAAAGATCAGCCAGCGGGTGCGCTCGCGATCCAAGGGCGCGGCCTGGGCGCGATTGTATTTGTAAAGCGGCCACAGGATGAAATCGCTGGTCAGCACGGAGTTGGTGGCATGGCTGTAAAATGGCCAGACCCGGTCCATGTGCTTGCCTTCGCCGCGCGCGAAACCCACGAACGGCCACGGCAGATTCCATTCGCGGTATTTCTTCTCGCGGTCGGTGGTCACCGTGAAGAACGGCCATGCATAGGTCGATGAATCCCGGTTGGGCGAGCGGTAGTGGCTGTAAAGCGGGAGCAGAGCGTGTTGGTGGACGGGGTTTGTCGAGCCGATGCCGTTGTGCTGGTTGAAGAAGAACGGCCATGCGATGAACAACCGGTCATGGCCTGGGGTGAGTTGCTCGAGATCCAAGTAATTGGTGCTGGTGAAGGGATCGCGGTGTTCGTGACCCAGGAGCGGCCAGAATTGCCAGCCCTCCAGCTGTTTCCCGTGACGGAGATGGATGAAGGGAAAGAGGTAATTCTCCGTGACTACGTCTCGCTTCACCGTGCGCGAGTAGAGCGGAAACAGACGAAGCTTGATTTCATCCCGGAGCAGTCGGTTTTTCATCGTGCCCCAGAACGGCAGCACCGCGGTGTAGTTCTGCGCCGGATCCGCAGACCGGCTTTGAAAATAGAAGGGAAACACCGTGAACTTGTCCACAGACTGGTCCTCCTGGACTTTTCCGCCCGAGAAGCTCAACAGCTGGATCAGGTGCCAACGATACTCGGCTCCGAAACGGTCGTAGGAGAGCACCGGATACAGGAGGTCATATTCCTCCATCTCCACGTCGGGTTTGACGGTGCGGGAAAACAGCGGCGGAATCGCCCACGTCTTTTGCCCCTCCGACTCCTCGCGATAGTGAAACGGTCCCAGCCACTCCACCCGCTTTCCGGTCGCCAGCGTGAGGCTGAACTCATGGGCCAGCGGACCGGCAGTCCATTCACCGGCCCAGCATCGGATACTGGCGATGCTCAGCAACAGGAACGCCAAGAGGCGAAGCCGCATCAGGCGACAAGGGGTTGCAGTGTGATAGACCACGCGGGTGGGATGGTAGGAGAGCTGCGTAATGGGTCAAGTGTGCCTACCAAGACAATCGCGAAAGGAGCTTTGGCGGGAATTGAGATCCCAATATCGTTACCGGACAGGAGAATGTCACCGAATCTGCGTATTTGACAAATATTCACAAATAATTAGGGTGACTCGTTAGTTGGTTGAGGTTCCATTTGACCTCGGTTCCTCACAGCCCAGTGGCGGTGGTGCATTACCGTCACTGGGCCTTTTCTTTTCGCCAGCCCATCCGGAGTAGCAACTGCAGCACTGCGGGCAGAAAAGTAAGCGCAGCAATCATGCAAGTTGCCGTGCCGACCGCCATCACGTAGCCGAGGCTCTCGATTCCTTGATGCTTCGCGAGGATCAGGCTGCCAAAGCCGGCGATGGTAGTGAGCCCCGAAACTAGCACGGCCAAGCCAGTGCTGCGGGCCAGTATGCTCGGGTTCTTTTCCTCAGAGAACCGGTTAAGGATGTGAATGCCATTGGTCACCCCGATGCCCACTACCAGTGGCAATGTCATGATGTTGGCCGGATTGAAGGGGATGCCCGCCCAAGCCATGAATCCGACCATCCATATCGTTCCGATGGCCACCGGCAACAGCGACAGCACCACGCAGACCAGCGAGCGGAAGTGGAGCAATACCATGATGGCGATGGCCGCGGTGGCATACCAGGCCGCCTCGACATAACTGTTCCTGAGCAAAGTTGTATACTCCAACAACTGCACCGGCGTGCCGGTTACGTTCGGGTCCACCGTTCGCAGTTCCTTCACGAACGCTTCCTGAGGCGAACGTTGCCAGACATCCGCTTTGGGGAAAACTTGCAGCAGATACTTGCCGGTCACCCCGATGAAGCGATTGCGCAGGGCCTCCGGCAAATCCTCCGCCCGCAGCGGACTGGCCTGCTGGCTGGCCAGCGCGGCAAACGTATCCGCCAAATCATCGAGCAGGGCCTGCTGATACAATGCCGTCTGCTGGGCAGCCACGGCCGGTGGCGTCGCTACCAGCGCATTACGCCATGCCTGCACCGCGTCCTTGAGCGACTTAAACTGCCCGGCCAGCTTCAAGTCACCCTCCTTGCGCACCAGATCTTCCGCCGCGCCGACGAAGCCCTGGAATGAAAACAAGACCTGCAAAAGCTCGGGCACGTTGGCCGGCTGAGGATCCAACGGAGCAAACTTCACTGCGGTCGCGTCGGTTCTGATCTGATTGATGAGCGCAATTTTCGGGGTCGCGTCATCGCCCAGGAACTGGCTCATGGAACGCACGTTGGCGACGGTGGTAAGGTTCGTCAGCCGTCGTTCCAGCTCGGCCGCCTGCTGGAGGTTGGTGGCCACCACCGCTCCAAACAGGACGGAGTTCGAGGCCGTATTGATGAGCTTTTTCTCGAAAACCACCGCCGGAAGGCCGGCTGACTGCATGTTCAGGAGGTTGTAGTCAAAGTAAACCCTGTCGAACCGGGCAAAGCTCAGCGCACATAAGCCCGCGGTCACCGCCAGCACTATTCCCGGCCGGTTCAGCCAGATGCGCTCGATGCGCTCGCGGCGGTCCACGGGGGGGGCGACGTGGTCGATGGCGTTCTGCCTGCCGCGCAACAGCAGCACGGGCAGCAACGTCATCATGGGCACCAGGCAGATGAGCAGCCCGCCGCCCGCGATGATGCCCATTTCCTGAATCCCTTTGAAATTCGTGATGCCCATGGCGAAGAACGCCGCCGCCGTCGTGGCGGCGCCGGTGAAGATGCCTTGCCCGGTGTTCACCATCGCCAGCGTGATGGCCTCGTGCTCGGATTTGCCGAGCCGGAGCTCCTCCTCATAGCGCGCGACCAAATGCGCTCCGAAGTCAATCGCCAGGCCCACGAGCATGGGCGCAAACGTAATGGTCAGGATGTTCAGGTGCCCGACCGTCAGCGTGGTGTAGCCCATCGTGTAGACCAGCCCCACCACCAGGCACGCGTTCGCCTTGAGTGGCCGGCCGGTCTCTGCGTAGCTGTAGATGAAAATGAGCAGCACCAGCACCAGCGACACGACCGTCGCCACTGTGGTGTCCACCTGCGACTGTGCCATCTCGTCAAACTCCAGCACCGCCTCGCCCGTCACGCCCACACTGACGCCTGGCACCTCGCGCTGCGTCTCCTCTACCAGCCTGCGGAGCCGCTCCACGGCATCGCCATTCAACTCTTCGCTTTTGGCGTGTGCGGTGACCAGATACATCCGGCCATTGCCGAAGGTGATATACATTTCACGCTCCGCCTCCGGTCCACCGCCAAAGAGCGCACTCACACCGGGCGATGGGGGCCGGCCTGGCCGATGCAGGCCGTCGCGCGCCTCGTTGACGATGCGCTCCAGCGCCGGCAGCGCACCCAGCATTGATTCGTTTTCCGCATTAGCCTCCTGCTTAGCCGTCCGGAACTGCCGGTTCACGATGGAAAAAAGCGACACCAGGTTCGTGGCGCGCGAGAAGTTTTGGATGAAGGGCTGGTAGTCCTTCACCTTCTTCTGCAGCTCTGAAAGGTCTTCCGGCGGCACGAACAGCAGCGCCTTGCTGCCCATCAGCTTGAGGTCGCCCTTGTAGAAGACATCCTTGAAAAGGTTCGTCTCCGCCTCCAGCCGGGCGCCGAGCCGCTCCACGAACTGCCGGTTCTTGTCCTGCCGGTCGCTCTCCACGACCACGACCAGGTCGTCTTGGTCAGGGAACTCGTCTTTGAACGCGAGAAAATTTCTATGATAGAGCTTATCTGCCCCGACCAGGTCATTCCGGCTGGTGCTGAACTCCAAGTGTCTCACCGTGTAGAGCAGACACACGGCGAACAAAGCCATCTGTGGATAGAAGAACGCGCGGGGATGCGAACACACCGCCTCCGCCAGCCGGGTAAGGAGGCGTTGCACAAATGATTGCTTGGGCGGTTCGGCGGCCACGATGCAATTGCGTTTAAGGCCGGGTATAATGCATCAGGGTCGGGGGTGATGTCCAATCCGAGCATCGCGGCCTGCTCCACCGCTCCCGCGCTCGACTTCCACCTTCCCAGCCGCCACCCTCCTCCGTCGTGAAGCAGACGATTGTCACATTGGATCTGGAAGGCGTTCTCGTTCCGGAAATCTGGATCGCCGTTGCAGAAAAGACGGGTATTCCTGCGCTGCGCCGCACTACGCGGGACGAGCCGGATTACGACAAGCTCATGCGCTATCGCATTGGCATCCTCGATCAGCACGGGATCAAACTCTCGGACATTCAGGCGGTTATCGGCACGCTCCGCCCGCTGCCCGGGGGCAAGGAGTTCCTCGACGAACTCCGCGCGCTCACGCAAGTCCTCATTCTGAGCGACACCTTCGAGCAGTTTGCCCAGCCCCTCATGCGCCAGCTCGGCTGGCCTACGCTCTTCTGCCATCGGCTCCTCGTCGAAAGCGATCGCATCACTGGCTACCAGCTTCGCATGGCCGACCAGAAGCGCCAATCGGTCCGCGCCCTGCAACTGCTCAATTACCGCGTCCTCTCCGCCGGCGACTCCTACAACGACACGGCGATGCTCCTGCAGGCTGATCAAGGGTTCCTGCTGCATGCGCCGGACAATGTGAAGCGCGAGTTCCCCCAATTCCCCGCGCTCGATTCCCATGGTGAGTTGATGGCGCGTCTGAAGCAGGCGCTGGCCTGATCTTCACTCGCCCTGCGCCCGGGGATTTTGCCCTAGATTGCGCTTGAGCGGGCGAGGACCGTTTGGCTTAATCCCGTCCCCGCGCGAGTGCGCAGGCCGGTGGTAGGATACCCAAGTGGCCAAAGGGGACTGACTGTAAATCAGTTGGCTCACGCCTTCGCTGGTTCGAATCCAGCTCCTACCACCATCTCCCCCAACCCCATGCCCCGGCCCAGTCCGAGGGTTTTTCTTCCTCAGATGGCAAGCGGCGGGAGGCGGGCGGGAAGAGGTTTCTCGGGGCCCATGGCATGGCGGGGATGAACCGAGCAGCGCAACAGCCGACGCCGGCTTCCACTAATTTTCCCTTTTCACCAAGTCGGCGGGGACTAAAGTTGCCCATGCCTTCGGACTTCGATCAGACCGAATTTGTAGATAGCTCTGTTGTAACCTCCGCCCGCCCCGTCGTCCGACCTGCCGCCATGAGCGAATCTGCCGCCGCCAACCGCCCCCCCACCCGCGAGGAGCTCGATTCCCGGGTGACTGATGCCCAGCAGCAACTGGCCGAGTTGAAGCGCAAGCAGGACGAGTTGGAGCGCGAGCGGGCGGCGCTCGAAGAAGCCCGGCGGCGGCGGGTCGAGTTGCAGACCGGCCGCGAGGAAATGCTGCAGCACCTGGCGCGCGGCATGGTGCTCCTCGAAGAGGCGGAACTGCGCTCGCGGCGCGACGCCGAGCAGATGGCGAAATCGCTTGTTGGCCTCCGGGAATCGCTCGAAAAAGTCCGCGCCATCAACGAGGAGGGCTGGAGTGCTGAAGCCTACAATCTCGAACTGACCCGCGCACTGACCGCCATCGAAAACGCGCGCATGGAGTGGAACGGCGCGCGGCTCAAGTGGCCCCTGCTCGATGGGGCGCTGCCCTCGGCCGCCAACGGCAATCCGGCACCCGGGCCGGCCAAGATCCAGGGCCACTTCCTTGGCGCCCAGAGTTTCAGCGAGCTTTGTCGCCTTGGCTTCGCGCTCACGTGGCCGGTCGCGCTGGCGGTGCTTTTGGGAGCGGCCGGGCTCCTGCTGCTCCTGCGCCGCTGAACCCACCCCTCATGGCCCTGTTCCGGAAAAAGTCAGATCCGCTTTCGGAACGCGCCCGTGCGCTGGAGGCGGAAATCGCCGCGTTGCAGGAGCAGATCAAGCGGGCCGAGTCCGACGAACCCCTTTGGCCCGGCACGCCGAGACTGCGCTCCACCACCCTTGCTGACGGCCGGAAAGCCGAGGCTCCGCCAGCCCCCACCGCTCCCGTCTTCGAGGATGTGGACCAAAAACGCCTCAAGGCCGCAGCCGCCGTCTCCGCCGTCCCCGCGCACCCCGAACTGGCTCCGCGACCTCGTGGCGCGGCGGGCACCTGGCAGAATCTCCGGCGCCATTTTGGCTTCACGCCCGCCGGCAACCCAAAGCTGGTAAAGCTTCTCGATTCCGGCCAGATCCAAGGCCTGCGCCCGCTGCGGCATGAGCGGCGCGTGGCACGCAACCGGTTCTTCCTCCTCTGCGCCGTCCTGCTGGCGGTGCTCTACGGGGTTTTCCGCGCGATCATGGGCGGACGTTAAGCCGCCGTGCGCCGGACCAGGTCGCGAAATTTTACGTGCGTTTTGGAAGTCGCCGCCAATAATCCGCCGCGATGACCATCTGGATTTTGGCCGTTTTTCTCGTTGTTGCCGTGGGTGCCCTCGGGCGTCAGGTCGGGGGCATCCGCATGGGGATTTCACTGATCGGCGTGGTGATCGCGTTGTTCGTGGCGGGGCCGCTGGCCCCTCACCTGCGCACCGTGCTGGGGGCCGTGGGCATGAAGGACCCCGTCATCCTCTGGTCGCTTGCCGCGCCATTGGCTTTTCTTGCGGTGATGCTGATGTTCAACAGTTTCGCCGTGGGCACCTACATCAAGGTCAGCGGCTATTACCGTTTCCGTGCGCCCGATGACGTGCGCATGCGGTGGGAGCGGATTGACGCCGCCACGGGCCTGAGTCTCGGGGTGATCGCGGCGGTGGTGTATCTTGTGGCGGCCAGTGCGTATGTGTATCACGCCGGATACATCACGCGGCAGGTTGAATCACCCACGGACAACGCTCTCTGGCTCAAGCTCGTCAACAAGATGCGCGACGACTTGACCAGCACGAAGTTCGACCGCGTGGCGGCGGGGGTGGGCCAGGCTTCCCCGGCTTTTTTCCAAACGGCCGACCTGCTCGGGCTGCTCTACCACAATCCGGAGTTGCAGGAGCGCTTGGTGGAATACCCGCAATTCCTCTCGCTCGCCGAGGATGGCACATTTCAATCGGTCTTCACCAATGAGACCTTCAAGGTGCTGCTGCCCGCCAAGACCAATGTGGCGCTCATCCTCAAGGACCCGACCTTTCGGCCGTTGCTGGTCAACCCCGAGTTCCAGCGCAATGCGCAGGAGCTGGACATTCCAGACCTAGTTGCTTTCCTCAAAACCGGGAAGTCCGAGAAATACGGAAAAGAGCCCCTGGTGGGTAAGTGGCAGGTGGACGTGAGCGCCACCGTCCGCCAATACGCCCGCACTAATCCAAAGGCCACCGCCAACGATCAGGGCCGGCTGCGCAACCTGCTCCGTGCCGCGATCTCCGACTACACGCTGACGGTCACGCCGGATGACAAGATCTTCGTCAAGGGTCGTCGCGACCCGATTGCCTTCGCCGGGATGCTGACGCCGGGCTTTCGCTTTCCGGCAGTCCAGGGTCAGGACGGCAACGACGCTCCGCCCCCCAAAACCGTGGCTACCGGAACCTGGAAAAAGGAGGGCGAGAAGTTCCAGTTCTCCGTTCAGACCCCCGGTGGTGAACGCACGGCGGACGTGAATTTCGTCGAGGGAGGAAAGCTCGCGGCCCCCTTGGGCGCGAACGTGCTGGTATTCACGCGGCTGGACTGAGCGGGTTACTGCTCCCCGAAGTCAGCGCTTGGGCGCGCTCGCAGGCTGCACCTGCAGTGACGGCGTGTTGAAGAGGCCCGGCGGAGCCGAGTTCGAGGTGACCAAGCCGGGGTTCTGATTGGTATTGGGCTGCGGCACGGTGACGACTTGCTGTCCGCCATTCGGGTTGGGTTGCCGAGCCAGCCAGACGCCTCCCAACACCAGCCCCAAGGTCACGATCGCGTAACTCGTGGCGAGCGCAGGGGAAAGCTCCCAAGCTGAAAACCACCGCCGCCAGAACGGTTCAGGAACTGCCTCAGCCTGGGCCATCCGGCTGCGGATCTGCCCCGGCAACCGATCGAAATAACCGGGCGGCGGCTCTTCGTGCCGCTTCAGCGCCAGGAGCTTCCGCAGTTTCTCAAATTCATCCGGTTGGTTCAGGGCCGGTTGCATAATCACTTCAGGTAGTCTGCCAGTATGCCCTGCAGCTGCTGCCGCGCGTAGAACAACCTGGTTCGCACCGTGGCAGTGTTGCAATTAAGGATCTTCGCTATCTCGTCGTGCGGCAGCCCTTGAATGTCGTGCAGGGTCACCACAGTTCTGTGATTCTCGGACAGGCGCTGCATGGCCGCGTTCAATTTTTCCTTCAACTCATCAAGGGCCAGGTCCCGGCGCGGGGTTTTGTCCGAGACGATGGCGACCAGGTCCGGGTGCCGTTCAGCCTCCATGTCCAGGTCGTTCAGGCTAATGGCATGTCTGCCCTCCCGGAACTTGCGCTGCTTGAGATGATTGAGCGTGCGGTTGATGGCGATGCGATAGAGCCAGGTGAAGAAGCTGGAGTCCCCCTTGAAGGATTTCAGCGCCTGCCAGGCCTTGACGAACGCCTCCTGCGTCAGGTCGTTGGCATCCTCATGATGCGAGGTCATGTGGTAGATGACCCCGTAAATCTGCCGCTGATAGCGCCGCACCAGCTCGTCGTAGGCGTTTACATCGCCGCCCTGGGCGCGGCGGACCAAGGTGAGATCGTCCGGCTGCGGGGCGGTGTCAGCCGGGGTGAAGGCAGCTGCGGAGACTTCAGCCATGCCGCTTAGCCCCCCAGCGCGATTGTCTGGCGACCGAGGAATTCGCTCAACATGGGCAGCGCCGCGCGGCCTTCGCTTTCCGGCAGGATCTCGAGGGCTTTGTTTGCCTCCGCCAGATACTGGAAGATGACCCGGCGGGACTCCTTGAGCGCGTCATGTTGCCGGAGCAGTTCCACCACCTTTTCGAGGTGGTGCGGCCGCCAAGCCTCGACCAGCTCGCGCAGTCGGGCTTTTTCCTCGGCGTTCGCCCGTTCCAGCACAACAAGGATGGGCAGGGTGAGCTTGCCGCTGGCAAGGTCGGTGCCCAGCGACTTGCCGACGCTCGCCTCGGAGCCAAACACGTCCACGCAATCGTCGTAAATCTGATACGCCGTGCCCAGCGCCATGCCGTAGTCACGCAACGCCTTGCGCTCAGCCGCACCCGCGCCGGCCAGCAGCGCGCCCAGCTCACACGAGAGCGCGAACAGCTCGGCGGTCTTCATGCCCAGCACCTTGAAATACTCCGCGCGGCTCACGGCGAAGTTCAACCGCCGGTGCGTCTGAAGGATTTCGCCGGAGCAGACCGTGTTCGTGGCCGATGCCACCGCGCGGCAGATCACCGGCGTGGGGAAACTCGCCGCCAGCCGCAGGGAATGGGCAAAGAGGCAGTCGCCCACCAGCACGGAAATCTCATTGCCCCAGTTGGCCGCCAGGGTCGGACGCCGGCGGCGGATTTCCGCTGCATCCATCACATCGTCGTGGACCAGCGTGGCCAGGTGCACCATCTCGATGACCACGGCGACGGTCACATGGTCATCCGTAGTGCGTCCGGCGGCATTGGCGGCCAGCGCCACCAGTGCGGGGCGGAGCTGTTTGCCCTGATTGGACAGGGCATAACGGGCATACGCGGAAATCTCCGGGTCAAACGCCCCCACCTGCTCCTCCAGTCGCCGCGAGACGGCGTCCAAAAAAGGCTGCACGGGCTCCACGATCCGCTTCCAGACGTTGCGGGATTCTTCGGGAGCCGAACCGGGGGGCTGGGCGGTCGCTGTTTTGCTGCCAACGGCGAGCATTGTGAGGCGAACTTAGGGTGGCCGGGGGGGCAAGTCAAAGCTTATGCCGGTCCCCGCTCGGCATCGCTGCGCCGCAAATCTCCCTCGCCTTGCTCGCCCTGCCTCGCCTATGCTGCCCGCCCTGTTTACCGAAAGTATTCAGTGTTCAGTTACCAGTGTTCAGTGAGCCACCTCGCCGGCCAGAACACCCGAACCGAGCCAACTGATTACTGAAGACTGAATACTGATTACTTTTGTCCGCCATGATGACCAGCACCCAAATCCGCCAGTCGTTCCTCGACTTCTTCCGGTCGAAGCAGCACACCCTCGTCCCCTCGTCCTCGCTCATGCCGGACAGCCCCAACCTGCTGTTCACCAATGCCGGCATGAACCAGTTCGTCCCGATCTTCCTCGGCGAACGCAAGGCCGATGTCTCCAAGTGGGCCGGCGCGATCCCCTCGCTCGATACCCGCGCCGCCGACACCCAGAAATGCATCCGCGCCGGCGGCAAGCACAACGACCTGGAGGATGTCGGCTTCGACACCTACCACCACACGC
>CAZQEW010000075.1:0-21603 GCA_964591495.1 uncultured Klebsiella sp.
CCCTGGAGGGGTCGATGCTGAAGTGGTCGCTCCAGAAGTTGACCATCACCTCGTAGAGCTGGCGCTCGGTGAACACGGCGCGCAGCACGGTGCTGCGGACCAAGGCGTCGAGCAGGTGCTTGTCCTGATACTCGAAGAGTTCGCCGAGCGGCTCCTGAAGCACCTCGAAGCGGCGGACGGCGTTTTCAGCGGCGGGGTCGTCAATCTTCTCGGGCGCGAGCTGTTGGTCGAGAAAGGCGTCGAAGGCGGCCTGTTCGGTGTCGCCGAGCTTGCGGGTGCGATGGTAATCCCACGGGCGAGGTCCGAAAGTGAGGCGGTTCAACGCGTGCGAGACGAGGTCAATCTCGTTGCCCGTCGGCACGGTGTAAGGCCCGTCCGGCACGGTGACGTCGCGCGGGCCGATGCGCAGGGCGGTGGGGACTTCGATCTTGTCGCAGCCGATGGCGAGCGCACCGAGCGAGGCGGCGGAGCCGGCTTGGAGGAAGTGGCGGCGGGTGAAGTTCATGCAGCAGACGGCAGAGCCGGCGGTTCAACCTTCGGTGCCTGTGCCGGCTCGGCAGGCACATTGGGAGTTTTCGCTTCCCGCACGGCGAAGACCATGGCGGCGCAGCCGGTCACCAAGGTCCAGATGGTCAGTCCCAGCCAGCCGATAAACGGCAGCAGAAAGGTGAGGACCAGCACGATGCCGCCGCGCAGCACGCGCCGCCACGGCTGGGCATCATCCACGGGCGACGGCAGACCCAGCCCGATGCGTTTGGCGAGACCGGCGGATCCGGCCAGACCACCGAAGAGGACTACCGCGAGGAGAACAAACGCAAGGATGTTCATGACGGGGTGGCTGATCTTGAAGATTGCGATGGCACCGAGGACGAACGGTGCGGCCATGGCGAGGCCAGCGAAGGTGAGTTTATAGGGACGGCTGTATTGGTTCCGGGCCCGTTCCACCAGGGTGGGGAACAGCGCCTCCGCCGCGAGCCAGAAGCCGATAAAGATGAGGATTGCTCCGACGATGAGGAGGAAGATTTTGAGGATGTCGGCCATTATCATAAGCGAGATGTGCTGAGGTGACGTTCGCAGCAGCCAGGCGTTATAAGCTAGTTTGGGCTGCGCTACGGAAGATAGGACACGGGCAAACGGAGGGAAGTTTGAAGTTTGCAGTGCCGGTAGAGGCGGTCGGTGACCGCCGAACGCCGTGAGGACACGGAAATTCTGCCTGCCAGTCACCCAAACCCGGCACCGACAGAGCGCCGCTATACCGCCGCCGTAGCAAACGGCAGCCCATGCGCCTCCGCCACGGCCCGGCAGGTGAGCTTGCCCGCCTGCACGTTGATCCCGCCCAGGAGCGCGGGCTGGCGTTGGCAGGCGTCCGCGAGGCCAAGATCGGCGAGTTGCTCGACGTAACGGTAGGTGACGTTGGTCAAAGCCTGCGTGGCGGTGCGGGCGTAGGCGGCAGGCATGTTCGCAACGCAGTAGTGGAGGACGCCTTCCTCGGTGAAGACGGGATCTTGGTGCGTGGTGGGACGGGAGGTTTCCGCACAGCCGCCCTGATCGATCGCGATGTCCACGAGCACGCTGCCCGGGCGCATCTGGCGGAGCATCTCGCGGCGGATGAGTTTCGGGGCTTTGGCGCCCGGCACGAGCACCGCGCCGATGAGCAGATCCACGGTCGGGAGGAGCTCCATGAGGTGGGCCTCGTTGGAGTAGAGCGTGTGCGCGGTGTGGAGAGTGATGTCGAGAAAGCGCATCCGCTCCAGGTCCACTTCGAGGATGGTCACGTCCGCGCCGAGACCCTGCGCCATGCGGGCGGCGTTGACGCCTGCCGCGCCACCGCCGAGGACGACGACCCGCCCGGGCAGGACGCCGGGGACGCCGCCGAGCAAGACGCCGTTGCCCCCGCAGTGCTTGGCGAGGAAGTAGCCGCCCACGAGAACGCTCATGCGCCCGGCGATCTCGCTCATGGGTTCGAGCAGCGGCAGGCGGCGGTTGACCTCGATGGTCTCGTAGGCGATGCACGTTGCGCCGGACTTGAGCAGCGCGTCAGTCAGCTCGCGGTTCGCGGCAAGGTGCAGGTAGGTGAAGAGCAACTGACCGGGGCGCAGCAGCGGATACTCGGCGGGCAGCGGCTCCTTGACCTTCACGATCAAGTCGGCACGGGCAAAGACCTCGGCGTGCCCGCTCACCAGCGTTGCGCCGGCGCGCTCGTAGTCGCTGTCGGGATAGCCGGAACCCGCGCCCGCACCGCGCTCGACGATGACTTGATGGCCACGCTTGACGAGCTGGTAAGCGGCTGAGGGCAGGAGGGCGACACGGTTTTCCTGCGCCTTGATCTCCTTGGGCACACCGATGGTCATACGAGTGGATGCGCGGCGGGAGCTGGGAGATTCAACCCTTCTCCAGACACGCGTAGGCGTTGTGGTTGTGGATGCTCTCGAAGTTTTCGGCCTCGACGCGATACCACGTCACGTCACGGTGGGCGTTGAGCTTGAGGGCAACGTTGCGCACGAGGTCCTCCACAAACACCGGGTTTTCATAGGCGCGCTCGGTGACGGCCTTTTCGTCCTGCCGCTTGAGGAGGGAATACAGCTCGCTGCTGGCGCTGGCCTCGACGAGGGCGATTAGGTCCTCGATCCAGACGACCTTGTCCGAGCGGATGGCGACGGTGACATTGCCCCGCTGGTTGTGGGCGCTGTATTTGGAGATGGCCTTGGAGCAGGGGCACAAGGTGGTGACGCCCACGACCACGGTGAGCACGAAATCAATCTCCTTGCCGCTGGCCGTGGCGGAGAAGCGGGCGGTGTAATCCATCACGCCCTCCTTGCCGGTGACGGGGGCCTTCTTGGTGAGGAAGAAGGGGAACTCCATCTCCAGATGCGCGGTGGCGGCGTGAAGCTTGGCCTGCATGGCGTGCAGGATGTCCTCGATGTTTTCCACGTGGACGACGGAGCCGTGGGCGTTGAGCACTTCGATGAAGCGGCTCATGTGGGTGCCCTTGAACTCCTTGGGCAGGTCCACGCACATGCTGATGGTGGCGATGGTGTTCTGGTGCTGATGGGCCTTGTCGCGGATCTGGATTGGGAACCGCAGCCCGCGCACGCCCACCTTGTCGATGCGGAGTTCACGGTGGTCGCGGCCGCTCTGCACGTCGTGGAGGGGGGCTTTCGCCCGGACATCCGCAGGGTTGGCGGGGGGGATGCTGGAGGCGTCGCTCGCTTTAATCATGCCGCAAAATAGCCGGCAGCCGGGCAAATGCCAACGGTTCTCGCCAGCCTCGCGGCCGGCTGACCGCCTTCCCAAGCTCAGGCGCTGTTAGGGCTTGTCGCCCGCCTGTTGTGCCGCTTCACGCCGGCGGTCACGCCACTCCCAGAAGCGGGCAATGATGATGCACGCCTCGTATAGCACGCACAACGGCAGCGCCATCAGGAACATGGTGAACGGATCACCGGACGGGCTGACCACGGCGCAGACAAAGAGGTTGATGACCACGAAGTAGGGCCGGAACCAGCTCAGTTTCTTCGAGTCAAGCAGGCCGATCTTCACGATGGTCAGGATGATCACGGGCATCTCAAAGCTCAGGCCCATTGCCAGCAGGAATTTCGGCACCATGCTCAGGTATTCCTGCGCGCGCCATTGCTCCGCGCTGAAACCCAGCCATTGCGAGAATTCGACGGTCATCCGCAGCATCAGCGGCAGGATGATGAAGTAGCAAAAGGCCACGCCGGAAAGGAACAGGATCGTGCCCCAGATGGCGAAGGGTTTGAGAAATTCCCTCTCGTTCACCCGCAGGGCGGGCAGCACGAACTCGCCGATAAAATAGAACACAAACGGCGCGGCCAGCACGAGCCCGCCAAAAAATGCCAGTTGGAGCGTGATCCAGATGACGTCCAGCGGGCCCAGGATGATGAGTTCCACCAGCGGATCGAGCGAGGCGGGCGCATTGGTCGTGATTTGCAGGCCCAGCAGCTTGTTCGTGCCCACATCCACCGGGACAACTTCCACGCTGCGCACATGGGCCACAGTGTTGGTGTGGTTGAAGACGGGATCAATGCCAAGCCGGGGCAGGGACAGGAGGCCAATTCGATTGGTGCCTAGCATGAGGGGAACCTCTTCCTGCGGCTTGTTGAGCTTCAAAGCCTCATTTTGGGACTGCACCCGCGCCTCTTTCAACGGCCAGACCAGCAGCTTCACCAGCGCATTGGCCCCCACCAAGCAGGCCATCATTGCCACCAGCAGGCTCACCGTGACCTTGATGAGCATCCACCGCAGGTCTTCAAGGTGGTCAAGGAACGGCTTCACCGGGCCGCCACCCTCGCTGGCGGGATCATCGTCGCCCTTCAGCGCGCTGGTGACCGACCGCACGGCCTTGACGAACCCGTGCTCTTCTTCAGGCGGTGGCGGGGTGTAGGGTTGATACTGATAATCTTCCCCACTGTGATGATGGGATTGGTCATCGTGGTGATAACCGCCGTGGTGGTCACCGTAATGGTCGCCGTGGTGATGCGGATCATCGTGGTGATGATACTCGCTGCCGTAGTCGTGCTGATGCTCCTGATGATAAGGATCGGGCTCATGCGCCGGCGGTGCCTCGGGGGCCAAACTGGCGTTGCCGGCATCTTCAGGGGCGGTGCGGCTAACTTCGGCGGCCGGAAACCCCTCGGGGTTCTGGGGCACCGGCGCGGGCGGGAGCTGCGGGCTTGCGGCCGGGGGCGAGTTGGAATTGGGCGCGGCTGCGGACGGTGTGCCGCCTGGAGGTGTAATTCCTTGAGATGCCTCCACCGCACCCAGTGGCGAACTGACGGGCGGTTCGGGTTGGTTTGTGGAATTGGGCGAGGGCTGACCTCCGGATGACTTTGGGTCATCCGGCCGGACAGGCTGCGGGGACACGCCCTCTGGCTCCTTCGCCATGGCCTAACTCGCGCGAGGTTGCCTTTGGAATTAGGCTTTTGCCTTTGGGTCTTGGCGCAGGTTTCCAGCCGGCTCTTGACGCAGGGGGGCGGCGGCTTCGGCGGGCGGCGCTGCCGGCTTCGGCGGCGGAGCGTATTGGGGCTCCTCGGCCACTGAGCGATGCAGCTCATTCTGCATGTCGCTGGAAGCTTTCTTGAACTCCTTGATGCCCTGGCCGAGGCCCTTGGCGAGTTCAGGGAGCTTCTTGGCTCCGAAGAGAATCAGGACGACGACGAGGATGCCGATGATTTCCGGCCAACCGAGCATGGCTAACATAGATGCGTTCATGGTTTCACTAACTGTTTAGGTTTGCGAAACACATCTGGCGGATGCCGGCATCAGGCGGATGTCTTTCGGTGTCTGCCATCGCTGGCAAACGTCCGGCTATTGGACGCGAAGAGCCGGGAAGCGTTCAAGTTAATTCTTGGGCTTCAGGAGAATGAGTTCTCCCCGGCGATTTTTCGCCCAAGCCGCTTCGTCGTGGCCGAGAGCGGAGGGCTTGTCTTCGCCGAAGCTCACGGTGCGGATGCGATCGGGGGAAATGCCCGACTTGGCCAGCCGCTCGCGGATGGCCAGCGCGCGGCGCTCGCCGAGGGCGCGGTTGTATTCCTCCGTGCCGCGCTCGTCGCAGTGGCCCTCGATGAGGAGCTTGTTTTGCGGCGCAGCCTTGAGCGCGGCAATGACGGGCTGGAGCTTGCCGAGTTCCGAAGCCTTCACGACTGATTTGTCGTAGTCAAAAAAGACCGTGTTCCCGGCAAAAGCGCTGGCATCCTTCCACATGCCCTCAAACTCGTCCAAGTTGCCAGCAGGCCCGCCGCCGCCGGGGACATTGGGATTAAACGGAGGAGGTTGCGGTGTGGAGATGGGGGTGGTCCCAATTCCGGCAGCCGTCCCGGTGCCCGGTAGTCCCGTGCCGGGTCCAGGCAAAGGCTGAGTGGGAGAGGCGTCCGGGTTTATTGGGCCCCCGCCCGTCCCCGTGCCCACCCGGGTCGGCTGCCCGTGGATTGGGGTGACGTTCTTGGGCGTCTTTTTGCAGCCGGTAGCAGTGACGGCGGCCAGCAAAGCGACGGTGGCGAGCTTGAGGAAAAGGGACTTTTTCATGATTCAGTAATCTGCAGGTGAAAGCGTCAACGAGCCCACGCGGGCTGGGAACAATTCCCAAATTTCAGCGGCACATCCTTGACGCGCTTGGTGGGCACGTCAAGCAGAGACAGGGAAAGCGGGCCGCCGCGTCCGCGTTTGCAGAACATGACCGTGCGCGAGTTCGGCGCCCACACGGGATCCTGTCCGGAAACGAGGCTTTGGACGTCGCCGCCGGCAGCGGGCACAACGCACACTTCAAAGCCGCTGCGTTGCGTCGTGAAGGCGATCCACTTGCCGTCGGGCGACCAGTCCGGCTCGGTGGCGTTGTAAACGCCCACGGTGCGGATGCGCTGCGGCGCACCGCCGTGGGCGCCGATGCGGTAGAGCAGGGCCGGGCCGTCGTCGTTGGAGACGTAGCAAATGCTCTGGCCGTCGGGCGACCAGCAGGGCGAGGAGACGCCTTCGCGCGAGCGCGTGAGCTGTTGCAGGCCACGCCCATGAATGTCGGCCACGTAGAGGTCAGGTTTGCCGCCCTTGCTCAGGACCATCGCCACCAAACGGCCCCCGGGCGCGACGGCTGGGGAAAGATTCGACCCGCCGTAACGGGCGACGATGTGCCGTTCTCCCGTGGCCAAGTTGTGGGAAAAGATATCGGCGTTGCCGAGCTTGTAGGAGGTGTAGGCGAGCCACTGGCTGCCCGCACCCCAAGATGGCGCGGCGATAATGGCATGGTCAGCGGTGACCGGCTGTGCGCCGTGGCCGTCGTAGTCGGCGATGTAGACTTCGCCCGTGTTATTGGCGGCCTTAACCTTGAAAGCCACCCTGGTCTGGGCAATCCCGCGCGTCTGGGTGAGCGCGAAAATCACATCATCCGCAAAGGCATGGGCCAACTGACGCTGATTTGCCCCGGTGTAGGCTTTGGCGAGCAGGTAGTTCTTCTGGCGGTCTGAGACGAAGCCCTCGAGCTTGGCGCCGTTGCTGCCATGCACCAGCACCTGTGCCTGGTCCGCGCCCACCACCACGCACCCGCCCACTTCGAGATCAAAGCGCAAGGCGCTGGCAACTTCGCCGCTGAAGCCGCTGAGCGAGATGGGGATGGCCTGCGAGCCGTCGCGATAGCGCGTCACATCGAACTTCGGCTCCTGCGCCCGCACCGACAGCGAGGAAAGGGAAAGGGCAAGGGAGGCGGCAAACTGGCGGCGGTTCAAATTCATCCGGTGGTGCGTTTGGCTTTGAGGTTGAAGTCGATGTTGAAGGTGCGCTGGGCCTCCCGGAAGCTGGCCGGGAACGGCTCGAACTGCATGACCTTTTGAAGCGTCTCGCGCACTGACTTGTCAATCCCGCTGTTGCCACTGCCCTTGCGAATGTCCCAGTTCAGCACGCGGCCGTTTCGGGCCACGGTCACGGTCACGCTCACCACGGCGGTCGAATCGTTGACCGTGCCGGGCAGCAGCCAGCTTCGCTCGTAGACCTGCACCATCATCTGGCCGTATTCGAGGAAGGCTCCGGCGTTCGGTCCGCCGCCCGCGTCAATGTTGATGTCTACCGGGGAGGAGAGCCCGCCGGAAATTCCACCGAGGATGGAATTCATCTTGGCCACGCGCTGCTGGTGGGCGGCGAGCGCAGCCCGGGCGGCGGCGGCTTGGGCCGCAGCCTGCGCGCGCTCCTCGGCTTCGGCGCGTTGCTTTGCCTTGGCATCCTCATCGGCTTTGCGGGAAGTGAGGTTCTTGATGTCGGCAATCTTGATGGTGGACTTGGCGGGCGTTTCCTTCGTGGGCGCGGGCTTGGTAGAAGCCGATTTGGAGGGCGAAGTTGGCTCGGGTTCCTTTGTTTTGCGTGAGTCTTTCTTCGTGGGGGCCTCCTTGCCTTTCGGGCTGGTGGCCAAAACCTTTGGCTCCACTTTCGCGGGCTTGGGCGTTTCTTTCACCGGCTCGCGCTTGGGCGGTTCGGTCGGTTTGGCAACCGGTTTAGCAGCGGGCGGCGGCGGAGGGGGCGGGACGGGCTGGGGTGGCGTGACTTTCGCTGCGGCCGGCGGCTCGACGGGTTCGACCGGCAGAGGGGCAGGCACGGCAGCAGGAGCGGGAGCCGCAGCTGCCGGGAGGGGGCGAGACTCGAGGCGGTCCAGCAAGCGCGCATCAATCATCCGCATGACCGGTGCGGCGGGGCGGGGTTTCTCCGGAAGGAAGGCGGGCGCCACGAAGACAATCAGAACCAGCAGCGCGTGGGTGGCGGCCGAGGCGATGAAGCATTTGGTCTGAAGCCGCTGGTTCACTAGGTCAATGGATATGGGCTGGGCCCGGCGAATTCATCCGCAATCAGCAGGTTGGACGGAAGTTATGCGCCGAAGCTCCCGCGGCCCGGCTGCAGGATGCCGCGAATGGTCTGCTCATCATCGCAGTTCGGTGCTGAAGCTGAATTGCGTGATGCCGTTGCGTTGGCATAACTCCATGACGCGGGCGGCGAAATCGAGCTTGCCGTCCTTGTCCGCCCGGACGCGCACGATGAGATTCGGGTTGGCGCGGAAGTCCGCCACCAGCCGGGCTTCCATCTGGGGCAGCGTCATGGGGACCTTTTGCAGCCGGTAGCCGCCCGCGCGGTCAATCTCCACGGTGCGGATGTCTTCGGCCTTCGGCGGACGGGCCTTGTCCGCGCTCGGGGCTTCGGCGGGGAGGTTGAGGTTCAGCGAGCCTTCGAGCATCGGTGTGGTGATGACGAAGATGATGAGCAGCACGAACGCAAGGTCTAGCAGCGGCGTGATGTTGATTTCGCTCAACGTCACGAGGGAATTGCGTTGGGAAAAACGTCTCATGGTCCGTCATGCGAGCCCAAATAGGCCGCGCGCTGCTGCTGCGTTGACCGCCGGCTCGGCCGCACGGGCGAACTGGATGCCGACACCCAGATTAACGGGGGCGGCAAAAGGCCTTTGCGGGTTGCCGTTCATTCGTCCTGGAGAAACTCAGTTTCCAACTTGGAGGCCAGTTCCTGGGCGAAGTTATCCAACTCAACGGTGAGCACCCGGAGGTTATGGACCAGCCAGTTGTAGCCGAACATTGAAGGAATGGCCACGAGGAGTCCGGCCACGGTGGTGACGAGCGCGGCGGCCACGCCGGGGGCCATTGCCGCCAGGTCCGCCCGTCCTGCTTGGGCCACCCCGGCGAAGGTGTCCATCACCCCCCACACCGTGCCCAATAGTCCGAGGAACGGCGCGCCGCTGACCGCCAGCGCCAACAGGATGATCCCGGACTCCAGAACGAGGGCTTCACGGGCGACCGTTCCCTCCATCGTCCGCTTGATGTGTTCCATGGACTTGAGCGAGACGTGCTTTTTCCGGGTGCCGTCGGGCTGCTTCAGCCGCGCCTCGGTTTCGATGCAGCCCTCCTGATACACCGTGAACAGGGGGCAACCTTCGACCTGCACGCGGCGATCATGGATATCGAGCACGGCTTTTTGCACGCGGAACTCGGTCATGAACAGCTCGTTGAGCCGGCGGGCACGGCGCATTTGCAGACCCTTGGACACCATCACCGACCAGGCGAACATGGAGAAGATCATCAGGAAGACGATGATGACCTTTGCCTCGATGGTCGCCTTCTCCCAGATGTAATTAAGCTGGGAGTTCATCCCGGCGGCCAGCAGGTAACATGGCAAGTTCATGAGGCGGAGCCTACCCAAATACAAACACCGCGGATGATTTAACGCCCGCTTTCGGCATGGTCAAAGCAAAGGTGCGGAAAACCTCATCCTTTGGTTGGTCCAAGCTTTCACCGGATGGCCACGCATCCTGCCATCGAGAATCTGCCAAGGAGCGGATGCGTTACGCTCCGGCCAAGCTAGACCTTGGGCTCCCAACCCGGGCGATACTCGCGTTTCCAAAGCTTTTGCGCCTCCGGATTGTCCAGGATGCGCCCGGTCTTCGGATCGATTTTCAGCACCGAATCCGTGCGGTAGGCAATGTTGGCGAGGTGACAGAGCAGCGCGCTCTTTTGGCCTTCGCTGATGGGCGAGTTAAGCGGTTTGTTCTCGCGGATCGCATCGGAGAAGTTTTGGAAGTGCGGGACGTCGCCGCCTCCGGGTCCGCCGGATTTCTTGTCCACTTCCTTGCCCGCGTTGTCGAAGACCGTGTAGTCGTTGCCACCGCTCATCGCCATCATCCCCTTCTCCCCGTAAAAGGCGACAAACGGGTTCTTCTCGCCCTTGCGGGGGTTGCAGGAGCTGTCATCCCACGACGCGCCGCAATGGCCGAAGTCGTAGACCGCGCTGCCGGTGTCGGGGGTCTCCTGATCATCGGCAAAATGGTAACGCGCGCCCAGGAAGGTGACCTTGGTGGGGTAGTCGACGCCGAGGCCCCAGCGAGAAACATCCAGCGCGTGAACTCCGTTATTGGCCATTTCACCGCCGCCGTAATGCCAGTGCCAGTGCCAGTTGTAGGGGTGGAGGTTGTCCTTGTAGGGGCGCTCGGGCGTGGGGCCTTGCCACAGAGTCCAGTTCAAGGTCGCGGGGGGCTGGCCAGGCTGGCCCTTCTTGATGCTCGGTCGCGCGCCGTTGTAGTAGCAGCGGGAGAACAGCACCTTGCCGATGACACCCTCGCGGAGTTTTTGGATGCCTTCGATGACGTTCGCGTAGCTGCGGCGCTGGTTGCCCATCTGGCACTTGCGCTTGTATTTGGCGGCGGCGGCCACGATCGCCTCGGCCTCCCAAGGATTATGGCTGCCGGGCTTCTCGACATACACATGCTTGCCGGCCTGCATCGCCAGGATGGCTGCTGGCGTGTGCCAGAAGTTAGGCGCGGCGATCGATACCGCATCCACGTTCTTGTCGTCCAGAATTCGCCGGAAATCACCCACCCCTTGCGGCTTGCGCGTGGGTTGCTTGCCCTCAGCCGTCTTCAGGCCGCTGGCCAGCCGCGCGGAATCCACGTCGCACACATAGGCCACCTCGACATTGTTCACGCCCAGATGCCCGGCCACATGCGCCATGCCGCGCGAGAGACCCATGACGCCCACGACGACCCGGTTGCCGGGGCTTTCGGCGGGCAGAATGGCGGGAGGTTTGGCCAGCGCGAGGACCGCGCCCAGAGCGCCGGAGGACTGGACGAAACGCCGACGGGATAATGCGGGGGATTTCATGTGTGCAGACTTCGATGCGGTGAGTGGAGTGAGAATTCAGGCGGGGAGTTCAGGATTGCCAATGGTCGCCCCGGACACGGCGGCGGTCACTGTTTTGGGTTCCCAACTCCGATCACGCCGAAGCCGATGCGCGCTCCGGCATTGCCTACGGGTTGTCCGCCATCGTCAGGTTTGGCGTGGATGATCACCCCACGGCCGACGATGGGATTCTTCACGCCCACCATCGACAGATCGTTGAACTCACCCCGGTAAACTGCCTTGCCGCTGGCATCGGCCTGGAGGTTGCCGAGATCACCGGCGTGGCGTTCACCGGTGCCGGGCAATCCGTGCGCTTTGTCCTCGGGGTTGTAGTGGCCGCCGGCCCGCATGCCATCGTTGGACGTGCCGTCGCCAAACTCGTGGATGTGCATCGCGTGCTTCTCGTTCGGCGTCAGGCCCGAGATCTCCGCATACACGTAAACCACGTGCCCGACCTCGATGAAGCGCACGAAGCCGGCGCACTTGTTACCCGCAGTCGGCTGGATGGTGGCCACCAGTTGCTTCACCCCCTCGAACCCGTGGTTGTGGTCGTGGCCTCCGTGGTCATCGCCTCCCGTCGTGGCACAGCCGGTTATGAACGTGGCAAGGGCGGTTGTGGCGGCTAGCAGGATGGCGGCGGGGCGAAATGGTTGGTTCATGATGGCGTTTGATGCAGCGGTGTTTGTTGCTGGCTTGCGCCAAAAGTAACGGGGTCAGCTCCCGTGAACAAGCGGCGAATCCATCTCCTTTTTCCAAGCCAGAGCCACGGTGGTCCGCTTGACGTTGAGGATCACTCGCAGCTATAGCCAAGGCAACTTGGCGGTTGTCGCCGACGTCTCCAGCCCGCACACTGCCCCAAGAAAGGCTTCATTTGAAACGCATTGCCTTGATAATCCTTTTCGCGCTGGTCGCCATCCCTTACTCCCCGGTGTGCGCGGACACGGACGGCCGTTTTCTCGGGCGCCCCATCCAGTTCGATGGCAAGAAAAAGCCCGCAACCCTTCCCCCCGTGGCCGCCCCTGCGCCGCGTCCGGCTCCCGCGGCCCAGCCCGCGCCGCCACCCCAGCCCTCTGTATCCCTGCCCACGCCCCCGCCCATGGACAACCGTAACTGTGGCTGCGTGCGCCTGCTGAAACAGATGCCCGCCGAAGCCGCCTACGGCCAAGAGTTTGCCTATCAGCTTACCGTCTTTGCTGGGGAAAACGTCGCCGACATTCTCGTCCGTGACCTTTTGCCGGACGGCGCCGTCTTCGTGCGCAGTGAGCCTCCCGCCAAGGTGAGCGGCACTTTGTTGGAATGGACTTGGACCGAGATGGATGCCGGGCAGACAAAGGAGATCCGCATTTGGATCCGCCCAGAGCGCGAAGGTCGCATCGGCTCCTGCGCCACCGTCTCCGCCGTCCCCCGGGCCTGCGCTTTCACGACGGTCAGCCGCGCCACCCTCGGCATCACCAAGACCGGCCCGGCCACTGCGACCGTGGGCGAGGACATCCCCTACACAATTACCGTGTCCAACACCGGCAACGCCGTCGCCCGCCAGGTCGTCGTGACGGACAACGTTCCCGAGGGCCTGGTGCACTCAACGGGGCAAAGCGTTCTGTCGCTTGACCTTGGCGATCTGGGCCCCAACCAGTCACGCACATTGCCAGTTGTGTTGCGTGCCACCCGTCGCGGCCGCGTTTGCAACACGGCTTCCGCCACCAGTGCCAACGCCGGCCGCGTGACGGCCGAGGCCTGCACCAGCATCGTCCAGCCGGGCCTGCAGGTGACCAAGACCGGTCCGCCGGAACAGTTCATCGGCAAGAATGCGGATTACTCCATCACCGTGATCAACGTTGGCGACACTCCGCTCGCCAGCGTTTCGGTCACGGACACGGTGCCGCCTTTGACCCGGATTGTTGACGCCCCCGGAGCCACGGTCACGGGCACGCAAGCGCAATGGGTGTTGGCGCAACTCGCCCCGGGTGAGCGGCGCAGCATCGGGCTGACGCTTACCACCGCAACTCCCGGAACGCATGCCAACTCGGTGGTGGCCGCCGCCGGGGGCCTCACCGCCAACGCTCAAGCCGCCACCATGTGGCGTGGCTTGGGCGCGATGCTCGTGGAGGTCGTGGATTCGCCCGATCCGATTCTCATCGGCGGCACCACGACCTACACCATCCGGGTTACCAATCAGGGCTCGGCTGACCTCACCAACGTCAACATTACCGGCACCTTTCCGCGCGAGGTTTCGCCCGTCACGGCCCAGGATGGCACGGTTTCCGGATCCAGCGTCCGGTTCCAGACCATCCCCCGCATCGGAGTAGGCCAAAGCGCCACCCTCACCGTCACGGCTCGTGGCGCAGCCGAAGGCGATGGTCGCGTGAAGTTCAGCTTCACGGAGGACAGTCTGGGCGCACCGGTGATTGAAGAGGAAAGCACGCGCGTGTTTTGATTTTATCCCGGTTCCGGATGGAGCCGGTCGTCGGCAACCAACAACCTAAAGCAATATCGTGAAACAACTCGTCTGGCTCACCCTCGCCCTCCTGTGTAGTCCCGCGCTTTCCGCGCGCGCCGATGACGACGGTGCCAACATCGGCCGTTCAATTGATCTGATCGAACGTAACAAAGCGGATCTCCCTGTGCTTAAGCCAGCGCCCGTTCAGCCCCCGGCGCCCCGGCAGGTGGTGACCTCCAGCGCCGCCAGCCACTCGGGCAATGTTCGCCTCCTCAAGCAGATGCCCGCGGAGCTCACCCTCGGCCAGGAGTTTCAACAGCAGCTTCAGGTGATCGCCAACGAAAACGTCGCCGATGTCATCGTGCGCGACGTGGTGCCTGAAGGCGCGGTGTTGGTGCGGAGCGAACCGGCCGCGCAGGTCTCGGGCCGCGATCTGACCTGGAAGTTTGCCGAGCTGGACGCCGGCCAGACCCAGAACATCAAGGTCTGGCTCAGACCGGAGCGCGAAGGCCGCATTGGCTCCTGCGCCACCGTCTTTGCGCTCTCCCGTGCCTGCGCTTACGGCGTGGTGGGCAAGCCCGGCCTGGCCCTCACCAAGACCGGTCCCGCCACGGCGACCCTCGGGCAGGACATTTCCTACACCCTGGCGGTCTCCAACCCCGGCAGTGCCATCGCCCGCGGCGTGGTCGTGACGGACAAGATCCCTGAGGGCCTCACGCACAGCAGCGGCCAAAAGGAGCTGACCTTCAACATCGGCGACCTGGCCCCCGGTCAGTCCCGCACCCAGACCGTCCTGCTCAAGGCCGCCAAACGCGGCCGCCAGTGCAACACGGCCACCGCCACCGCGAGCAATGCCACCACGGCCAACGCTGAAGCCTGCACCACGATCCTGGTGCCCGGCGTGGAACTCTTGAAGGTCGGCACCAAGGAGCAGTTCCTCGGCAAGGCCGCCGACTACACCATCACCGTGAGCAACACCGGGGACACCAAGCTGACCAACCTTGTCATCACTGATACTGCCCCCGCTGCCACCCGCATCGTTACCGCCGCCGGCGCAACCGTGGCGGGCAACGTGGCCACCTGGCGCCTGTCGGAACTGGCCGCCGGAGAGAAGAAATCCTTCACGCTCACGCTGACTTCGGCCACGGCCGGCAGCCACTGCAACACCGCCGTTGTCACCAGCGCCGAAGGGCAGGGCGCCCGGGCCGAGGCCTGCACGCTCTGGCGCGGCGTCGGCGCCATCCTGGTCGAAGTTGTGGATGACCCCGACCCGATCCTGATCGGCAATCAGACCACCTACACCGTTCGGATCACGAATCAGGGTTCGGCAGACCTCGTTAACATCAACACGTCGGCCGCCTTCCCGGAGAGCATCGCTCCGGTGGCCACCCAACAGGGCACCATCAACGGTCAGAATGTGAAGTTCCAGACGATCCCGCGCCTGGCCCCGAAAGGCGTCGCTGAGTTCCGGCTTACCGCCCGTGGCGTGAGCGTGGGCGATACCCGCGTGAAGTTCACCTTCACCGAGGACAGCCTGAGTTCTCCCGTCGTCGAGGAGGAGAGCACCCGCGTCTTCTAAAGCGCCAACGGCAGGTTTCGATTGAGGGGCCCAGACGTCGTCCGGGCCCCTTGTTTTTGGGCGGCTGCGCCAGCCGCCTACCGCATGGCGGCGCGTTTCTGAGTTTGCAGCTGCCTCGACCTCTCGCTAGCCTTCGCCTGCTTATGAACGAGGCCAACTCATCTGCCCACCCGTGGAGATTCTTCAGCGCTGGCGGCGTCAACCAGGTTGCCTTCCGCAGCGGTGCCGACCTGGCCAGCCTTGAACAGCTCGACCAAAAACTGTGGGTGGCTCTGGCGGTGCCGACACGGGGCATTGAGTTTGATACCAAGACCCTGGACCTGATCGATACGGACAAGGACGGGCGCATCCGTCCGCCCGAGTTGCTCGCCGCCGTGAAGTGGGCCGTCAGCACGCGCCAGAATGCGGATGACCTCTTCAAAGGGGGCGACTCCGTGGCGCTCACGGCCATCAAGGACGAGGCCATCGCCGTCGCCGCTAAACGGATCCTCACGAATCTGGGCAAGGCGGACGCCGCCGCCATCTCGCTCGCGGACGTGGCTGACACGGCGAAGATTTTCTCCGCGACCCAGTTCAATGGCGACGGCGTGGTGCCCGCTGACTCCGCCGGTGAACCCGCCTTGAAGCAGGCGGTGGAAGACCTGCTGGCCACCGTGGGCGGCGTGCCCGACCGGAGCGGCAAGTCCGGCATCAATCAGGCCAAGGTGGACCAATTCTTTGCCGAGGCGCAGGCTTTTTCGGACTGGCATCAGAAGGCCGAGGCGGACCAGCAGAGCATCCGGCCGCTCGGCGACGCCACGGCGGCGGCGTCTGCCGCCATCAAGACCATCAAGGTCAAAGCCGACGATTACTTCGCGCGCTGCCGCCTGGCAGCGTTTGATTCGCGCGCCGCGGGCCCGCTGAACCGGGCTGAAGCGGATTTCATCGCCCTGGCTGCCAAGGAGCTGACGGCGGGCTCCGAAGACATCGCCAGGCTGCCGCTGGCCCACGTCGCGCCAGCGCGTCCCCTGCCACTGACGGAAGGCGTCAACCCAGCCTGGCAGGGCGCCGTGGATAATTTACGGGCTGCCGCGGTTGAACCGTTGCTCAACGAGCATGACAGGAAGGCGCTCTCCGAAGGCGATTGGTCGGCGCTTCAATCCATGGTCGCACCCTACAACGCGTGGGCTGCGGCCAAGCCCGCCACGAGCGTGGAGAAGCTCGGCCTGGCCCGCGTCCGCGAGTTGCTGGCCGGGGATGCGAAGGCCCGGCTCACCGCGCTCATCGCCCAGGACGCCGCGCTCGAAGGCGAGTTCAAGCAGATCGGCGCGGTCGAGAAGCTGCTGCTTTTCCAGCGCGACCTCGTGCGCTTGCTGAACAACTCCGTAAGCTTCGGGGAATTCTATGGCCGGCGCGGCTCCATCTTTCAGGCTGGCTCGCTGTATCTCGATGCGCGCACGTGCCACCTGTGCGTCGAGGTCGTGGACGCCGGCAAGCACGCCGCGCTTGCCGGTCTTTCCGGAGCTTATCTGGCTTACTGCGACATCACCCGGCCCGGCGGCGCGAAGAAAACCATCGTCGCCATCTTCACCGACGGCGACTCCGACAACCTCATGGTCGGGCGCAATGGCGTGTTCTACGACCGCAAGGGGCAGGATTGGGATGCGACCATCACCAAGATCGTTGCGAACCCCATCAGCATCCGCGAGGCCTTCTGGTCGCCCTACAAGAAGTTCGTTCGCCTCGTGGAGGAGCAGATCGCGAAGCGCGCCGCTGCCGCCGAGGCGGAGTCCCAGGCCAAGGTCGGGGCTACGGCCACCGCCGTCGCCCAGGCAGACAAGGCCAAGCCCGCGCCCCCCGCCGAGCCGAAGAAGCTCGACCTTGGCACAATTGCGCTGGTCGGCACGGCCATGAGCGGTATCAGCGGCATGATCGGCATGTTCCTCGGCACTTTGCTCGGCCTCGGCATCTGGATGCCGTTGGGCATCCTTGGCATCGTGCTGCTGATCTCCGGACCCTCGATGCTGCTGGCCTACCTAAAACTCCGGCAGCGCAATCTTGCTCCTATTCTCGACGCCAACGGCTGGGCCATCAACACCAAGGCCAAGATGAACGTCCCGTTTGGCGCGGCGCTCACGCACGTGGCCAAGCTCCCGGCGAACGCCGAGCGCTCACTCGACGACCCTTACGCGGAGAAGCCGAACCCGTGGAAGGCACGGCTCATCCTGCTGGCCATCGTCGGCCTGGGCTACTGCTGGTCCATCGGCAAGCTGGACGACTACCTGCCCGGCCCGGTGAAATACAAAACCGTTTTCCCGCCGAAGGTTGTCCAGCCTCCGACACCGCCCGCTGGCAGCAATGCCGTCCCTGCCGCGGTCACCAACGCGCCGGCGGCGAAGTAGCACGCGGTCCCGTCCGCCTTGCTCTTGGAGTGCGGCGAGTTCTCGCCGCCTTCGGAAGGCGACGTGTCGCCGTCGAAAGCCGGAAAGCATGTGATGGCAAAGGGAACTTCGGAAGTGCGCGCCACGAACTTCGACGGCGACAAGTCGCCTGCGGAAAACGGTGATGAGTCACCGCACTCCCAAAGTCCCTCTTTGCTCCTGGCAGTTCGGGAAGAACGCAAAAGGCCGCGTCCGTTGCCGGACGCGGCCTTCGCAATTTGAGTTGAGCCTTACTGCCCGGCCTTCACCGAGAGCAGCTCGATGTCGAAGATGAGCGTCGAGTTCGGCCCGATGTCCTTGCCCGCGCCGCGCTCGCCGTAAGCCAGGTCGGAGGGGATGAAAAGCTGCCACTTCGCGCCTTCCTTCATGAGCTGGAGCGCCTCGGTCCAGCCCTTGATGACGCCGTTGACGGGGAATTCCGCCGGCTCGCCGCGTTTGTAGGAGCTGTCGAACTCGGTGCCGTTGATCAGCGTGCCGCGGTAGTGGGTCTTCACCGTGTCGGTGGCCTTGGGCGTCTTGCCGGTGCCGTCCTTGATGACCTTGTATTGCAGGCCGCTGGCGGTGGTCTTGATGCCTTCCTTCTTCTTGTTGTCGGCCAGGAATTTCTCGCCTTCGACCTTGTTCTTGGTCAGGCCTTCCTCGCGGGCGGCCATCTGCTTGGCCATCATCTTCTTCTGGAAGTCCTGCATCACCTGCTGCACCTCCTCATCCGTGAGCTGCGGCTTCGCGCCGCCGAACACGTCCTTCATCGCGGCGGCGAGGGCGTCTGGGTTGATGTCCAGCCCTTCCTGCTTCATGCTGCGACCGATGTTGAGGCCGATGCTGTAGCTGACTTTGTCCTTGTCGTCTTTCAGGGTCATTTTGGTGTCGGCAGCGGTCGCGGAGCCGGCCAGAAGGCCGAGCGCGAGGGCGGCGGTGGTGATGGCTTTCATTGCGTTGTTTCAAAGGCGCCGGAACAGCCCGGACGCGAATCGGGCGACGCTACCAGCCATCGCCCCCAACGCGAGGGAAATTTCCACGCCATGGCAACGGGCTGGATGACTTGCCGGCCGACCCAAAACTGCGACTGACGCCGCGTCAGGCCACCACCAGGTTCACCATCTTGCCGGGCTTCACGATGACCTTCTTCACGGTCTTGCCGTCAAGCAGCGGCCTGATCTTCTCCGCGTTGCGGGCGGCGGCTTCGTGCGTCGCCTCGTCGGCGCCGGCGGCGATGCGGATGACATCGCGCAGCTTGCCGTTCACGGAGACGGGCACCTCGACTTCGCTTTCGACGAGCAAAGCGGGGTCGTAGCTCGGCCAGACCGCGTAGCTCAAGGACGGTGCGCGCTGGCCGAAGGCGCTGTGCAGGCGTGACCAAAGCTCCTCGACCAAGTGCGGCGCGAAGGGCGCAAGCAGTTGGAGAAAGGGCTTCATCACCGACAGCGGGCGCGTCTGCCAGCCGTTGGCCTCGTTCACGAAGACCATCATCGCGCTGATGGCGGTGTTGAAGCGCAGGTGGTCGAGGTCTTCGGTGACTTTCTTGATGCAGGCGTGCAGCACCTTGAGCTGCGCGGGCGTGGCGGCCACGTCGGAGATGGTCGCGTTCATCACCAAGTGGTCGAGCAGGTCGGCGTCCGGCTGCGTGGCGACGGTCTGCGCCTGCTCGAAGGCGGTCTCGGACTTCTCCTCGATGAAGAGCCGCCACACGCGCCCGAGGAAGCGATACACGCCCTCGACGCCGCGCGTGTTCCACGGCTTGGTGTCCTGGAGCGGCCCCATGAACATCTCGTAGAGCCGGAAGGCGTCCGCGCCGAACTCCTTCAACACGTCGTCGGGGTTCACCACGTTGCCGCGCGACTTGGACATCTTCTGGCCGTCCTCGCCGAGGATGAGGCCCTGGTTGACGAGCTTGAAGAACGGCTCGGCGGTCGAGACGTGCCCGAGGTCGAAGAGCACCTTGTGCCAGAAACGGGCGTAGAGCAGGTGCAGGACGGCGTGCTCCGTGCCGCCGACATACAAATCAACTCCTGGTGTAGCAGCGGACGTGAGTCCGCTCTGAATTTCTTTCGAATGGAGCGAACTCACGTTCGCTGCTACGGAATGATTGGCTGCGCCCATCCAGTAGCTCTCGGCCTCTTTGCTCACGAACGTCGTCCCATTCTTCGCATCGAGGTAGCGGAGGTAATACCAGCACGAGCCGGCCCATTGCGGCATGGTGTTGACCTCGCGGACGGCGCCGTCGGGGAGGTTCACCCAGTCCTTCGCGCGGGCCAGGGGCGGCTCGCCGGAGGCGGTGGGCTTGTAATCGGTGAGGGCGGGCGGGAGCAACGGCAGCGCGCTCTCGGGCAGCGCCTCGTGATACGGCTGGCCGCTGGCGTCGCGCCGCCAGACGATGGGGAACGGCTCGCCCCAATACCGCTGCCGGCTGAAGAGCCAGTCGCGCAGCTTGTAGTTGATGGTCTTTTTGCCGAGGCCCTTGGCTTCGAGCCAGGCGGTGATTTTGGCTTTGGCTTCGGCAGTGGGGAGGCCGTTGAGGGAAAGCTCGGAATTGGCCGAGTTCATCGCCGCGCCCAGCTCGGTGAAAGCTTCGCTGAACTCGGCCGCCTTGCACTGATACACCTCATAGGCCTGAGCCTCGAAAGTGTCGCCCCGTATCCCCGCTACGCTTACAAGTTCCGGGTAAGTCCAAATGAGCTTCTCGCCGTCCGCCTTCACCTGAACTTCAAGATGACCACCTTTTTCGGCGAGCCAGTGCAAGGGCGGCCTGACTACTGGCGTAATCCGCAGCCCGAATTTGGTCGCGAACTCGAAATCCCGCTCGTCATGCGCCGGCACGGCCATGATGGCTCCGGTGCCGTAGCTCGCGAGCACGTAGTCGGCAATCCAGATGGGAATCTTCTCGCCGTTGACCGGATTGATGGCATACGCGCAGGTGAAAACGCCGGACTTCTCCTTCGCCAGCTCCGTGCGTTCGAGGTCGGACTTCTTGGCGACTTCGCTCTTGTAGGCTTGGACAGCGGCGCGTTGCTCGGTGGAAGTGATTTGTTCCACCAGCTTGTGCTCCGGTGAGAGCACCATGTAGGTCGCGCCGAAGAGGGTGTCGGGGCGCGTGGTGAAGACGCGGATTTTCTCCGATGAGCCGGCAATCGCAAAATCCACCTCCGCGCCCTCGCTACGGCCAATCCAGTTGCGCTGCATCTCCTTGAGCGAGTCGGTCCACTCGATGGTGTTCAGGTCGTCCAGCAGGCGCTCGGCGTAGGCGGTGATGCGCAGCACCCATTGGCGCATCGGCTTGCGCACGACGGGGAAGCCGCCCACCTCGCTCTTGCCGTCCACGACCTCCTCGTTGGCCAGCACGGTGCCCAACTCCTCGCACCACCACACCGGCTGCTCGGAGACGTAGGCGAGGCGCTTGGAGTCGCGGAAGGCGCGCTTGGCGGCTTCGTTGTCGCAGTCCACTGGATACTTCAGCGCGGAGATGGGTTCAGCCTTGTTCGTCTCCGGGTTAAACCACGCGTTGTAGAGTTGGAGGAAAATCCACTGCGTCCAGCGGAAGTATTCCGGGTCGGTCGTGGCCAGCTCGCGCGACCAGTCGTAGCTGAAGCCGAGGGATTTTATCTGGCGCGTGAAGTTGGCGATGTTCGCCTCGGTGGTGACGCGCGGGTGCTGGCCGGTCTTGACGGCGTATTGCTCGGCAGGCAGGCCGAAGGAGTCCCAACCCATCGGATGCAGGACGTTGAAACCCTTCGCGCGCCGGTAGCGGGCGAGGATGTCCGTGGCCGTGTAGCCCTCTGGGTGCCCGACGTGCAGCCCCGCGCCGGACGGGTAGGGAAACATGTCGAGGATGTAAAACTTCGGCGGGAGCTGCGCTGCGGCGGGAGATTTGCCTTCGAGCTGATGACGTTGAGCGAAGCCGTGCCCGTGTGGCAGCACCTCGCCGGGGTTGAAGGCGCGGAAGGTCTGCTCGGTGGCCCAGCGCTGCTGCCATTTGGGCTCAATCAAATCAAAAGGATACTG
>CAZQEW010000076.1:0-21546 GCA_964591495.1 uncultured Klebsiella sp.
TGCGGGTTCCGCTTCACGGTGATGACCTCGTTGACTTTCCATTGGTCGAGCGTGAAGGGGCCGTTGCCGACGAAGTTCTCCGGACGCGTCCACTTGCCGCCCCGCTCGTAGGGCTTGCCGTGCTTGGCGATGGTGGGCAGATGCACGGGCATCCACGAGGTGTGGTTGATGAGCGAGAGGAAATAGGGCGTGGGACCGATGAGCGTGACTTGGAACGTGTGGTCATCCACGACTTTGTAGCCGACCTGTGCGAAGTCCTTGAGCTGCCCCTTGTGATACTCCTCCGCGTTCCTTACCACAAAGTGAAGCTCGGCGTATTGCGCCGCGAGCGTCGGCTCCAGGATGCGTTTGTAGGATTCGTAGAAGTCGCGCGCGGTGACGGCGTCGCCGTTGGACCACTTGGCGTTCTTGCGCAGGTGGAACGTGTAGGTGAGCTGGTCGGCGGACACCTCCCACCGTTCGGCCACGCCGGGCACGGGATGCAAATCCTTCGGGTCCTCCGCCGTCAGGCACTCGAAGAGGCCCATCAGGATCATGTGCTCCGGCACGCCCGTGACGATCTGCGGATCGAGGTCCGCCGGTTCGGATCCGTTGCCGCGATGTAAGATCATTTTGCCCGGCGAGACGGCGGGGCCGGAGCCGAAGCCCGCCTCGGGTTTCGCGTTGCCCGCACCGCCAGGCTGGTCGGCGCTTTTTTTGCAACCCACGAGCAAGGCGGCGAGACCGACGGCGGCAAGCAATGCTTTCATGGCGGAGAGCCTTCCGATTTCACGCCGCACAGGCCAGCGTAAATTTGATTCAAACCGGGGAAGTTGAAGAGTTGGCGACCCTACGGGGATTCGAACCCCGGTTACCGCCGTGAAAGGGCGGTGTCCTAACCGCTGGACGATAGGGTCGGCCTCGGACCTGGCCATTTAGGCGTTGGGGGCCGTGGGTTGTCACGAAAAAACTCCCGCCGCCACCGGCCAGTTTGCCCGTTTAACTCTCCCCAAAGACCGAGAGGTTGTGCTGGCGGAAGAGGGTTGTATGCAGGAGTTCGGCCGTGTCGGTGGCCAGCCGGAGGGCTTCGCGGAAGCGTTCGAGCAAAGCGAGCTCACGGCTGCGAAGTGCGCCGTCCGCCATGGCCAGGGCCAGCAGATTCGCATAAAGGCAGCAACTCTGCGCCGGGGTCAGCGCGGGCAACCGGGCCAGCAGGCCGTCCAAACCGCCCTTATCCAGGGCGCGCTGTGCGGCTTCGACGGGATCCACCTCGGTGGCGAGGGCGCGGATCATTGCCAACTCGCATTCGCCGGCCTCGCCATCAGCCTGGCTCATGGCCAGCAAGGCGGCGTGGAATGTCCTCAGCGCCTCGGTGGCCACCAGCCCGTCGGCGGCCAGAAACACGCCCAGGTTGTTTTTGCAGAGCAGCACCTGCTGAGTCCGGGCGAAGTCCTCCGTCGACACCTGCCACGCGGCACGCAGTTGCTCGAGAAAGTCCTGTTCGGCTGTCGTAAGTTTGCCGTCAACCATGACGAGCGCGATGGCGTTGGCGAGCGCGCACCAGCGTTGGTCGGGGTTCAAACTGATGCCGGCAGCGGCGATGGTTTCCTCGGTGCCATGCTGCTTCCAGTAGGCCAGGCCGTCTTGAATCCCGCGCGGGTCCTTGAGGGCGCGGGCCAGAAACAGCTGCTCCGGCGCGCTGGGATCGTCGTCAAGCTGCATCGCAGCGTGGAGCGTGGCGCAGAACAAAGTCACCGGTGTGAACGGGACTGCACAATCCGCCTCCCTGCCCACCCGCACAGGACGCCCCGTGGCGGAGGCCCACATCGTGGCCAGCTGGTTGAGCACGGGACGGTCCCAGCCCGAGAACTTGAGCTTGTGACGGCGGGCTCCAAGGTCCAGGTCGAGCTGGCAAAACGAGCCGTCGGCCAGGACGGAAAAGGTGGTTATCTCCGCGAACGGCAGCGAGTAGGTTCGCCAGGTGCCGCCAAGCTTTCGGCTGAACACCATCAACCGGTCCGGCGTGCCCGTTACGTAGGCCTCGCCCAATCCACCCTCCAAGGGATACAAGGCGCGCGCCACTTGGCCGGGCGGCTGGCCGGTTTGGTGCATGAATTCCTCGGCAAGTCTGGCTGGAAGCGGCATGGATGGGTTGGCGTGCGACCAGATTAGTGCGCAAGGTGCCGCGCCAGCAACGGGGAAGTGTCGTCCGGCCCGGAAACCGATGCCATCGCCTCGGGAAATCCCCGACCCGGAATCTAGCCCTTGACCCCGAATGACGGCCCGCTACCTTCCGTCCACTTTGGCAGCCGGGCTACGTGGCTTGGCTGCCTTTTTGGACAACACTCGAATACGCAAATGAAATCATTCATTCTGACCCTCACTGCTGCCGCTGCCGTCGCGGGCACCGCTTCCGCTGGCGATGTCACCGGCAAGATCACCCTCAAGGGCACCCCTGCTCCGGAGAAGGAAATCCCCATGGATCCCGCCTGTGGCGCGCTCCATGCCGGTAAAAAGCCCACCACCCGCTTCTACGTCGCGGACGCCTCCGGTGGCCTCGCTGACTGCGTGGTGTATCTCGAAGGTGCCAAGGGCGCCCCGGGCACCGCACCGGTCGTGATTGATCAAAAAGGCTGCGAATACCTGCCCTACATCAACACCGCCTCGGTCAATCAGACCATCCGCGTGCTGAACTCCGACCCCGTGATGCACAACATCCACCCCACGCCCACCGTGGATGGCAACAAGGAGTCTAACAAGGCCCAGCTGCCCAAGGGCGCTCCCCTCGACCACTCCTTCGCCAAGGCGGAGAAGTTCCTCCGCTTCAAGTGCGACGTGCATCCGTGGATGTTTGCTTACGTGAGCATCTTTGAGCACGGCTTCCACGCCGTCAGCGGCAAGGATGGCAGCTTCAAGATCACCGGCGTGCCGGACGGCAAATACAAGCTGGTTGTCGAGCACCGCAAGGGCGGCAAGGTCGAGAAGGACATCGAAGTGAAGGGCGGCGCGAAGGCCGACTTCACCATCGAGGCCAAGTAATTCAGCGGTTTTGCGCTTCAGCCGCCGCGGCCGGCAACGGTCGCGGCGGCTGCTGGCTTTTGGGGGGCGGGATTAATTCGCGCACTGCCTGAAATCAGGCTTCGTGAAAAGGTTTTCGCGCCCTTGCCAGCGGCCAGCCGCCGCCTATCAATTCCCCATGCCGCAACCGGCTTCCCATCTCTGGCTTCACCGCTTCGCCCTCCTTACGGCGGCCGCGACCTTTGTGCTGATCAGCATCGGCGGGTTGGTGACGAGCCATGGCGCGGGCATGGCGGTGCCGGACTGGCCCAACAGCTATGGTTACAACATGTTCACCTTCCCGGTGTCCATGTGGGTGGGGGGTATCCTCTATGAGCATTCGCACCGGCTGGCGGGGTCGGTGGTCGGATTCCTGACGCTGGTGCTGGCCCTCTGGCTCAACGGCCGGCCGGCGGCCAAGTGGCTCCGCGGGGGCAGCCTGGCCGTGCTGGCCCTCGGGCTGCTGGCTTCCACCAGTCCAAAAGTGAAGCTCGACAACGTGCTGTTCCTCGTGGGCACCGGTCTGGCGGGCCTGGCGGTCAGCTTTTTCTGGCCACGTCACGATCCCGTGGGACCAAGGTTGGCACGCTGGGGTGCGGTTGCCCTTGCACTGGTCATCGTGCAGGGCTTGCTGGGAGGGCTGAGGGTCACGGCCTTGGCGGATTGGATTGGCATCTTCCATGGCACGTTGGCCCAATGTTTTTTGTTGTTGGTCTGTGCCATTGCATTGGTGACGAGCGACCGGTGGGCGCGCTGGCAGGAGGAGTCATCGGTGGTGCCTGTGCCCGACAAATTGCGGCGATTCTTGCTGGTGACGACGTTGCTGATTCTGGGCCAGCTTGCCCTTGGAGCCTCCATGCGCCACCAGCACGCGGGGCTGGCCGTCCCGGATTTTCCGCTCGCGCACGGTAAACTATGGCCCGCAACGGACGCCGCTGCTCTGGAGAAATACAACCAGTCCCGGCTGGACCATCGGGATTTCAAGCCGATTGCCGGCGGTCAAATTCACCTCCACATGGCGCACCGGCTGGGGGCGCTGATTGTATTCGGGCACGTGCTCGGCTGTTTTCTGAAACTGCGGCGGGTCGTGGGGTCTGGGCATCCGTTGGCGCGTTTGGCGGCCGGGTGGCTGGGATTGATCTGCGTCCAGTTCGGTCTCGGAATCTGGACGGTTCTCAGCAACAAGGCGGCTGACATTGCCACGCTCCATGTGGTCGTGGGGGCAGCCAGCCTGGTCACCGGCGGGCTGCTCACCTTGCTGGCGACCACGGTGTTTCGGGCCCGCAAATCGCCGGCGTGATCGGAATTATGACCATGATTAAGCGCAGGACTAAAATGGGTAGGCTCCGCCTTCGCACTTGCCCTAGCAGGGTAGCCATCGCTTAATCTTCCCCTGATCTTGGTGAAATCCACCGCCCAAAACGTGACTCAAAGCGCAGCCGCCTCGGAAAGGGCCGGCGGCCTGTGGGTCGAGCTGTTCAAGGCCAGGCTCACCAGCCTCGTGCTGCTGACCACTTTGGTGGGCTTTTATCTGGGACAGCGCGGCGGATTGAACTGGCTGCTGCTGGTCAACACCCTGGCCGGCACCGGGTTGCTCGCGTGCGGCGCCGCCGCCCTCAACCAGTATTTGGAACGTGATTTTGACGCGCTCATGGAGCGCACTGCGGATCGGCCCCTGCCGGCAGGCCGTATCCAGCCCCAGATGGTCGTGGTGCTCGGCGGGGTAATTTCTGTCGCCGGACTGCTGTGGTTGGCGTTTGGGGTGAACTTGCTCACGGCGGTGCTCGGGGCGGTGACGCTGATCAGCTACCTGTTCATCTACACGCCGCTGAAACGCAAAACCACGCTGAACACGGCCATCGGCGCGATTCCCGGCGCGCTGCCCCCCTTAATGGGCTGGACGGCGGCGCGGGGTGACCTGTCGATTGAGGGGTGGGCATTGTTTGCGATCCTTTTCTTCTGGCAGCTGCCCCACTTTCTGGCCATCGCATGGATGTATCGCGAAGACTATGCGAAAGGCGGCTTTGTGATGCTGCCGCTGGTGGACCAGGACGGATCTCGCACCGGACGGTCGGCTTTCAGCCATACGCTGGGACTGCTGCCGGTCAGTCTCAGCCCGTTTGTCTTTCAGGTGGCCGGTGGCCTATACTTCTTCGGCGCGCTGATTCTGGGGCTGGTGTTTCTGTGGTGCGCGCTGCGGTTCGCGCGGCAGATGGATCGCCTGAGTGCCCGACGACTGTTCTTTGCCTCGATCTTATATCTGCCGCTGCTGCTGGGACTGATGGTTTTTGACAAGCGTTAGCAAGGCAAAGCCGAAACACCGCAAGAATCGCAAAGCAACATAGTCCGTAATTGACATTCAATCCCGCGCCGCTAGACAAAACGGCTTCTGCGCGGGCTCAAACACGCAGAACGAAACGATTTATGCAGGCCACGACACAGACTCACACGCACGAGGCGCACGACCACGGGCATCATCATGATCCCGGCTTCCTGCGGTCCTACGTCTTCTCGACCGACCACAAGATCATCGGCATCCAATACGGTTTCACGGCGCTGGTGTTCCTCATGTTCGGGTTCCTGCTGATGATGTGCATGCGGTGGCAGATCGCAAAGCCCGGCGTGCCCATCCCGGTCGTCGGCGGGTTGCTTGAGTCGCTGCTTGGTGACGTTGCCAAGGGCGGCGTGATGTCGCCGGATCTCTACAACTCCTTCGGGGCCATGCACGGGACCATCATGGTGTTCCTGGCGGTCGTCCCGTTGGCGTTTGCTGCCTTTGGCAACTATGTCGTCCCCCTCCAGATCGGGGCCATCGACATGGCATTTCCGCGCCTGAACATGGCGAGCTTCCAATGCTTCGCGGCCGGCGGCGTGGTCATGTTTGTGAGCTTCTTCATCCCCGGCGGTGCGGCGCAGGGCGGTTGGACCTCCTATTCCCCTTTGGCGACGGTCATTCCCACGCATGGGCAGACCTTCTGGTTGATCGGCATGGTGCTGCTGATTACGTCCTCACTGCTGGGCGCGGTGAACTTTGTTGCCACGGTGATCCAATTGCGCGCTCCCGGTCTCACTTGGATGCGCCTCCCTTTCTTTACCTGGGCGCAGTTCGTAACCGCGTTCATCCTGCTCCTGGCGTTTCCGCCGCTGGAAGCCGCCGGCATCCTGCAGCTGATGGACAAGGTTTTTGGTTCCAGCTTTTTCCTTCCCACCGGCTTGGTGGTCTCGGGCAAGCCCTACGACATCTCCGGTGGCGGCAGCCCGCTGTTGTGGCAGCACCTGTTCTGGTTCCTTGGGCACCCGGAGGTTTACGTGCTGATTCTTCCCGCGATGGGTGTCGTATCGGAGATTCTTGCCTGCAACACCCGCAAGCCGCTCTGGGGCTATAAGTCGTTGGTGTATTCCGTTCTGGCGGTCGGGTTCATCAGCTTCATTGTCTGGGCTCACCACATGTATCTGACCGGCATGGGCACCAAGATTTCCACGTTCTTCCAGACTACGACGATGATCATCTCGATCCCGTCGGTGATTATTTTGACCTGTTTGTTCATGTCGCTCTGGGGCGGCTCGATTCGTTTCAACACGCCGATGCTCTTCGCTTTGGCATTCCTGCCGATGTTTGGCATCGGCGGTCTGACCGGCCTGCCGCTGGGCTTCAACTTCAGCGACCTGCACTTGCATGACTCTTACTACGTCATCGCCCACTTCCATTATGTTGTCGCGCCCGGCACCATTTTTGCACTCTTTGCGGGCATCTACTTCTGGTATCCGAAGATGACCGGCCGCTACATGAGCGAGACGCTGGGCAAGATCCACTTCTGGGGTTCGCTGCTGGGCATGAACCTGGTGTTCATGCCGATGTTCTTCCAAGGCCTTTACGGCATGAGCCGCCGCATGAGCGATGGCGGCGCGACCTACTCGCTGGCCAACACCGCGAACGAGGGCGTGGTTACCGCGCTGACCGGCACGGTGATCAAGTTGAACGTCTTCGTCACGCACGCCGCGTTCATCCTGTTGCTGGCCCAGATCCCCTTCGTGATCAACGTCTTCATGTCCATGTTTAACGGCCGGAAAGTCGAATCCGACAATCCGTGGGAAGCCACTACGCTTGACTGGCAGACCCCCACGCCGCCGCCGCACGGGAATTTCACCAAGGAGATTGTGGTTTACCGTGGTCCTTACGAATACAGCGTGCCCGGTCATCCGACGGACTTCACCCCGCAGAACGCTCCCGAGCCGAAAGCTGCGAAGTGAACCCTGCCATCTCCGACAGCCCTTTTCCCATCTCCTAACATGGAAATCCCCTACACAGTCAAACCCCGGCCCGACACGGGGCTTTACAACGCCAAGCTCGGCATTTGGCTCTTCCTCGCCTCGGAAGTGATGCTCTTCGGCGGCCTGTTCTCCGCCTACATCCTCCTGCGCGTCGGCGCGGATCTCTGGCCGCACGGCATGCTGAGCATTCCCATCGGCACGTTCAACACCTTCGTCCTGATCGCCTCCTCCGTGACCGTGGTCATGGCCTGGGCCAGTCTCAAACTGGGCCGGCCGGAGAAGTTCAAGGTCTACATGGCCATCACCATCGCCTGTGCGCTCGGCTTCCTTGGGGTCAAGAGCTACGAATACTACGTCAAATTCACGCACTACGATCTGTGGTTCAAGGACGACGCCACGGCGGAAAAGTATTTCAAGGCCGCCTATGGAGAGGAAAAGGGCGTCGAGGCCACGCGCAAGCTCTTCGTCGAACGCTTCCACCTGCACAACACGAAGGCGGTTTACAATCCTTCCGAAATCCAGATCTCCGGCCACCTTGAGGGAAATCCCCTCTGCACCACTCTCAAGCGGTTGACCAACGAGAAGAAGGAAACCGTCAAGTTCACCCCCGATGCCCCCTTTGGCACGCATGACCATCCCAAGGCCATTGAGGTCAAGGTGAGCGATCTCAAGCGCCTCTCCTCCTATGTCCCGGCGCACAGCACCTACTTTGCGATCTACTTCACCATCACGGCGCTCCACGGCTTGCACGTGCTGGGCGGCGCGCTGGTGCTTGCCTACTTCCTTTTCACCGTGGACAAGTGGTGGAAAAAGGCGCCCGAGCAGTTCACCAACCGGATCGAGGTGGGCGGACTTTTCTGGCACTTCGTTGACCTTGTCTGGATCTTCCTGTTCCCGATCATTTATCTCCTTTGATTTCCATGAGCCACGACCATTCACACTCCCACGGCCCGGGTGAAGCCTGCGGCCACGACCACGGGCATGACGACCACAACTCGCCCGAATACATCCAGAAGGCCATCAAGAAATACCTCATGGTAGGTGGCATCCTCTTCGCTGGCACCGTGCTTACCGTGGCGATGTATTATGTGCACATTCCCAGCGTTTTCTGGACCATCGCGGTGGCGCTGCTCATTGCCAGCGTGAAGGCTGGCTTCGTGGCGGCGGTGTTCATGCACCTCTCGGATGAGCGGAAGATGATCTACGGCGTGCTCGTGTGCACCGTCTTTTTCCTCATCGGCCTGATGGCGCTAACCATCTGGGCCATGCACGACCCGCCGTTCAACACCTTGGTGGATCTCAAGCCGGTCTGAACCCACTTTTCGCCATGTCGCTCAAAGCTTTCCACATCGTCTTCGTAACTGCTTCCGTGCTGCTGTCCTTCGGGTTCGGCTGGTTCGAGCTGTCGCGGCACACGGAGACCAGGGCGGCGCTCGATTTGTGGCTGGGTGCCGGCTCCTGCGTGGCTGGAGTCGGCTTGATCGCCTATGGCATCTACTTTTTGAAGAAGCTCAAAAACATCAGCTACCTGTGAATCGCCTTCATAATGTGTTCACGCTGTTGGTGCTCGCCGCGCTCCTCGCGGGAGTGACGGATGCGTCCGCCTGCGCAGCCTGCTTCGGAAAGTCCGACTCAAAGCTCGCTGAGGGCATGAACGCCGGCATCCTGACCTTGCTCTTCGTAGTGGGAAGCGTGCTCTTTGCGATTGCCAGCTTCTTTGTCTTTATCATCCGCCGGGCCGCCACTCACCCGCTACCGATCCCTCGCGAATCCCTTTCCTCCCTCGAACCCACGAAAGCCTGATCATGCAACCGAATCCCAGTTTCCTCGAACAGCTCAAGCAGGGCTTCATGCCCATCCTTGCCTCGGAGCACGGCAAGGATGTGGACCTGTTCATCACCTTGGTCCACGTGCTCATGGGAGCTCTCTTTGTCGGCTGGTTGGCTTACTTCCTCTACGCGCTCTTCCGTTTCCGCAAGAGCGCCAGCCCGAAGGCCGACTACACCGGCGCCAAGGGCACGCTAGCCAACAACGCGGAAATCGCCGTGGTCATCGTCGAGGCCATCCTTCTCATCGCCTTCGCCATTCCCCTGTGGGCCAAGGCGGTGGAAAAGTTCCCCGCCGAGAAGGACGCCACGGTCATGCGGGTGGTGGCCGAGCAGTTTTCCTGGCAGGCCCGCTATCCCGGCAAGGACGGCAAGTTTGGCACTCAGGAGCTGCGCTTGGTGTCGGACAAGAATCCGCTTGGCTACGTCGAGAAGGATGCCGCTGGCACGGATGACCGGCTGTCGCCGCCCAAGGACATTCACGCTCCCCTCATTCCGGTGAAAGTGGACGGCAAGGACACCTTCAAGCCGGTCATCGTTCACCTGTCTTCCAAAGATGTGATCCACTCCTTCAAGATCACTGCCATGCGCATGACGCAGGACTGCATTCCGGGCATGAGCATTCCCGTCCATTTCACACCCACCAAGACCGGCAAGTTCACCATTACCTGCGCCCAGCTCTGCGGCAACGGTCATGCCTCCATGAACGGCTACTTCATCGTCGACTCTCCCGAGGATTTCGAAAAGTGGTTCGCGGAGAAAACCACCGCAGCCGCCGGCGCACCCGCGAGCTTCGAGTAGTCTGACACCGTCTTTCCCCGGGCGCGCGCCACAAAGCGCGCGCCCTTTTTTTGTGCCCTCCGAATCCGCCGAGACTCAGCTTGCCCGGTCCCGCTCCGTCGAGTGGGCCGTATGGGGCGGCATCAGCTTTGTTGTGCTCGCCATCATCGCGGCCTTCATCCGCGAACGCCTGCGCGCCCCGGCAGGGCAATACCCGGTCATCGCCAACGTGGCCGGCTTTACGCTGACCAACCAGCTTGCGCGCCCCGTGTCGCTGGCCGATCTGCGCGGCCAGGTCTGGGTGGCTGACGTGATCTTCACCCGCTGCCCGGGCCCGTGTGCCACCATGACCCGCCGCATGGCAGATTTGCAGGCGGCGCTGCCCACGAACGCTCCGGTCCGCCTCGTGTCGCTCACAACCGACCCGGCGCATGACACGGCTCCGGTTCTCGCCCGCTACGGCGAGCGATTTGGTGCCGACCCTGCTCGCTGGCTCTTCCTGACCGGACCGAAACCCGATCTGGTGAAGCTCGCCGTGGACAGCCTCAAGCTCACGGTGCTCGACAAGGATGAGGCCAAGCGCACCTCGCCGGACGACCTTTTCATCCACTCGTCCATCTTCGTCGTGGTGGACAAACAGGGGCGCTTGCGCGCGGTGGTCGAAAGCTTGGACAACGTGCTGGCCGAGGAGGAAGTCACCACCGGAGCCAGCCAGGGTAACAGCACTTGGGAAAAAACTGGAAAGCCCCGCTTGCTTGAGATCGTGCACGCCCTATTATTTGAGCAGTTGTAAAATGACTTACACCGACCTCCCGCTCGTAAACGCAGGCCTGAACACGGCCTCCACCGTCCTGCTGCTCCTGGGGTGGAAGTTTATCCGTTCCGGCCAACGGGACGCCCATCGTCAGTGCATGGTTGGCGCGCTGTTCACCTCCGCTGCGTTTCTGGCCTGCTATCTCTACTACCACTTTCGCATGCAGCAGGAGCATGGCACGGCGCACACGAAGTTTGTTGATCCCGCCTGGTTCCGGCCCATTTACCTTGCGATCCTCTTTACCCATTTAGTCGGGGCCATCGCCATCGTGCCGCTCGTGCTCATGACCGTCAGCCGCGCCTTCAAGGAGCGTTTCGAGGCGCATAAAGTCATCGCGCGCTGGACGCTGCCCATCTGGCTTTACGTATCGGTTACGGGGGTGGTGATTTATGTGCTGCTCTACCGCGTGTTTCCCCAGGCCCGGTAGGGCGTCCGCTTTCCCTGCGGCATGGACAGCCCGCTGCCCCGAGTTCACTCTGTCCACGTGACAAAACCGCCGCCCAAGTCCGAGCTCGATTTTCTGCGCCTCGTCCAGTGGAGTGGGGCAGGGTGCCTCGGCTTGACCGCCGCGTTTGTCGAGTCCATCAAGTCCGTCAATCCCACAGTGCAGTTTCAGTTCTCGTTCACCACCTTGCTGGCCTTTGGCATCGTGACGGGCGGGGCTTGGTATGTGGCGGAGCGGGTTTTCTTTCGCGCTCTGTTGGCGGGTCGCAAGCCGCCCGTGAAGCTGGCCTTGGGTTTCACGGCGCTGCTCTCCTTGGGCACGCTCGCCGGCTTCGTGCTCGCCCTGCGCGGCGTCAACGCCGAACGGCAGCGCGACATGGCCGTGGGCACTCTCTGGGCGGTGATGGCATTGACCGTGGTGGGCCTCGCCTTTTGGAAGGTCGTGCAATTTCTCGAGCGCGACGCCGCTAAGTCGGACGCTCCGCCGCCCGCCGGGCCCCGAGATGAGCCGCCATCGTCGTAATTCGGCGCGAATGGCGCGGTCGACGTGCCGCTAAACCCGTCGCCCTTGCACTTCCCCTTTGAGCTTCCCTGACGGCTTTCGCTAAGCTTGCCGCGTGCAACACGTCAGCCCCATACCGGTGCCCGATTCCGTCCTCGCGGAGCTGCGGACCCTGGTTGGCCCGGAGAACGTGCTTTCCCACGGCCATGAGCTGCTCGTTTACGAGTGCGACGCCTACACGCTGGAAAAACATTTGCCCGGCGTCGTGGTGCTGCCGCGCACGACCGCGGAGGTCGCTGCCGTGGTGAAACTGTGCGCGCAGCACGAGCTGCCCGTCATTCCCCGCGGCGCGGGCACCAGCCTCAGCGGCACCGTCCTCGCCAGCACGGGCGGCGTGATGATCGCGCTCACGCGGATGAACCAGATTCTCTCCGTGGACTGGGACAACCGCCGGGCGCTCGTCGAGGCCGGCGTGGTGAACGCGTGGGTTACGAACGCCGTGAAATCGCGCGGTCTCTTCTACGCGCCGGACCCGTCCTCGCAGCCTGCCTGCACCATCGGCGGCAACGTGGGCACCAACTCCGGCGGCCCGCACACGCTCAAATACGGCGTCACGACGAATCACGTCCTCGGCTGCGAAGTGGTTTTGCCCGACGGCGAAATCGTCTGGCTCGGCACCACGCCCGAAGGCGGCGAAGACGTGCCCGGCTACGACCTGCGCGGCGCGTTCATCGGCAGCGAAGGGATGTTCGGGATCGCCACGCGCGTGCTCGTGCGGCTCGTGCGCGCCCCGCAGGCCTTCAAGACGCTCCTCGGCATCTTTGAGTCCGTGGACGACGCGAGCCAGACCGTCAGCGACATCATCGGTGCCGGCATCGTGCCCGGCGCGCTGGAGATGATGGACCAGATGATCACGCAGGCCGTCGAGGCCGCGTATCACTTCGGCTTCCCGACGGATGCGGGCGCGGTGCTGATTGTGGAATTGGATGGCCTGGCCGCTGGCTTGGAAGAACAGTCAGCCCGCGTGGTCGAGATTTGCCGGCGGAACAAATCCCGCGAAGTCCGCGTGGCGAAGGACGACGCCGAGCGCGCCGAGATTTGGAAGTGCCGCAAGCGCGCGTTTGGCGCGATTGGCCGCCTCAGCCCGAACTTCCTCACGCAGGACGGCGTCGTGCCGCGCTCGAAGCTGCCGGAGATCATGCGCTTCATCCGCGCCACCAGCGAAAAGCACGGCCTGCGCATTCCGAACGTCTTCCATGCCGGCGACGGCAACATCCACCCGCTCATCCTCTACGATGAACGCGACCCGACGCAGGTGCAGCGCGCCGTGCAGGCGGGCGAGGAAATCCTGGAGCAGTGCGTCGCCCTCGGCGGCAGCGTGACGGGCGAGCATGGCATCGGCGTGGAGAAGGCGGACATGATGGCGCGGCAGTTCACGCCGGACGACTTGGAGGCGATGAAGATGCTCCGCCGCGTGTTCGACCCCGCGCAGCGCTGCAACCCGCACAAGATGTTCCCCGGTGCGAAACGCTGCGCGGACTTCGCGCCGCGGAAGCAGATTGCGGCGTGAAGTGGTTGCAGAGCGAATCATAATACTCAACACGCCGCTGCGCTTACGCGCCCGTCCCCTTGACTTGCCCACGCTTCCGCCGGACGCTCACGGCCGGATGCAGCCGCCGCCGGACAACATTCTCAAACACGTCGCGCTAGTCGCGCTAGTGGCGGCCGTGGGGTATTTCAGCCTTTACGCGCTGGACAGCCACCTGCGCGCGCGCAAGGGGCCGTGGGAGGTGACCTTCGCGGCGGAAACCAACGGCACGCCGTTCGTGCTCATCAACCAGCCGGCGCTGGGCGTCCGCGAGGTGAAGGTGCGCTTCCCCGGTGAGCAGAACCCGCTGACGAACGCGCCGGTGACGGTGCGGTTCAACGAGCCGCGCGTCAGGCCGGGCTTTGGCGAGGTGCGGTTCCAGGACGCGACGTATATGCCCGGCACGGTGACGCTGCTGGCGTTCAACCACGAGGTGGAGTTGATCCCGCGCGGTTTGGTGCTGGACCGGCAGGAGCGTCCGTGGCAGCCGGGTCTGACGGTGGAGTTGGCGCCGACCAACCAGCCGCCGCCGCTCCTGCAAACCAAGCGGAAGCGAAATTACTGAGCGGGCTGCCGGCGAACTTTCGTTCAAGACGCCTTTCGCATGGGGCGTCCATTGCCCGTGCAAGCCGACTCTTTCTCCGTCAATTGCCTCTCCCGCCGTGCCTTTGGTGGCGGGTTGTTGCTGTCAGCCGGCGCGTTTGCCGCCGATGCCCCTCCCAAGCGTGTCGCCGCCATCGTCACGGTGTATCACCACAACTCGCACGCGGACGTGATCGTCAGCCGCATCCTCCGGAGCCACACGCTGGACGGGAAGGGCACTTGGCCGCCGGGCGCGGGCTGGCCGAAGCTCAAGCTGGTGAGCCTCTACATCGATCAGGAGCACGAGAAGGACATCGGCAAGGGGCTCGCAGCAGAACACGGCGTGCCGCTGGTGAAGAGCATCGCGGAAGCGCTCACGCTGGGCGGCAAGTCGCTCGCGGTGGACGGCGTGCTGCTCATCGGCGAGCACGGCAAATACCCGCTCTCCGAGACGGGCCAGATCATGTATCCCCGTCGGCGGTTCTTCGAGGAGACGGCGGCAATCTTCCGCCAGACGGGCCGCAGCGTGCCGGTCTTTTCGGACAAGCATCTCTCCTGGAATTGGGCCGACGCGAAGTGGATGTATGACACGTCGCGCGAGTTGAACTTCCCGCTGATGGCCGGCTCGTCGCTGCCAGGCCTCTGGCGCCGGCCCGCGCTCGAGATGCAGCTTGGCGCGCGCGCGACCGAAGCGGTGGTGCTCTCCTACGGCCCCCTGGAGGGCTACAGCTACCATGGGCTGGAGGCGCTGCAATGCCTCGTAGAGCGGCGCAAGGGCGGCGAGACCGGCGTGGCGGCGGTGCAGTTCATGGAAGGCCCGGCGGTGTGGGAGGAGATGAAGAAGGGCCGGTTCAGCCGCGAGGTGTTCCAGGCCGCGCTCGATGCGTGTGAGAACAAGGCCTGGCTCAAGAAACCGGCGGAGGAGCAAATCAAGAACCCGTCCGCCTACTTCATTGAGTATCGCGACGGCTTCAAGGCCGCGCTGGTCCATGGGTTGCGCGAGTGGGCGGTGGCGTGGCGCGAGGAGGGGCGGAAGGAGCTCCCGGCGACGGCGTTCTGGACGCAGGAGGCGCGGCCGTTCGGGCACTTCGGCTACCTGTTGCAGGGCGTTGAAAAAATGATCTATACCGGCAAGCCGACTTGGCCGGTCGAGCGCACGCTGCTGGTCACGGGCGTGCTGGCAGCCGCGTTTGAGTCGCGCCGGCAGGGCGGCAGGCGGCTGGAAACGCCGCACCTGAACGTCGCCTACACGCCGACCTTCACGTGGCGCGACCCGGGGCCGCCACCGGTGGGCCGGCCCTTGCAGGGGCAGTGAGCGGGCGTGCTTTTGAGCTTTGAGCCGGGACGGCGCGGCTTATCTTTCGCCCATGCCGCGCGACGATTTGTTCGCCCTTGCCGAGACGCCCTCCGCGTCGGCCCATCCGCCGGATTCGTCGCACGCCGATCCGTCCGCCGCTGCGCCGCTGGCTGCGCGCATGAGGCCGCGCAACCTCGACGAGTATTGCGGGCAGCAGCACATCCTCGCGCCGGGCATGCTGCTGCGTCGCGCCATCGAGGCGGACCGGCTGCAATCGCTCATCTTTTACGGCCCGCCGGGCACGGGTAAAACCTCGCTGGCGCAAATCATCGCGCACCAGACCAAGTGCAAGTTCGAGCGTCTCAGCGGCGTGGAGTCCAATGTCGCAGACATGCGGCGCGTGCTCCAAGGCGCGGCCAACCGCCTCGAAAACACCGGCCAGACCACCATTCTCTTCGTGGACGAAATCCACCGGTTCAACAAGTCGCAGCAGGACGTGCTGCTGCCCGACGTGGAGAGCGGTGTCATCCGGCTCATTGGCGCAACCACCCACAACCCGTTCTTCTTCGTCAACTCGCCGCTGGTCTCGCGCTCGCAGATTTTCGAGCTGAAGCCGCTGTCCGAGGACGACCTTTTCGACCTGCTCGCCCGCGCGCTGATGGATGCCGACCGCGGCTTGGGCTACCTGAAGCTGAAGGTCGAGAAGGAAGCCGCCCGCCATCTCGCGAAAGTCGCCGACGGCGACGCGCGCAAGGCGCTCAACTCATTGGAAATCGCCGCGCTCACCACGCCGCCGGAAACCGATGGCACCATCCGCATCACGATGGCTGTGGCGGAACAGTGCATCCAGAAGAAGGCCGTGGTGTATGACGGGGACGGCGACGCGCACTACGACACGATCAGTGCGTTCATCAAGTCCATGCGCGGCAGCGACCCCGACGCCGCGCTCTACTGGCTGGCGAAGATGATCCACGCCGGCGAAGACCCGCGCTTCATCTCGCGGCGAATCGTCATTTGCGCGGCGGAGGACGTGGGCCTCGCTGATCCGATGGCGCTGGTGCTCGCGCAGGCGGCGCATCAGGCGGCGGAGTTCGTCGGCTGGCCCGAGGCGCGCATTCCGATTGCGGAGGCGACCATCTACATCGCGACGGCGAACAAGAGCAACACCGCTTACCTGGCCATTGACGCGGCGCTGGAGGACGTGCGTTCCGGCCGCACGCTGCCGGTGCCGGACCATTTGAAGGACGGCCATTACAAAGGCGCGAAGTCGCTCGGTCACGGCGTGGGCTACCAGTATGCGCACGATGGCGCGGGTCACTTCGTTGCGCAAAACTACCTGACGGAGTCGCGCCGTTATTACGAGCCGACCGAGCAGGGGGTTGAGAAGAAGATCAAGGAACGGGTAGAGAAATGGCGGGCGCTATCGGCGGAGGCAGCGAAGGCGATCTCCGAGTCCCGAGGGAGGGAGTGAGCTTGTGGAAAGTTTCGTCGCCAACGTGCATCGGTGCTTTGACTTCCTCGTGTCCGAGTATGGCTTCACCTACGGCGGCGAGCACCGTCCGCTGCCGGAGTTGGGTAACAGCGCCACGTCCGTTCGCTACGACGCGCCGCATCTCTTTGTCTGGGTGCATCTCGACCCGCCGGATGTGGAGGTGCTGCTCTTCGTCAAGGTCCACACCAGCGTCCTTCGGCCGGGCGGCCGCCGAAGCTTCACCTTGCAGGAAGTCCTGCGGCATCAAGCCCCGGACATGTTCGCCAAGGTCATGCCTGACCGGCAGGGGGAGGTCCCTGCGGGGTTTGCCCCGTCGCTGGAGCGGCAGGCCAAATGGCTGCGTGAACATGGTGACGCCCTGCTGCGGCTGGACTTGAAACCACTGGAGGAAATCGTCTCCCGGTCATGAACGGCTCGGCCGACCAAAAGTTCGCCCTCCGCCTGCGCCTCCGCGCGGAGTTGAAGGGGCTCGCCGCCGACGCCCGTGCCTCCGCCTCCGCTGCGCTTTGCGACCGCGTGCGTGTCTCCGCCGCCTGGCAATCCGCCCGCGCTGTCCTGGTCTTCTTCCCCATTCCCAGCGAGCCGGACATCGCGCCGCTGCTCGCCGACGCGCTGCTCGCCGGCAAGCTGCTCGCCCTCCCGCGCTTCAATGCCGCGACGAATGCCTACGAAGCCGTGCGCGTCATTGACCCCGTGCGTGAACTGGCGACCGGCCCCTTTCAGGTGCGCGAGCCGGTGGCCGCGTGCCCGGTGGTGCCCTTGAACCGGCTGGACTTGGCGCTCGTGCCGGGGCTAGGCTTCGACGCTCGTGGCGGCAGGCTGGGGCGCGGCAAGGGTCATTACGACCGGCTGCTTGCCGGCTTCGCCGGGATGAAAATTGGCGTGGCGTTCGACTTTCAAATTTTGCCGGAAGTGCCCCGCGAGCCGCACGACATCGCCCTCAACGCCGTCGTCACGCCAACCCGGTGGCTTGAGGTAAAGTAGCCATGGTCCAAAGTCTGAAAGTCCAGCATCCAAAGTCTCTCGTGCCTGCCGCCGCGGGCAAACGCGCTGACTTTGGACTTTGCGCTCCCGTCACCGGATGAACCTCCTAGCTGCCTTCGACCTCTCTGACGCCGGCTGGATAGTGCTGGGCGGCGCGTTTGGTTATGCTTACGTGCGTTACAAGGAACGCGTCCGTCGCCGTCAGTTGGCGGATGCGCGGCACGCCGAAATCGAGGCGGCCAAGCGCGAGGCCGAGGCGCTCCTGCGCGAGGCCCGCGTGGCCGCGAACGAGGAAGCCATCAAGCTCCGCAATCAGGCGGAGCTGGCCTACGTCACCCGCCAGCAGGAAATCGCCGCCGCCGAGCAGCGCCTTGCGCAGCGCGAGCAGCTCATCAACACGCAGCTTGAAGGCTTCCTCCAGCGCGAGAAAAACATCCAAAGCCAGCAGGCCGCGCTCGACATGAAGGAGTGCGCGCTCGAGAAGGCCCGCGCGGAAACCGAGTTGCTGGCCCGCGAACGCCGCGAACAGCTTGCGAAGCTGGCGAACCTCTCCGAAGCCGACGCGCGTGCGCAGTTCCTCAAGGAGGCTGAACAGGCGTCGCTGCGCGATGCAAACGAGGTCTCCCGCCGCATCCTTTCCGAGGCGAAAACCCGCTCGGAGGAACAGGCCAAGCGCATCGTCTCGCTCGCCATCCAGCGCTATGCGGCCCAGCACACCTACGAGACCACCACGGCCACCATCACGCTCACCGGCGACGAGATCAAGGGCCGCATCATCGGACGCGAGGGGCGCAACATCCGCGCGTTCGAGGCGCTCACGGGCGTGACCGTGCTGATTGATGACACGCCCGGTGCGGTCGTGCTCTCGGGCTTTGATCCGGTTCGGCGCGAGATTGCACGCGAGGCCATGCAGCGGCTCATCCTCGACGGCCGCATCCACCCGACCCGCATCGAGGAAGTCGTCGCCAAGGTGAAGGAGGAGATGGACGAAAATGTCCGCAAGGCCGGCGAAGATGCGGTTTTCCGCGCCGGCGTGCCGCCCTTGCACGAGGACATCGCGATGGTGCTGGGCAAGCTCAAGTTCCGCATGAGCTTCTCGCAGAACGTGCTCGACCACTCCGTAGAAGTCGCACACCTGACCGGCCTGATGGCGGCGGAACTCGGCCTGAATGTCGCGGCTGCCAAGCGCGCCGGTCTGCTCCACGACATCGGCAAGGCGTTGCAGCAGGACATGGAAGGCTCGCACGCCATCATCGGCGCGGACTTCCTCAAGCGCCTCGGTGAGGCCGAAGACATCGTCAACGGCGTCGCCGCGCATCACGATGAAGTGCCGCACACCTGCCTCTGGGGCATCCTCGTGAGCGCCGCCGATGCCATCAGCGCCAGCCGGCCCGGCGCACGCTCGGAGCAGATGGACACCTACCTGAAGCGCCTGGAGAACTTGGAGAAGATCGGCCTGAGCTTCCCCGGCGTGGACAAGTGCTACGCCGTGCAGGCCGGCCGCGAATTGCGCGTCTTCGTCCAGCCTGAGGTGGTCACTGACGATCAGGCCGCCGCGCTCGCCCGCAACCTCTGCCGCAAGATCGAGGACGAGATGCAATACCCCGGCCAAATCCGCGTGACCGTCGTCCGCGAGACGCGGGCGGTGGAATTCGCGAAGTAATCCGCCGTCTGCCGGCCTAGCGGCCTGCTGCCCAACGGGTGAGCCGGCGCATGATCTCCCAGTTGTCGTTCGGCTTGGCGGGCGTGTTGCCGATGGGCTTGCCGGCGAGCGAGTCGTCCGTGATCCAGCCGGCGTCCGTGATCAGGACCACGCGGCCCCTGCCTGGCTCGGCGGTGGCGAGCAGGCAGCCCGGTTCGTTGCGCGGACCGTTGATGGGCTGGACCGACAAGTCGTTGTTCACCAGCGCGCGGGGTTTCGCCGCGTGGCCGGCCGCCAGCTCGACCTGGTCGCCGGAGTAGTAGAGCCAGTTCAAGCCCCCGATGACCGGCGTCGCCTTCGGTAAGGGCAGCAATTTGATGTCCGTGTGTTTGTCCACCAGCCGGAGACCGAACTGGGCGAGGAGCCGGTTCAGATTGTCGGTCTCCAAGTTGTGCGCCTCTTGGTTGCCCAACACGATCAATCCGCCGCCCGCCGAGACGAACTGCGTCAGCACCGCGATGTCCGGGGCGGCGATGTGACGCGGCGGCGGGTTGGTGCCCACGGCCTTCTCGCTCGGGTTTGCAATGAGCACGACGTTCACCCCCGCCAGCGTTTTGGCGGTCAACGGCTCCGCATGCACGCGAACCTCGAACTCACCGCGCAGACGCGTGAGCACCTCCCGGTAATTGCCGTCCGGTTGGTAGCGCGTCTCGCCGACGGCGTTGAAGCAGCGGCTGTAGAGCAGCACGGGCTTCTTCGGCGCATCGGCGGCGGCCAAGGCCAATGGCAAGGCGAGGAGGGCGGCAAGGGTTGTGAAGTATCGGACTGCTTTCATGAGTTTGGAGGTGTAGGTTAGGTGCGCGATTTAGACTGGCTCCCCGGCGGCTCGCAACGCTTCGAGTCTCGCTGCCTCGGGGAGATGGAATCGCCCGTGCCGGGCCAGCACGTCGAGCATGGTGCGCATTGAGGCGATGTGCCCCCGCTGCTTCGCCAGCAGAATCAGGCTGACCAGGCCCGCGCACTTCACGCCGAGCCGTTCGGCGGCAAGCCGGGCCTTGCGGTCGTCGGTAAGCAGCAGGACCGCGTCCAGCTCCTTCGCCAGCAGGATGGCCTCCGCCTCGCCGCGACCGAGGGATTCCGTCCCCGGGAGCCGCTGCGCGCCTTGGGTGATGGGATGCTGGTGGATGAACGCCGGCAGGCTGGCGTGAAAGGCGAGCAACTCGTCCTCGACCGCTTGGGGAATGATGATGTGCCCGAAGAGCTTGCTGAGCAGGTCAACATGGCCGGCCTTGAGGAGCGTCGTGATGGCGGTGGTGTCGCTGACGACGGTCATGGACAATCCCCTGCCACCAGTCAGCCGAGGCTTTTAAGACGGGCGAGGTCAGCCTGCAAATCAGCCGCACCGAAGTTCACTGGGATCCGCCGCCGGCCCAGCTCATCAAGCAACTCCACCGAGGTGATGCCCGCCACTTCCGCCGCGCGTCCGAGCGAGGCTTCCTCCCGCTTGTAGAGGCCGATGGCGATGTCCACGAGCGCATCCCGCTCCGTCAAGGCGACGGTGCCCAGACGCTCGGATGGAATCGTGACGGTCATCTGGTCCGCAACGTAACAGCAGCCGGCGGCTTCTGGCAATTGGCTTACGCCTTCGGCTTCAACTGCGGGAAGAGGATCACATCGCGGATGCTCTCCTGGCCGAGGAGCATCATGCAGAGACGGTCAATGCCCATGCCCATGCCGCCGGCCGGGGGCATGCCGTGCTCCAGCGCGGTGAGGAAGTCCTCGTCCAGCTTCTGCTGCTCGCCGCCGGCCTGATGCTCCAGCGCCTCGCGTTGGGCGATGGGGTCGTTTTGCTCCGTGTAGGCGGGGGCGATTTCCTGGCCGTTGATGCAGCACTCGAAGACTTCGACGGTGGTCGGGTCGTCGGGGGAAATCTTCGCGAGCGGGACCAGCTGCTTGGGCAGGTGCGTCACGAAGGTGGGCTGAATCAGCGTCGGCTCGATGAGCTTCTCGAAGACCGCGCCCGTGACCTCGAAGTCCTCGTATTGCGTGCCGATGTCACCGGCGAGCTTGAGGTCCTCGATGGCCACGCGGCGGCGTTCCGCCGACGTGAGGGCGAACCAGTCGGCGACCTTGCCGTCGGTCTTCGCGCGCACGGTGTCGCGCACGATGTCCTTGTAGCGGACGCGGTTCCACGGCGGGGTGAGATTGATGGTCTTCGTGGCCGTGCCCTCGGCGTCCTTGTGCTCGATGACCAGCGTGTCCAGCACCTCCTGCGCGACGTGGCAGA
>CAZQEW010000077.1:0-21421 GCA_964591495.1 uncultured Klebsiella sp.
GCGTTCAGCGGGAGATTTTTCCCGTTCAAGGACGCAGAAAATGCGTATTGGACGGGGGAGTGTCAAGCGGCCGCCTAGGAAGGCAGCTTGCCAGCTGTGGTTTGGCAAATTATAGGGAGGCCATGAAATTGACCGATGTGGACAAGTATCTGGCCCTGCGTGAGTCGTTGACGAAGGAGAAGGTCGCCCTCGAAACGCGCCTCGCCGCCATCAATCGTGCGTTGGGATCTGCCGTCCCTGCAGCTATTGCGGCCCGAGCCAAACCCGGCCCGAAACCCGGTTCCCGCCGCAAGCGCGCCAAGAATGAGATGTCGATGAAGGAGGCCGCCGTAAAGGCACTCGCCGGCAAATCGCTCTCGCGGCAAGACGTGCTGAAAGCCGTCTTGGCACTTGGCTACCAGTTTTCCGCCAAGGACCCGCTCAACTCGATCAGTTCCCTGCTTTACTCGGATCCGAGTTTCAAGAACAGCAGTGGCAAGTTCAGCCTCGCCAAGTAAGCGGCGTTGCAGCCGTTCCGCCCGCCGATTCGACCAAGACTCGTGGGCACCACCGCTCAACCCACCGAGATCCAATGCTCGCCAAACGGGTCATCCCCTGTCTCGACGTTCATGACGGCAAGGTCACGCGCGGCGTGCAGTTTGGCCGCGCTGAAGCGGGCGGACTGCGCAATGTTGGCGACCCCGTCGAGCTGGCCGTGCGCTACAACGACCAGGGCGCGGATGAGATGGTGTTCTTCGACATCACCGCCAGCGCGCACGGCCGAGCGAGCATGGTGGATGTCATTGAACGCGCGGCCGACCAGTGCTTCATGCCACTGACCGTTGGCGGCGGGATCCGCGTGCTGGATGACATGCAGACCATGCTCCGCGCCGGCGCGGACAAGGTCAGCATCAATTCGTCCGCCCTCGCGACCCCCGACCTCATCCGGCAGGGCGCAGAGAAGTTCGGCAGCCAGTGCATCGTGGTCTCGATTGACTGCAAAAAAGTCGCGCCGGACCGGTGGGAAGTTTTCGCAAAGGGCGGACGCCAGGCGACCGGGCTCGAAGCCGTCGAGTGGGCGAAGCGCGCCGTGGGCCTCGGCGCGGGGGAAATCGTCCTCAACTCCATTGACGCCGACGGCACCAAAGCGGGCTTTGATCTCGTCATCACCCGGCGCGTGAGTGAGTCGGTCGGCGTGCCGGTGGTGGCCAGCGGCGGAGCGGGCACGCTTGACCACATGGCCGACGTGCTGCTCGAAGGCCACGCCGACGCAGTGCTGGCCGCGAGCATCTTCCACTTTGGCACCTACACGGTGGCTGACGTGAAGCGTCACCTGGCCGGAAAAGCCATCCCCGTTCGAACCGTCTGAGAGGACCTGACCGAGATGACGGATCTCACTCAATCTCGTTGGACCCCCGTCGCGCTGCTCATCGCGTCGAATGTCTTCATGACGTTCGCCTGGTATGGGCACCTTAAGTTCAAGAGCGCGCCGCTCTGGGTCGTCGTGCTCGTGAGCTGGGGCATCGCGTTCTTCGAGTATTGCTTGATGGTGCCCGCCAACCGCTGGGGACACGGCCCCTACACCGCCACGCAACTCAAGCTCATGCAGGAAGTCATCACCCTGCTCGTCTTCTGCGCGTTCGCCGTGCTCTACCTTGGTGAGAAGCTGAAGTGGAACCACTTCGCCGCCTTCGCCTGCGTCATCGCGGCGGTATTCTTCGTCCGGCTCGATGCAAATGACGGCGCTGCCCCGTCCGCCCCAACTCCGAACTCCGAACTCCGAACTCCGCCCCCCCAATGAGCTTCTTCGACAAACTCAAGTTCACCGCCGACGGCCTCATCCCGGCCATCGTCCAGGAGCAATCCACCGGCCGCGTGCTGATGATGGCGTGGATGAACCGCGCCTCGCTTGAAACCACCATCGCTACCGGCAGGACGCACTTTTGGAGCCGCTCCCGCCAAAAGTTTTGGATGAAGGGCGAATCCAGCGGCCACGTGCAGGTGGTGAAGGACATCGCGTTCGACTGCGACGGTGACACGCTGCTGATTCAAGTCGAGCAAACCGGGGCGGCTTGCCACGAAGGTTTCAAGAGTTGCTTCTTCCGGAGCGTAGAGCCCGACGGAGCGAAGTGGAGGGAAACGGAACCTCGGCTGGATGACCCGGACAAAATATACGGGAAGAAATAGCCTTCGGAGCGAGATGGGGAGAGCGTTCATCAAGCTTCAACTCAGCTCGCCAACCACGCCTCCCGCCCATGGAAGACTTCATCGCCTTCGGGAGCCGTGACCACCTGATCACGCTCGTTCTGTTGGTGTTCGCACGGGCGATGGACTTCCTGAGCACCTGGTTTGCAACGCCCAATCTTTTGCTCGAAGCGAACCCTCTGGCGCGCCGGATGGGATGGAAGTGGGGCATTGTCTTCAACCTCCTGCTGTGCTTTGCGGCAGCTCATTGGCCGTTCTCGGGCATCGTCATCGTGACCACGAGCCTCCTGGTCGCGGCGCGCAATTTTAAATCCGCCTGGCTGATGCGCGCCTTCGGTGAGGCCGACTACTCGGCGTTGATAGGCGAAGCCATGCACCGCTCCCCGCGCCGCGACTATTATTTCAGTGTATTGGGCGAAACCCTGCTGTTCAGTTTCGTTGGCGGCGGCGTGATACTGGCAAGCGAGTGGCCCTCGCTACCGCTGGCGATTGGCCTGGGCATGATCGCCTACGCTTTGGCTGTCCTGTTCTACTCCCTGCTGAGCGTGTGGCGAACAGGGTGGCGTTAACCGTCGGCCGGCACGGGTCAGAGTGTGCGGAGCACCCGAGCGGCGGCAGTGACGGTGGCGGCGATGTCCGCCTCAGTGTGCGCGGTGGAGAGAAAGCCGGCTTCGAATTGCGAGGGAGCCAGATAGACCCCTTCAGCGAGCATGCCGTGAAAGAATTTCCGGAAACGCTCGCGGTCGGCCTTCATCGCGTCCGCGAGGTTCCAAACCGGTTCACTGGTGAAGTAGCCGCAGAACATGGAGCCGCAGCGGTTAAAGGTGACGGGGATGTTCGCGGAACGGGCCACGTCACGCAGACCAGCTTCGAGCGCGGCCCCGAGGGCTTCGAGGCGGGCGTAGGCGCTGCCCAACCGGAGCTCTTCCAGCGCGGCGAGCCCGGCGGCCATGGCAAGGGGGTTGCCGCTGAGCGTGCCGGCTTGATAGACGGGGCCGAGTGGGGCGAGGCAATCCATGATGTCCGCGCGACCACCGAACGCGCCAACCGGCAGGCCGCCGCCGATGATTTTACCAAACGTCGATAGGTCCGGCGTGATGCCGAACCGCTCCTGCGCGCCGCCCGGCGCGAGGCGGAAGCCCGTGATCACCTCGTAGAAAATGAGCACGGTCCCCTGCTCTGCCGTGATCTGGCGGAGGAACTCCAAATAGCCGGGCCGCGGCAGATACAGGCCCGCGTTGCCCGGCACCGGCTCAATGATGACCGCGGCGATTTCGCCCTGGTTCGCCGCGAAGCACGCGCGCAGCGCCTCCACGTCGTTGTAGGGCAGCACGAGCGTGTGCTTGGCGAAGTCCGCCGGCACGCCTGCGCTGTCCGGGTTGCCGAAGGTCAGCGCGCCGGAACCGGCTTTCACCAGCAGGCAGTCCGCGTGGCCATGGTAACAGCCGTCAAACTTGATGATCTTGTCGCGCCGGGTGAAGCCGCGGGCAAGGCGGATGGCGCTCATGCAGGCTTCGGTGCCGGAGTTGCAGAGGCGAACCTTGGCAACGCTGGGCACAAGCTGCTTGATCAGTCTGGCCATGGCGGGCTCGCTCGGGTTCGGAATCCCGAAGCTGGTGCCGTGGTCGGCGGCTGTCTTCACCGCCGCGATGATTTTCGGGTGAGCGTGACCAAGAATGGCCGGGCCCCAAGTGCCGACGTAATCGATCAACTCATCGCCGTCCACCGTGGTCACGCGCGCGCCCTTCGCGGACTGCACGAAGAACGGCTGCCCACCCACGGCGCGAAAGGCGCGGACGGGCGAGTTCACCCCACCGGGGATGTGCTGAAGGGATTCGGCGAAGAGCGCTTCGGATTTGGCCCGCGAGATCATGACGAAAGGTTACCGGGAGCGGCGGGCGGAGGACGAGCGGGAAGTTGGCCGCCAGGCCTCACGGCACCTGGCGCACCCGGTAAAATCGTTTCGAAGTGCCTGCCCCACCAGGGTCAGTGATGAGCGTGGTGTTGCCAGTGGCGGTGAAGTTGGCCAGCACGGGCGTCCAGTTGGCAACCGGCAGATCACTGGCCCGCTCCAGAGTGTATTTCGTCCCCGGGTAAGTGGTCACGGCCACGAGATTGTCCGGGCCGAACCTCGTCACGGAGAGGATACCCATTCCAAGCTGAATGAAGCGGGCAACGGCCGGCACGCCATTCGAATTGAGGATGAAGAGCATGTATTGGCCGGGCGGGCACAGGTTGGGATCCGTGGGGGCGGTGACGATCAACTGGCCGTTTCCGGCCGCGAACTGAAGGCGGTTGATGCGCTGGTTTTGGTCGTAGGCGTGGGTGGTGCTACCGGGCCGAATCCAGACGACATTGGTGATGGCCATGGCGTCGGGCGTGCTCACCGTGAACTTCTCTCCGAAGGTGACCTGCGTCGGCGCGGCCGTGATGGTGGGCCGGGGGCCGCGGAAGAGATACGGCGGGGAATAAATCTCGGCACTGGCCTCGGCGAGGTCGTCTGGCGGGTTGGGGTGGCCGCCGCCAGTGGCCGCCACGCGCCCATCCGGCAAAAGCAGAGCGTTGGCGTGGTAGCCGCGGTAGCGGGCGTTCGGGGCCATCGGCGTCCACACTTCCGTCGCGGGATCCCACATTTCGGACATCAGCACCTTACCAGCGGCGAGGTTAAACCCGGGCGCACTGCCGCCGTTGCAGAGAAAGACCTTGCCATCAGGCAGGAGCACGGCCGTGCCGTGGCGACGGCCCGTGTTGGCCGGAGTGGTCTGGCGCCAGGTGGGCGTGGGATCGTAGAGATTGATGACCTCCGTCACGCGGCTTGGGTAGATGGTGGCGGTTGTCGCGTAGATGCTCGGTTCGGTGTAGCCTTCCGGCACGTTGCCGCCATGGATCATTACCTTGCCATCGTCGTAGAGCACGGAGGTGCCGTAGTCCCGGTAGTCGAGGCTGCTGGGGGCGACGTCCGTCCATTGCCCCGTGCCCGTGGTGTCGAGGTAACGGGACTGTTTCTGCGGGCCGGCGTTGAAGACCTTGCCGTTCGGCGCGAGATACATGAAGGGATAGTAGTTTGCCCAAGCGGGGAAGACGCCGTGCTGCGCGGCGGCGGTGGTGAGATTGCGCCAGGTGCCGCTGGCGATCTGCCAGATCTGCGAGACCTTGTTGACGTCGGTCGCAATGTCGATCGTGCCCGCCTCCACCAGCAAGTCACCATTGCCGAGCATCGTGGCCGTCGGATACCAGCGGCCGGCGTTCATGTCGGTGATGCGCGTCCAGGTGTTGGAACGGGGGTCGTAAATGCTTGCCTTGACCTCCCCGACGCCGTCAGCGATGTGCCCGCCGGGCACGAACAGCCGGCCGTCAGTGAGGAGCGTGTGGCCAGCGCAGAAGAGATCGTAACCGTGGAAGGGCGTGCGGGTGAAGGTGCCGGCATCCACGTCCCACAGATAGGCGTAGCCGTCGGTCCCGCCGAACGGCACGTCAAAGGGCGCGCCCCGGTCCCAAAGCAGCACCTTTCCCGTGGGGAGCAGGCTCGCGTGGATCGGGACCACGGGATACGGGTTGGCCGGCGTGTTAATCGGCGCCCCCCAGGAGCCCACTCGGGCCGGATCGTCATTATCCACGATGGTGACTGTCGCCACCGTTTGCGTGTCGAGACTTAGCCCGCCGCCTGGATTCCGCAGGTGGACGGTGAACTGGCGATTCGACTGGATGAGTGCATTGTCGATGGGTTCCACGCGGAAAAACTTAACCAACTCGGTCGGGCTGAATGTCAGTGTGCCATTCGTGGCGATGTAATCGACACCAGCGACCGCCGTCAGGTTGGAGGTGGCGAATTCCACCGTCACATCGCCCGTGCTTGAGCCATAACGGCTCACATAAACCTGCGCGCCAAACGTCTCGGGGGTGAAATAGGTAGGGAATCCGAAACCCACCGTGCCGAGAGTCGGCTGCTCAAACTTCACATTGATGTTGTCCAGATCGTGATCAGCTGTCAGGCCGCCGGTTCGGGCGCCGAACATCACCCGGCTTTCATAGGGCTGCAGCCCGGACACGACGAAGTTGGTGCAGATGGTTACCGGCGTTCCGCCCGCAGGCGTGAGGATGACGCTGACGTCCGAGTTGCCGCCCCCGGGCCGGACGATGATCTTGGCATGGATCCACTGGCCGCTCTTGAGGTTGACCGCGCCAGCATCGAAGTCACTGACCTTTCGCCCGTTGAAATGAAGCGAGACATGGTTGCCGTTGGGGTCGCCCGCATCGAAGTTGTTGAAAATGTCGAAGCCAATGCCCAGTGAATTGGCGACGTTGGGCTCCTGATAGAATTGTCCGATGCTGTCAATTGGTCCGGCCTGCCCCCACCTGAAAGTGTCCAGCAGGACGAAGCTGAACCCATCGGCCTGCCCGGTTAGATGGAAATCAAAATCCGCCGTGATGAGCCGAAACGAGCCCACGTCGCTGCGGTTGAAAGCGATCGTGTTGACGTTTTGCGGGGTGCTGGCATGCACGAGGCGAAGGAAGTTGCCGGTTGGACCTCCGGCGGTGATGGCCGGAGCCGGGAGCACGTTATTGACCGCCAGCTCATAGGCGGTGCCGCCCGCGTCGAAGTTTTGGACGGTGTCGGCCAAAACCGGCAGCAGTGCGACCACCAACGCGAGTCCTGCACCGAGAGCCCGGCGCAGCGCGAACCAGATTGGGCATTTGATGCGGTTCATATAGGCACGGCAGAGAGCAGCGGCCGTCAACAAATAGGCTGAAATCAAGCCAGCCGCAATGCGGGGGATTCCCGAGCCGCAGGTAAACCTCCGCCAGCGGGCTGCAATCACCCTCCCGGGTTTGCCAGAAATTCCCCCACGGTTGCGCCGGGCTTCAGTCGAGCAAACGCTCGCCGCGCGTGTATTTCTTCACCGCGTCGCGGTCGAGCGTGAGGCCGAGGCCGGGCTTGGTGGGAATCGCCAGCATCCCGTCCGCGTCGAGGTGCCAGCCGCCCGCGGTGATCTCGTCGATGAACGGCGAGCCGGTGAGATACTCGATGAGCTCGGTGCCGGGAAACGCAGATGCGAGGTGCAGGTCCGCCGCGAGCCCAACCGCCGTGTTCCAGCCGTGTGGGATGAACCGCACGCCATGTTCCTGCGCCATCCATGCGATGCGCCGCTCCTCGCTGATGCCGCCGACTTTCGTCACGTCGGGCTGGATGATGTCGAAGGCGCGCGCTTCGAGAAACGGCTGAAACGCCTGCCGCCGCGTAAGCACCTCGCCGCCCGCAATGGGCACGGGCGAATGCTCACGGAGTTTGGCGAAGTCTTCCAGCGCGTCGGGCACGAGCGCCTCCTCGAACCAAAATACGTCGTAGTCCGCGAGCATCTTCGCGGTGTTGAGCGCCCACTTGTAGCCGTTGTTCCAGTAAGCATCGCTACCGCCAGCATCCACCATGAGCTTGTTGTCCGCGCCGACCGCCTCGCGCGCAGCTTTGACAATGGCCTCGTCCGTCGCCGCGTTGCGCCGACCAAACGGCCCCCAGCCGATCTTAAAGGCACGAAAACCCTGGGCTTTCACCTGAAGCAAGTGGTCGCGCAACTTAGCCGGCTCATCCATCAGCAGCGATGCGTAAGGCTGCACGCGCTCGCGGTAGCGCCCGCCAAGCAAGCGCCCGACCGGCTGCCCTGTCGCCTGCCCGAGCAAGTCCCACAGCGCGATGTCCACGCCGCTGATCGCGTGCGTGATGGACCCGCCCCGCCCGAGCCAGAACATGTGCTGGCTCAACTTCTCGCTCACCCGCTCCGGCTCCAGCGCGTTCTCGCCGCGATACAGCGGCTCCAACACGGCGAGCGCCGCGCGCACCAGCGCGTCATTCGTGAACACGCTGCCAAGCCCGACCGCCCCTTCATCGGTATGCACGGCGATGAGCGTGTGGACGCAGTCTTCGGGCCGCAGCTCGTTGCTCCACCCGCCTTCGGGTGTGGCGCCGCGTAGACCGGCGCAGCGGATTTCTCGGATTTTCATGGGCAGTGTCTTTGGAAAAGTTTCGCCTTGGGGGTGAAGGGCACCTCGGCGTGCAGCGGGAACATCGGCCGGGCGCACCTCGTGTGGCCGAGGCTGCGGAGGTTCGCGCTCGTGGAGCCGGGCGCATCCACGTCCACGTAACGCGCCGCCCAACTCTTGAACATGTGCGGCTCACAGTGCGGCGACTTCACGATCACTGCCCCGAAATGCTTCGGATCGCAGCCGTGCGCGAGGAACAGTGCGCGGTCATACAGGCTCACGGCGCGGCTCGTCAGGATGAGCGTGAAGCCGCCAAACTGAACCGCTGCCGTGCGCCCTGCCTGCCACAGCTCGCGCGTCGTCTCGCTGTGGAACCAGCCGTCGGAAAGCATCCGCACGCGGCCTTCGATGGGCAGCGGAGTGAAGCGCCGCGAGTCGAGCGCCCCGCCAACGGTCGTCTTCACCGTGCTGCCGACGCCCGCTCTGAAAGCCGCATCCACCGCTCCTGCGTCCACAATCGGAATGAGCGCCGTGCCCTCGTAGCCAGCGTCCAGCAGCGCCCGCAGAATCGCGTTGCTGTCGCCCGACGCGCCGGAACTCGTCGCGTCCGCTGCGTCCACCAGCACGACCGTGCCGGACTGGTTCTCCTTCGTGATGCGCGCGGCATCGGCAAGGCTCGTGAGCGGCACCTGCATCTTCTCGTGATGGTCCCAGAAGAGATTCGCGATGCGCAGCGCCTCGCGCTCGGCGCGCACGGGGTCGTTGTCCGTCACCACGAAGCTGTTCGACGCAAGCGCGGGCACGTCGGTGAAAGGATTGCCCCACATCATCGCGGCGGAGAGGCCGCCGGGACTTTGCTCGATGGCCTTCGCCGCATTGACCGCGTGGCGGATGGAGCCAGTCTCGGTGATGAGCTCGTCGCCCCGCACGAGCGCGGGCACCGTGACTTTCGCCGTCACCGGCTTCACCTCGCCCGCTACGATGCGCAAGAGCAACTTCGCCGCGCGCTCGCCCGTCCCGAAAAAGTCCACATGCGGATAGGTGTGAAACGCCACCGCCGCATCACTGTGCTCAAGCATCCGGTCCGTCAGTATGCCGTGCAAATCGAGCGAGATGACGATGGGCACGCGTTCGCCGACGATCTTCCGCAACTCCGCCAGCAAGTAGCCCTCCGGATCGCCCTCGGTCTCCGTTGCCATCGCGCCGTGCAGGGAGAAGTAGATGCCATCCACCGGTGGCGCGGTCTTGATGCTCGCGAGGATTTCCCCCGCGATGCGCGCAAACGCCGCATCCGCCAACGTGCCCCCCGACGTGATGAAGTGCGCACTACACGTCGGCACCAGCTCCACGCCCGGCGTTGCATCGAACACGCTCAACGCCCCGCCCACCTCGCTGCGCACCTTGCGGTGGTAGTCGAGAATCGCCTGCCCGTGCCGGATGGTGAAGTCGTCGTAGCCGCTCAACACGGGGTTGAACGTCGAGACTTCCTGTTTGCACTCGGCGATGAGGATGCGTGGCATGGCGACGGCGTCAGGCTAACGGCCCGGGCTGCTGACGGGCAAGCGCCGCTTCAGCGTGACTTCACCTGCGTCCACGCCTCGTCGTAGAGCTTGGTCTTAGCGCCGAGGTCGACGAGGAACTCCAGCTTGGCCACCACGTCGGGCGGGGGGTAGATGGCAGGGTTTTTTAAATCAGCCGGTTTGATGAAGGCCCGGGCGGCGGCGTTGGGCGTGGCGAACTGGAGGAAGTTTGAGAGCCGCGCGCCAACCTGCGGTTCCAACACAAAGTTAACGAACTTCTCCGCAAGGTCGCGGTGCGGGGCCTTGGCGGGGATGCAGAGGTTGTCGACCCAGATCTGGCTGCCTTCGCGGGGGATTACGTAACGCAACGAAGCGTCATCGGCCATCGCTCGCGCCGCCTCGCCGCTGTATACGATGGCGACCGCGGCCTGCTTCGCGACGACCTTGCTCTTCGCCCCGACACTGCCCTCGAAGCCGACGGCCCGCGCCTTGGCCGCGATGATCAGGTCGCGTGCGGCCTTGAGCTGGGAAATCTCCGTGGCGTTCAGGCTGTGGCCCTGAAACTTTAGCGCCGCACCAAGACAGTCGCGCACGGAGTCAATCAGCAGGAACTTGCCAGGCTGCAGCTTGGGATCGAAGACCAGGCCCCAGGTGTCCGGCACCGGCTTGCCCGCGACGGGCCGCACGAGAACGCCGACTGTCCCCCACTGGTAGGCGACGCTGAACTGGTTGCCCCGGTCATACGGCGGGTTGGCGAACTTGGGGTCGAGGTGCTTCAGGTTCGGCAGGTTCGCGTGCCGCAACGGCGCGAGCAGGCCAAGCTTCACCATCGTGGGCACCATGTGGTCCGGCGGCACGACCAGATCGTAGAGCGCGGTGCCGCCGCCCTGGAGCTTGGCAAGCATGGACTCGGCATCCTCATAGACGTCCACGTTCAGTTTGCAGGCGAACTGCCGTTCGAAATCCTTCACCACCTCCGGGTCGAGGTATTCGCTCCAGATGAACACATTGAGCCGGCCAACGGGCTGCGCGCCCGACCAACCGGCGGCCAGCAGCAGGGAGAACAGGATGAGGCGGAGAAACATGACGGGAAAAGTGAGCCGCCGCCGCCGTGCGGCTTCAAGCCACAAATCGCGGCGGAAACACCGGTGCGGCCTGATGCCGGCGCAACAGCTCAACGAACTTCCCAATGCCGCGCTTCTCGTCCGCGCCAAGATGGTAATGGATGTGCCAGCCGAGGTAATCGCGCCGGAAGTCGAGGTCGTATTCGGGCCGCGAGCTGATGAGGTAGTCGAGCGTGTCGAGGCCGAAGTCCCGCGCCTCGCGGAGCTGGCGACGCAGGCGTTCGTTCTCCACGTCGCGCCGCAAAGCCCAGATCGCATAGACGAATGGCAGCCGCGTCAGCTCATACCACGCCGCACCGAGATCCCAGATCTCGTGCGGGTGCGGCGCGCGACGGAACTCGATGGCCGGATTGCCGATGAGCAGCACGGCGTCATGGTGCGTGGCTTCGGAGTAGGCGGGCAGCGGCTTGAACTCCGGCTTCAGCCCGCGCTCGGCCAGCAGCACGCGCAACAGGTTCACACTCGTCAGCGACGCCGTGTCGCAGAACACCTCGCGCACCTCCTCCAGCGGGACGCGGTGCGCCAAAAACACGCTGAACACCTCGCCCAGGGAAGCCACGGCGATGCCGTCCAGGACGTCGTAGCCCTCGTGGAAAAGCACCTCCGTGATGCTGACCAGCGCGGCATCCACCCCCCCCCCGCGGAGTTTCTCCGCCAGTTGCGCAGGCCGGATGAACTCAATCTCCCGTTCCAGCCCGCGCGTGAGCGGCACGGCGTTGAGGTAGGGCACCGACCCGACGCGGAACGGGGCCAAAGAGTTTTCCAGTTCGCTCTCGCGCTGCACGTTCGTGCTGCGCTGCTCGCGCTCCAGACGGTGCGCGAGATCGTCGGCGGACTCGATCGGCGCGAGGCGTAACTCCGGCAGCGGATCAGATTCGTTCATCCGCGCAAAAGGTGCGGCGAAACCACCGGGCTGCCAACCCTTCGTTGTGGGCGCGTCACAGCTTGTTGAAGCGGTGCACGCGGCCGTAAACGTTGTATTCAGCCACGAACACATCCCCTGCCCCGTTGAAGGCCACGCCGTGCGGCGCGGTGACGAAGCCCGTGCGCCAGACGGCGGGCTTGGTCTGGTTGTTCTTCACCTCTTCCTTCACCGTGTTGAGGCCGATGCGCGCGACCTGCTTGCCTTCCTTGTCGAGCACGCTCACCGCGCCGCCGATTTCCCCGACGAGCGCGTAATCGCCCTGCACGGTGATGGCCGCCGGCGCGAGCAGGTCCTTGGCCACCACGCCCAGCAGTTCACCGTCGGTCGAGAGATGCACCACGCGGAGCGCCTCGCGGTCGCAGGCAATGATGCGGATCGGGCTGAAGCGCGTGTCCACCGCGATCTTGTGCAGCGTGGTGAAATTGTAAGGGGCCTTCTTGCCACCGAAGGATTTGATGTATTTGCCGGTCTTGTCGAAGCGGTGGACATAGCTGGTGGAATAACCGTCGGTCACATACCAGTCACCGTTGGGCGCGACGTCCATGCCGGTGAGGCGGACAAAGGACTTGCCCTCGTTGGGATCCTTGACCGGCTCGCCCTTGTCATTCTTCTTCTTGCTCGGACCGGTCTTGTTTTTGAACTCCTCGGGAATCGCCGACGGTGGAACCTCCAGCACCTTCTTACCTTCGAGTGTCAGTTTGACGATGGTCTGAGCACCGAGGCGCGGGCCATAGATGAATTCGCCATCGTCGAGCTTCTTGATCACGAAGCCGTGAAAGTCCGCCGGGGCGTCGGGCAGATTGCGCAACCACTTGCCGTCCGGCGCATACACCTGCACGCCGGCCTTGGGATCCTGCGTGCTGACATACACCTCGCCCTTGGAACTGACGGCGATGTCCCCGTGCATGTTGCCCAGCTGCGGGCGGCCTTCGGGGAGCTTGAGCCACTCGGCGACGGGCTTCCACTCGGCGGCGGAGGCAGGCAGGAGGCTGGCGGCAGAGACGATAACGGCGAGGAATGTGTTGCGCATGATGAATAACAATTGCTTCGGACGACGCGCGAACGGGACAACAAATTCGCGGTGTCTGTCAATTCCCGTATGCCCCGCCTCCGAATGCCCGCATGCCGGCCGCAGTCTGCTGAGTTACGCAGTAACCTTTCGCCCAGCGGCCCCATCTACCGGCCCAGCGAATGACGTTCCGCGAAATTATGACCGCACGATTCCTTGTCCTGACCGCCGTGGCCGCCGCCCTGCCCGCGCTGGCCGCGCCGCCTGCCGCCGAGAAGATCGACCCCGAGCAGCTCGCGTTCTTCGAGAAGCGCATCCGCCCGGTTTTGGCGGAGCATTGTTACAAATGCCATTCCGCCAAGGCCGAGAAACTCAAGGGCAGCCTGCTCGTGGACACCAAGGCCGGCCTGCTCAAGGGCGGCTCCAGCGGCCCCGCCATCGTGCCGGGCAAGCCGGACAAAAGCCCGCTCATCAAGTCCCTGAAATCCACCAACGAAGACGAGATGATGCCACCCAAGGGCGACCGCCTCTCGCCGCAGGTCATTGCGGACTTCGAGGCCTGGGTGCGCATGGGTGCGCCCGATCCCCGCACGGACACGACGGGTGTGGCCGCGCTTTCCGTAGACTGGAACAAGGCCCGCGAACACTGGGCCTTCAAGCCGGTGAAGCAGCCGGCTACGCCCAAGGTCAAGGACGCAGGCAAGTGGGCGAAGAGCGACCTCGACCGCTTCGTGCTCGCGAAACTCGAAGCCAAGGGCATGGAGCCCTCGCCGCTGGCCGACAAGCGCACGCTCATTCGGCGCGCGACCTTCGACCTCATCGGCCTGCCGCCCACGCCGCAGGAGGTCTCAGATTTCCTCGCCGACACTTCACCCACGGCCTTCGAAAAGGTCATTGACCGCCTGCTCGCCTCGCCCGCCTACGGCGAGCGCTGGGGGCGGCACTGGCTGGACGTAGCCCGCTACGCGGACACCAGCGGTGACCGCAACAATAACCCGCGCAACCGCACCACTTATCCGTTCGCCTGGACCTACCGCGACTACGTCATTCAGGCGTTCAATGAGGACAAGCCCTATGACCAGTTCATCCGTGAGCAGATCGCCGGTGACCGGCTTGCCTCGGCGGACAACAAGGCCCCCCTTGCCGCCATGGGTTTCCTCACCGTCGGCAAGCGCTTCATGGGCAACCAAAACGAAGTCATCGACGATCGCATTGACGTGATCACCCAGGGGCTCATGGGCATCACCGCCGCATGTGGACGCTGCCACGACCACAAATTCGACCCCGTCTCACAGAAAGATTATTACGCCCTGCACGGCGTGTTCAGCTCGTCGGTCGAGCCGAGCGAGGAGCCAATGCTGACCAAACCCAAGTCAGAGGCCGATTATCAGGATTTCCTCAAAAAATCAGCGGAGATTCAGGAACGCATCGCCAACACCAAGAACGTCGTCGAAGACCGCCTGTTGGATGGCTTCCGCAACTCGGTGGACAAATACCTCTTGGGAGTGCGGGACCTCCAGCTAGCGGGGGGCAAGGGCACCAAAGCCATCCGCGAGAAGCGCGGTCTGGATTTGGAGATCTTCGACCAATGGGCTGACTACCTGAAAGCTGACGTGCGCAAGCGAGACGGCATTTTTGCGCCGTGGATTGCTCTTGCCGAGCTCAAGGACGCTGAATTCGCCACCCAAGCCCCCGCCTTGGCCGCCAAGTTTGCCGCGGATAAATCCATCAACGAACTCGTCGCGCAGCTGTTCAGTCCCGCTCCCCAAAGCATTGCAGCCCTCGCCGAAGGCTACGGCAAATTGTTCCGCGAGACCGAACGTCTGCATGACAAGGGCGAGAAGCTCGAGGGAGCCCGAGCCGAACTGCAACGACTGCTGCACGGCGGCAAAGGCACTCCGATCTACCTGTCGGCCGCCGCCTTGCGCCGCGTGGCCGGTGCGCAGTTGAATGCCGCCGAAGCCCGGGAACGCGAGAAGCTCGATGAGCTGAAGCGCGATCATCCCGGCAGCCCGCCTCGCGCGATGGCCCTCAACGATCTGGATCGCGCCCGGGATTCCTACGTGATGATCCGCGGCGAGCCGAACAACCGCGGCCCCGTGGTGAAGCGGCGCTGGCTCGAAATCTTCGGCGGCTCCGACAACAAACCGTTCACTACCGGCTCCGGCCGTCTTGATCTGGCTAACGAGGTGGCCAGCAAGGATAACCCGCTTACCGCGCGGGTGTTCGTTAACCGGGTTTGGAACTGGCATTTTGGCGATGCCCTGGTGAGGACGCTGGGCGATTTTGGCCTGCGTTCCGACCCACCCGCCAACCAAGAGCTGCTGGACTACGTCGCCGCGCGCCTCATGGCCGACGGCTGGAGTGTCAAGCGCCTGCACAAGCTGATCATGCTTTCTGCCACCTGGCAGCAGGGGTCCCACGACAATCCGGCCAACTCGAAGCTCGACCCCGGCAACTCGCTTTTCTGGCGGCAAAACCTACAGCGGCTCGACTTCGAAACCATGCGCGACACCTTGCTGACCCTTGGCGGAAAGCTGGACTTGGCGGACCGGGGCGGACCATCGGACCAAGATCTGAACGCGTCCGATCGCCGCACGGTTTACGGCTACGTGGACCGGGCGCGCATTCCGGATTCCCTGCGAATCTTTGACTTCGCCAATCCCGACATGACTGCCCCGGGCCGGGTCCTGACCACAGTGCCGTTGCAGGCACTCTACCTCATGAACAACGGCTTCGTGGTCGAGCAGGCCCGCAGCATCGCCGGACGACCCGAGCTGCTATCTGGCGCGAAGGATGAGGAGAAGGTGCAGTTCCTCTACCAGCTGTTCTTCCAACGCGCGCCCTCCGCCGCCGAATTGAAGCTCGCCGCGGACTACATCGCCGATCAGCAGGCCAAGCCCGCCACCGGCGGGGCCGACCTGCGCGCGTGGCACTATGGCTACGGCGAGTATGATCCCGATGCCAAGAAACTTGGCACCTTCGAGCCGTTTCCTGCCTTCCTCCGCGACTCCTGGGTCATCGCCGACAAGGGTGCTGTCCGCAAGGCCGAGCCCAAAAAGGAAACCAAGAGCAAGGCGGTCATGGCCGCCAGCGGTGCGTTCTCCGTCACGCTCAATGCCGTCGGAGGCGTGCCGGGTGACCGGAAGCACTCCGTCGTCCGCCGCTGGGTTGCGCCGCGCGACGGCGTCATCAGCATTGAAGGCAAGCTGGAGCACGACGCGAAAACGGGCGATGGCGTGGAGGCGATTGCCGCTTTGGGAACGGGTGGGCAACTGGGCGCGTGGCAGGCCGCCGGCAAGGACGTCACCACCAATCTAAAGGACATCAAGGTCAAGCGCGGCGAAGCGATTGACTTCATCGTCACCAGCCGCGGGACATCGGAGAGCGATGCCTTCCGCTGGGCACCGGTCATCCACATGCCCGGCGCGAAATTGGGTGAGGAATTCGTCTGGAATGCCCAGCAGGAGTTCAGCGGTCCGGTGAAGCAAAAGCTGGAGACCAACCCGTTCAACCCCTGGGAGCGCCTAGCGCAGGCGCTGCTGATGAGCAACGAGCTGATCTATGTGAACTGAACTCGTTCGGCCCAGGGCTCTTGGTCCTGTGCCCGAATGAGCTGCTTCACGGAGCGCGGCGGATGTTGGTCAATTCGAAAGTGGCTGACATCGCCAGGTGCTGTGACTTACGGCCCTCTTCGGCCTCGGCATGCACCGGGCGCAAGCCCGTGCGGCTGCAGTAAATGTTGTCCAGCCGGAGCCACGGCGGCAGCGCCGTATCCCCGGGGAAAGTGGCGCCCACGCCCTGCCCTCGCTCGTTGAAAGCTTCGATCCAGTTGTCACGATAAAGGCGACAGGTCATTCCGTGTGTCGGCACGTTGAAATCTCCGCAGACGATGAACGGAACCTTCGCCGCCCGCGTGATACTGACCATCTGCTGGGCCAGCTTGATCTGGTTGCGGAAAAAGGCGGCATTTTCCTCGCGCACCTTGCTGCCATGTCCGCCCTCGCGGCCAACCAAGGCCGAAAAAGCGCCCAGGCCTTTCATCGCGTTGAGCTGGTCGCGCGGCGTCGGCATGTGAAGCACGAAAATGAGGAGCGGTTGCCCGTGGGCCTCGATCTCAAACCACGCTGCCAAACGCTGTCGAGGGTCAGCCGGATCAGGCATGGGCAGCACATCAGCTGCCCGCACCGGAAATCGGCTGATGAGAATGAACTGATCCTTTCCCACAATGTATCGGTCGGGGTGTTGCTGCGCCAATTCCGGCCCGCGTGCCGCGGCGTTGGCATCCTGCAGCGCGATCAGATCGGCCTTTTGCAGGTCAGCGAAATCCTTGTAGCTGGTCTTGTGGCTTTGTCCGATGTTGTTGGTGACGATCCTGATCGTGGGATTGATCGGGGTGGCCCAGCTATGCCATCGCAAATCCATGAAGCCAAAGATCAGGATGGGCACGCACGCCGCGTGCGCAATGAGCAGGCGCGCGTAGACAAAGAGGGATAGAAAAGCCAATGGGATCAATGGCATCAGCCATCCCCATGGTGGGAGATACATGGCCGTGCTCAAGAAGTAGAAATCCTCCGCGTAATACTCGATTCCAACCAGGATGCCCAGGAAGGCAACGCAGTAGATTACGGTGAGCGTGGTGAGGATGACTCGAGCCCAATGGGCCAACCGCTGCAGGATGCTCGCATCGGAATTCGGCAGCCCGTGCTCGCGCCGGTTCCCGGGCGCGCCTGCGGCCGGTTCTTGAGGGGCTGGGTCGGGATTGTCAGGGGGATAATCGCGCGCGGCCATGGGCAAATGTCTTCGATCGTAATGGTCTGTCGCGCCAAGAAGTAGTGATCACTTAGGGGGATTGCACGGAAAAAGAATTTCGACCGCCCGGGGGCAAATCATGCTTCTCAGTTCACGTGCATCCGCTAGCTTGGGCACGTCACATATGCAACGAGCCATCACCCTCCTGTTCCTGCTGCTTTCCCATTCCCTGATCGACGCCGCTGACCGGCCGCGCAAGCTGGTCCTGATCGCCGGCAAACCCAGCCATCCACCGGGGATGCACGAGTTCCGCGCCGGATCGCTGCTGCTCGAGAAATGCCTCAAGCACGTGCCGGGATTCACCATCGAGGTTCACACCAACGGCTGGGTGCGGGATGAAAAGACCTTCGCCGACGCAGATGCGGTGGTGATTTACGCTGATGGCGGCGGCGGCCATCCCGCCGTTCAGGGCAACCACAAGGAAGTCCTCGGGGCGCTCATCAAGCGCGGCGTGGGCTTCGGCGCGATGCACTACGGCGTCGAGGTTGTGCCGGCCCAGGCCGGGGCAGAGTTCAACGAGTGGATCGGCGGCCACTACGCAAAGGACATCTCCGTGAACCCGATCTGGGAGCCGGACTACCAGAAGTTCCCCACGCACCCCGTCACGCGCGGCGTGCAGCCGTTCAAGACGAAGGACGAGTGGTATTTCAACATGAGCTTCCGCGAGGGCATGAAGGGTGTGACGCCCATTCTCGTGGCCAAGCCGAGCGACGCCACGCGCGATGGACCGTATGTGTATCCGAAGGGACCGTATCCGCACATTCAGGCCGCGAAGGGGCGCGACGAAATCATGATGTGGGCGGTCGAGCGGCCGGATGGCGGACGCGGCTTCGGCTTCACCGGCGGGCATTTCCACGCGAACTGGGGCAACGACCAGCAGCGCAAGATCATCTGCAACGCGTTGCTGTGGCTGGCCAAGGCCGAAGTGCCCAAGAACGGGGTGGAGTCCAAAGTATCCGAGGAGGAGTTGAAGGAAAACCTCGACCCCAAACCCGCGCCGAAGGCCCCGCAGCCCAAGAAGACGGAGCCGAAGCAGGAGAAGAAGTAGTGCCGGCCGCTCCGCTCACCGAGCCTGCGCCGGCTTGAGCCCGGCGTCAGTCAAGTCCAGCAGGTAGAGGATTTGGTTGTAGTCGTAGCGCGGCGTGGGGATGGGTTTGTTGGCGAAGGTCTGCGTGTAGGTGCCTTCAAAGAACAGCAGCGGCGAGTCTTCCGGCGTGAACTCCAGGTGCAGGCGCGGGTTGTAGAACGTGTAGTTGTCGTGGCTCAACACCTTCACCGCCGTGCCCCACGGGCCGGTGGGTGAATCGGCTTCCGCATACCAGAGTTCGCCGAACGCGGAGGATTTCCCAAACGCCTGCATGAACACGGTTACCCATTTCTTCCGCCACGGATGCCACGCCATGGAGCCGCTGTGGGGTTTCACGGTCTCGCCCTTCGCGCCGCGCAACGTGGCTGGTGGCGTGAGCGTTTCCCACTGCTGGGAATCCTGCCAGGCCTCGAAGGTCGCCGGGCAGCGCAGCGTTGGAAACGGATTGCCGAACAGCAGCCACTCCTTGCCCGCTGTGTCTTTCCAAAGCACCGGATGACCTTCGGGAACCGGCGGCGGCTTCGGCGCACTGTCGGACTTGGTCCACACGGTGCGCAGTTTCGTGAATTGCTCCTTGGCCTCGTCCCACACCGCGAGGCTCCACTCGTAGGGATCGAACGGCGGTTTGATCTTCGTGAACGCGCACACGAGTCGGCGTTGGCCTGATTGGTCCGGCAGGCTCGCGAGACCGGTGACCCACGTGGGGCCGTCGCCGGGCATCGTGGCGATCGCGCGCGGCTGGCCGTTGGTGCCGGTGAAATAGTTCAGGCGCAAACGCAGCGGCGGTGTGAACTCGCGCAACGCTCGGATGTCCGTCGTCGCGCCGGTGCCGTGGAAAATGCCGAGCGGATATTTCGCCAGCGTGGTGTCACCCCAGAACCAGTAGAGGCGTCCGCCGTGAACGACGTTTTGCACGCTGTCCTGACCGACGAGGCCGGGCTCGCGCCAGTCGAGTTCGCGACCGAGCTTCTGGCTTTCCGCGAACAGTCCCGCGCCGGTGAGTCGGCCGAGGCGTTTGGCAATGCTGGTCCGGCGCACTTCGATCCGCGCGGACTTGCCGGGCTCGGGCGTGAGGCGCACGCCGCGCATGCCGAAACCATCCGCGGGCACTTCGTAACCGGGGCTGAGAACCTCAAACCACGTCTCGCGTCCCATCAGCTCCGGCGCGTCGCACGCGATGAGGCCGGCGTTGTCCGTGACGAAGCGCACGAGATGCGTGGTGCGCAATTCCACCAGCGGCACCGGCCAGCCTGAACCGCGCTCGACGACCTCGATGCGAAAGGGTTCGAGCGCCGACGCGGTGAGGGCTGCGAGAACGCCGCAGAGCAGGGCAGCGATGGGCTTCATGCGCTGAGGATGCCGCAAAGAAAAACGCCGCACCAGCATTGTGGCGCGGCGAGGTGTGAAGCTTCACCGGCTAGGGAGAGCGGCGCGAATCGTAGTCCATCTGCCGGGCGGTCTTCAGAGCCAGAGGTTCCCCGCTGAGGCGCGAGACCAGATGCAGGCTCATGTCCATTCCCGCAGAGATACCGGCCGAGGTGATCACCGCGCCCGTGTCGATCCAGCGTTTCTCCGGCTGAACGGAGACGTGTGGGAACATGGATTTGAATTCCTCAACGTCTTCCCAATGCGTGGTGATGGGCTTGTTCGTCAACAAACCCGCTTGGGCCAGCAGAAAAGCGCCGGTGCAGACCGACGCAGTTAACTCTGCCTTCGCTGCAGTGCGCCGGATCCATTCGATGGTCGGTTGGCACTTCAACTCGGATGTCACCACGCCGCCGGGAACGATGAGCACATCGATTCGCGGATGAGTCGTGAAGCCATAGTCCGCTTGAACCATAAACCCACCGCGGGCCCGAACCGTTCCTACGGCGTCGGCAACCGTGAACACCTCAAACGGCTTGGCTGAAGGCTCAAGTCGAGAAGCCGTCGCGAACACTTCGAAGGGGCCTGCCAAGTCCAGCACTTCAACCTCGTCGAACAGGAAGATGCCGACGTTGCGAGTCATGGTCACCCGGCTGAGGCTGAACTCCGCTCAGAGCGTCTTCAGATTCTTCGCCCCGTTCACCGTCGAGTTCACGCGCAGGCGCAGGCCGTTCAGGCGGATGAAGCCTGTGGCGTCGTCCTGATTGTAGGCCTTCGTCGGGTCGGCCTCCATCGTGGCGATGTGCGGGTTATACATGCTGAACTTCGACTTGCGGCCCGCGACGTAGATGCCGCCCTTGTAGAGCTTCACGCGCACGGTGCCGGTGACGTTCTTCTGCGATTCCTCGACGTAGGCCTGGAGCGCGAGACGTTCCGGCGCATACCAGAAGCCGTTGTAAACGAGTTCGGCATACTTCGGGATCAACGCGTCGCGCTGGTGCATGACTTCGCGATCCATCGTGAGGCTTTCCATCTGGCGATGCGCGTAGTGGAGGATGCTGCCGCCGGGAGTTTCATAGACGCCACGGCTCTTCATGCCGACGAAACGGTTCTCCACCATGTCCACGCGGCCGACACCGTGTTTGCCGCCGAGCTTGTTCAGCGTCTTCATGACCTGGAGCGGCGTCAACTTCTTGCCGTTCACCGCGACGCAATCGCCCTTCACGAAGTCGAGTTCGACATACTCTGGCTTGTCCGGCGCATCCTCGGGCAGCACGGAAAGCGTGGTGAAGTAATCGCGGTTCTTCTTCGGATCGAAGCTGTCATACCACGGATCCTCGAGGATGCCCGCCTCGTATGAGATATGCAGGAGATTGCGGTCCATCGAGTAGGGCTTCTTGGCGGAAGCCTGCACGGGAA
>CAZQEW010000078.1:0-21396 GCA_964591495.1 uncultured Klebsiella sp.
AGCCCACGGGCGTCTCGTGGAGTTTCACGCCGAGCAATTCGGCCACGGCGTCCACTTGGTGGCTCGTGGGCACGGTGCGGACGATCGCGCCGGTCCAGCCGCGGTTCTTCTTCAGGTGGTAGAGGGCGAGGGCGAGGATTTGGTTCGGCGTGAGCCAGACCCCGCTCTTGTCCACGACGCCAAAGCGGTCGGCGTCGCCGTCGAGGCCGAGGCCGAACTGCGCCTTGCCGGCGAGGACAAACTTGCTGACTTCTTCCATACCGTGCGCGTCGGGCTCGGGATGGTGGCCACCGAAGAGGGGGTTCAGCTCGTTGTGGAAGGTGGTGATTTTCGCGCCGCCGTCCTCGGCGAGCAGGGTGTCGAGGTAGCCGCGCCCGGTGCCATACATCAGCTCGACGGCAATCTTGAGCTTCGCCTTCCGGATGGTGGCGAAGTCGATGAGTTTGCGGATTTGCTTAAAGTAGTCGGGCAGCGGGTCAATGGTCTTGCACTGGAAGGTGCCGACGACGGCGGCCTTGAACGTCCAGCCCTCGGCCTGGCGTTTCGCGATGTTGGCTTCGATCTGCTTGGTGACTTCGGGTGTCGCGGGCGCGCCATTCCACGTCGAGAACTTGAGGCCCTGATATTCCGCCGGGTTGTGGCTGGCGGTCATGTTGATGCCGCCGATAGCCTTGCGGGCGCGGATGGTGTGGGAGATGACGGGCGTGGGGGCGTCGCGCTGGCAGAGCAGGCAGGTGAGGCCGTTTGCGGTGAGGACTTCGGCGACGGCGAGCGTGAACTCGCGGCCGAGGAAGCGGGTGTCGTGGCCGAGAATGACGACGGGCTTGCGCTTCGCGATGGCCGAAGCCGGGTTTTTCAACTCCGCGTTCAAGTAGTCCGCGATGCCTTGGCTGGCGAGGCGGACGCCGTCGAAGGTGAAGTCGCGCGCGATGAGACCGCGCCAGCCGGAGGTGCCGAATTTGATGTTGGGAGTCATGGGAGAGGGGCAGGGATTAGTGGTTGGTAATTAGTTTTCAGTCGGTCAGCCCGTGACGAAAAGGCCGGGCGCGTGGCCCGGCAGGGATTCCGCATTCCGCATTCGCCAATCCGCATTTCACTCAGCTCTTCCAGTCGAACGCGCCTTTCTTGAGCGCGTAGATGTAGCCGATGAAGAGGGTGCCGAGGAAGGACGCCATGGAGCCGAGGATGAGCGCGGCGTTCTGGGCGAGGACTTCCTTGTAAACGACGGCCCACGGGTAGAGGAAGACGACTTCGATGTCGAACAGGATGAAGAGCATCGCGACGAGGTAAAACTTAACCGAGAAGCGCGCTCCACCGGTGCCGATGGGCAGCATGCCGCATTCATAGGGCACGTCCTTTACCTGTGTGGTGCGCGCGGCGATCTTGCGGTTGAAGAAGCGGCCGGCGATTTCGGAGAGCACGAGGATGCCGCCGGCAATGGCGAGCGCCACGAGGAGGAGGAAAAGGACCGGCACGTATTGCACCAACTGCGAATCCATGAACCAGAACGTAGGAATGGGTCCCCCACTTGGCAAGGGCAAAGGCCGTGGGGCGGCCGAAGTTTCTTACTGTAATGGTCGCAGACCTCGCTATCCTTCCGCCGCCAGACAACAGGCCCGTCAAGCGTCATCGCGGGCTCGCGCCAGCCATGCACTTACCCGTCCTAGTTCTCGTCACTTACTTGGCTGCATCGGTGATCGCCTGTGCGCAAGGCACGGCCGCCGCAGAGGGCACGGTGGCCCTGCCAAAGCCGGCCCTGCCGGCCAAGCTCAATGCCCGTTACGCATCGCAGGCGGGGGCGCTGCTGCCGCCGGAGCCACCGACGGCCGTGGTGTTTCTGGAAGGCGCCCCATTGCCTGCCGCCGACACGCCGGCAACCAACGTGGTGCGGATGCTGCAAAAGGGCATGCAGTTCGCCCCCGGTTTGCTGGCGGTGCGGAAGGGCACCCGCGTGGAATTTCCCAATCAGGACGATTTCTACCACAACGTGTTCTCCTACTCGAAGGCCAAGCGCTTCGATCTGGGCCGATTTCTGAAGGATGAGAAGCCGCCGGCGGTCGTCTTCGACCAGCCGGGGGTGGTGCGGCTCTTCTGCGAAATCCACGAGCACATGCGCGGAACGGTGGTGGTGCTGGACACGCCATACTTCGTGAAGACGGACACCAACGGCGTTTACCGGCTCACCGGTCTGCCAGCCGGGCAGTTCAAGCTTAAGGCTTGGGTAGACGACAAAATCTCCCACGAGCAGCCGGTGGACCTGAAACCGGGCGCGACCGCGCGCGTCAACTTCCCCGGCCCTTAGCCGCCATGCCGCGCCTCAGTTTCCGCTTCAAGCTCCTGTTCGCGATGATGCTCGTCGTGGGCGCGGTGTCCGGCGTGACGCTTTACCTCACGCAGGTGCGCGTGCAGGCGGCCTACGAAAAGCTCTTCAAGGACAAACTCGAGGCGCAGATCACCTACGTTCCGCGCGAGCAGGAGCTGCGCATCGGCAGCATCAAGCTGGAGTGCGAGCGCCTCGCCAAGTCCGTGCGCATCATCGCCGCGATGAGCGAGGGGGACGCCCAGCAGCTTTACCGCGTGGGCCGCGATGAGCTGAAGATCATCCTGCGCACCGAGGACGAACTGTCTGCCGGGGAGACGAACAACCCCGTCCCTCCGCCCCCTGCGGCACCCAACCCGGCTCCGTCGGCGGCCGACCTGAAGGCCAGGCAGTTGGAGCGGCTGGCGACCAAGATGATCGAGGCACCGAAGGGCGTGGAACGGCTGGCGGCCAAAATGGCGGAGACGGCCAAGAAGGGTGGCAGCCGCCCCGCCGTGCCGGCCCCGACGCCGAGGACGCCCTATCTCGGCTTCATTGACGCGGAGGGCAAGGTGCTCGAGATCCCGGAAGCCTCCCGCTTCCTCACGCCGGACCGGCAGCGGTTTCTGGCCGGGCTGAAGCGCTTTGGTCCGTTGGTGTCCCGGCTGAAGTCACAGCAAGTCGGCTACCTTGACCTCGGCGGCGATCGGCTCACCGAGGTCATCGTCACGCCCGTGCGCGACGGGGAGCAGGTCATCGGCGCGGCGGTGTATGGCATCCAGTTTTTCGACATCGCCTCCGCCGTCACCGAGAAGGTCATCAGCGACGTGAGCGACATCGAGAGCGGCACTTGGTTGGAGGGCAAGCTCTACACGCGCACCATTCCGGCCGAGATCCGCACCGAGCTTTCCCGCAAGCTGGCGGAAGAAATCCGCCAGCACGCCGAGCCGCGCGACGACTTCATCCTCGATCTCCACGACATCCCGCACCGGGTCTTTTACACCGCGCTCAATGAAGGCTCGCTCCTGCCCACCGCCTACAAGATCGGGCTTTACTCGTGGGAGGGTGCGCTCAAGGCACAGGCCGAGCTGCGCACGCAGATTCTCGGTTTCAGCGCCGCCGCGCTGATTGGCGCCCTGATGGTGAGCCTGCTGCTGGCGCATGGGTTGTCAGTCCCCATCCGTGAGCTGGTCGGCGGCACCGAGCAGATCAGCCGGGGCAATTTCGGCGTGCAGGTGCCCGTGCGGAGCAGGGACGACCTCGGCCAGCTTGCCAAGTCCTTCAACGAGATGGCCGCCGGCCTCGCGCTGAAGGAGAAGTATCACAGCATCCTGCACACGATTGCGGACAAGGACGTCGCCCAGCAGCTTCTCGATGGCAAAATCGCGCTCGGCGGCGAGCTGCGTGAGGCCACGGTCATGTTCTGTGACATCCGCGGCTTCACCGCCCTCACGCAGAACATGAATCCCGCCGAGGTCATTGGCCTGCTCAACGAGCACATGACCGTGCTGACGCGTGTCGTCACCGAACACCACGGCGTGGTCGACAAGTTCATCGGGGATTCCATCATGGCCATTTTTGGCGCGCCCAAGAGCTATGGAAACGATGCCCTCAATGCCGTCCGGTGCGCCCAGCAGATGATGGCCGAGCGTGCGAAGCTCAACGGCACCTCGCGCTACAAAATCCAAATCGGCATCGGCTTGGCCACCGGCGAAGTGGTGGCCGGCAACATGGGCTCCGCCGACCGCTCGAACTACACGGTCCTCGGCGAGCGCGTGAATCTGGCCGCGCGCTTGTGCAGCGTGGCGCAGCGCGGGGAAATCGTCATCGGTCCGGCTACACGCGAGCTGTTGGGTGACCTCATCATAGCGCAGGAAATGGACCCGCTTCAGCTCAAGGGATTCAGCGAGAGCATCCGGGCGTTCAAATTGATCGAGGTGCGGGCCGTTGCTCAAACCGCGTGAAAACCCCGCTGACCATCACCTTGGTGCTGTGCCTTGCACCGCTTGTTTCCGGCCAGGAATCCCTCCTGCAGCGGCTTGACGACGTCCTCAGTTACCAGTCCCCAGCCGGCCGCTTTCGCTCTGACTTGAGCGGGTTGGTGGATTTGGAAGCTTACTTTGTGGACCAGCGTCCGCCGGGCCTCATCTTCGGGAACTCGGATTTCTTCAACCCGCGCCTCACGCTCTTCCTCGACACTCACCTCGGTGAGCAGTTCTACAGCCTTGTGCAGTTCCGCGCAGACCGGGGGTTCGACCCACGTCTCAAGCCCGCTGGCGACGCGCGCTTCGATGAATACCTGCTGCGCTGGACGCCGTGGGCCGATGGGCGGCTCAACGTGCAGGCGGGCAAGTTCGCCACCGTCTTCGGCAAATGGGTGCAGCGGCACGACTCGTGGCACAACCCCTTCATCACCGCGCCGCTGCCCTATGAGAATGTCACCGTGATGACTGATCAGGTCGCCCCCGGCGGGCCCGGCGGGTTCCTCGGCCGGCGGATCGTGGCGGATACGAAGGCCACCTGGCTGCCGGTCATCTGGGGGCCGGCCTACAACTCCGGCGCGAGCATGTTTGGCCAGGTGGGAGCATACGATTACGCCCTCGAGTTCAAGAACACATCAATCTCCGCGCGTCCCACCGCCTGGGATGCCGTGGACACCGGTTGGGAGAATCCCACCTGGTCCGGTCGCGTGGCCCATACCCCAAATGCGGCCTGGAATTATGGTCTGTCCGCCAGTCACGGCTCCTATCTGCTGCCCGCCGCCGAGCCCACTTTGCCCGCGGGCTACGGGCGCGGGAGCTATCGCCAGACAACCTTGGGAACCGATGTCTCGTGGTCCCATCGCGGCTGGCAGGTTTGGGGTGAGGCCATCCTGGCCCGGTTCCAAGTGCCGCGGGTGGGCAACGCAGATACCTTCACCTACTTCATCGAGACCAAATACAAGTTTACGCCGAACCTTTCCGGTGCGGTCCGATGGAACCAGCAGCTGTTTGACACCGTGCCGGATGGCGCAGGCGGCGAGCAGCATTGGGATCGGAACATCTGGCGCGTGGACACCGCGCTGGCCTACCGGTTCACGCGCCATACGCAGGGCAAGCTCCAATACAGCCTTTTGCATGAAAACGGCCCGGTGCAGCAGGGTGAACAGCTTTTTGCCGCGCAACTGACGGTAAAGTTTTGAGAATCGGTCCGCCGGCAAGCCGTTGGGCAGGCCGTTTCTTGCGGTGCAGAGCCAGAAAAGGGTGCGATTATTTTTGCTTGGGTTCGCCTGTCCGCGCCGTCAAACTGCCTGACGAAAGAGAAATTATGGCTCGTATTACATGGCAGCAGGTTAATTGGTATAACACCGTGTTCCTTCTGGGCACGCTGGCGTTAACTCTCACGGCGGTTCCCGCATACATCTGGCGCTACGGCATGTCTTGGTTCCACTTGGGCATGTTCGTGCTCTTCTTCATCTTGACCGGTCTCAGCATTACCCTCGGCTACCACCGGCTTTTCTCCCACCACTCGTTCCAAGCCGCGTGGCCGGTGCGGTTGTTGACCCTCATCTTCGGTGCGGCGGCGTTCGAAAACTCCGCACTCACCTGGTGCGCTGACCACCGGCAGCACCACAAGCATACCGACCACGATGAGGATCCCTACGATATCTCGAAGGGCTTCTTCCATGCGCACATGGGCTGGATCATGTTCAAGCTCGGCGAGCCGCCGTCCTTTGCCTGCGTGCCCGATCTTGAGCGCGACCCGCTCGTGCGCTGGCAACATCGGAACTACGTGCTGATCGGCCTGTTGGCCGGGTTCGTCCTGCCGGCGGTGATCGGCTGGTTCTGGGGCGGGGCTGAGGTCGCGCTGGGCGCGTTCCTGATCGCGGGCGTGGCGCGCACGGTGTTCGTGCACCACTCCACCTTCTTCATCAACTCCCTCTGCCACACGATGGGCAAGCAGCCCTACTCTGACCGGTGCACCGCCCGTGACCACTGGCTGATGGCCTTTTTTACCTTCGGCGAGGGCTACCACAACTTCCATCACGCCTTCCAGCACGACTACCGCAACGGGGTGAAGGCCTGGCAGTTCGATCCCACCAAGTGGTCCATCTGGCTGCTGTCCAAGATTGGGCTCGCCTCGCAGCTCCGCCGCGTGCCGGCCGAGCGCATCCGCCACGCTGAAATCACCGAGCAGCAGCGCCAGCTCGCCGCCAAGATGGCCGCGATGCCTGCCGCTCAAGCCGCCCCGCTCCGCGCTCAGGTCGAGGTCGTGCAGGCACGGCTCCACGAGGCTTTCGCGCACTGGGAGAAACTTGAGATCGAGTATCGCCGCGCCATGGAGAAGAAAATCGAGGCGTCCCGCGAAAAACTCAATGAACTCTCCCTGGAGTTCCGCGAAGCACGCGAGAAGCTCATCGTCGCCTTCCACGAGTGGGAGAACGCCCACTCATCGGCCCTGTCCGCCATGCTGGCGAGGGCTTGAGGCCGGATTCAAACAGCCGACGGGCGACGGTTTTTGCCGTCGCCCGTTTTGCTTTCCGGAGCAACCGGCGGAGTGGCTACTCGCGGATTGCCGCGTTTAGCTTCTGCTTCAGCGCCTCAATGACCTTGGCGTGCGCGGCGTTCACGTCGTTGTCCGTGAGCGTCTTGTCCGCGGCGCGGTAGGTAAACGCGTAGGCGAGACTCTTCTGGCCCTCGGGGACGTTCTTCCCGCGGAACACGTCGAACAACTCCACGCTCTCCAGGTTCGCGGGCTTGGCCTGCTTCACCGTGGCGAGCACGGCGTCGTGCGTCGTGGCTTCGGGCACCAACATCGCCACATCGCGACGGCTCGCAGGGAACTGCGGCAACGGCTTGAAGGACTTCGTGGCGTTGCGGCGGGCGAAGAGTTCATCCAAGCGCAGTTCGGCGAGGAACACGGCGTCGCGCAGATCGTATTTCTTCGCGAGAGTCGGGAGCAACTGGCCGAGTTCACCGAGCGGCAGCTTGCCACCGAGCGTGATGCCGGCGGATTCAAGGAAGAGGGCGGAAGGTTCGCTGCGTTTGCCGAACTGGATGCCGCGCAGACCGAAGTGCTCGAGCAAATCTTCCACGAGGCCCTTGAGGTCCATCGCATCGAATTTCGCGTCGCGGTCATCGCCACTCCAGAACGCGGGCGCGCGAAGTCCGGTGAGCGCGATGGCCACGCGGCGTTCTTCCTTGGCCTGGCCGTTCGCGTGAACGAACACGCGGCCGATCTCGAACAGCGCCACGTCGTAGTTCTTTCGGCTGACGTTGTGACGGAGCGAATCAAGCAGGCCGGGCAACAACGACGGCCTCAGGGCGTTCATGTCGCTGCTCAACGGGTTCTCCAGCATCACGAGCGTTTCCGCGGGCACGGTCAGCTTGGCGGCGGCATCACCAATGAGCGTCTGGCCTTGGGCCTCGTTTAATCCAAGCCCGCTGAGCAAACGGCGGACGTCAGCAATCTGGTCGTAAACCGCGTCGAACGGATGCGAACCCACGGCGCCGCGCGGGGCGGTGGAGGGAATCTTGTCCACGCCCACCAACCGGGCGATTTCCTCAATCAGGTCAACCTCGCGCTTTAGGTCCACGCGGAAGGTGGGAACCGAGAAGGTGGTCGATTGTGGGGTGCGGTTGGCGGACTCGATCAGGCCGAGGCTTGTGAGGAATTTGCACTGCTGCTCCGGCGCAATCGCGATGCCGAGCAGTTCGTCGGTCTTGGCGAATCGCAGCGTGATCTGCTTCGGCACAATCGCCTTCGGATGCGCGTCCACGACGCCGGGAGCGAGGTTGCCACCGGCTGTCTGGAGGATGAGTTGCGCCGCACGTTGGCTGGCGTAATCGGCGATGCCGATATCGCAACCGCGCTCGAAGCGGTAGCTAGATTCGCTGCGCAACCCGAGCCCCTTGCTCGTGCGGCGGATATTCGTCGGCGTGAAATACGCGCTCTCGATGAGCACGTCCTTCGTGTCGTCGCAAATCTCCGTGTTCGCACCGCCCATCACGCCCGCGAGCGCGATGCCTTTCTGCTCGTCGGCGATGAGGAGCATTTCATTCGTGAGCGTGCGCTCCTGATTATCGAGCGTCTTGAATTTTTCACCCGCGGCGGCGCGGCGCACGACGATGGTCGGCTTGCCGTTCGCACCCTTGGCGATGAGGTGATAATCGAACGCGTGCAGCGGCTGGCCGGTTTCGAGCATCACGAAGTTCGTCACGTCCACGACATTGTTGATGCTGCGGATGCCGACCTTTTCCAACGTGCTGCGGAGCCAGTCTGGGCTGGGGCCGACCTTCACGCCGTTGACCACGCGCGCGGTGTAACGTCCGCACAGCTCCGCTTCCTCGATGCGCACGGCGACGTAGTTGTCGATCGTGGTGCCGGGAGCGGCGCCGACAATCGCCTCCGGTCCGGGCGCGATGCCGGTGGACGGAATGCGCAGCGGGTTGCCGGTGAGCGCGGCGATTTCGCGGGCGATCCCGATGACGCTGTTGAGATCGGGGCGGTTCGGTGTGACTTCGAGATCGTAAATCACGTCGCTTCCCGCGCGGCCAAGATACTCGGCAAACGGCTGGCCCACCGACGCGTCCTCGCGAAGGATGAGCAGACCATCGACCTGATCGGGCAGGCCCAGTTCCGCGGGCGAACACATCATGCCGTGCGATTCGACCCCGCGAATCTTGCCAACCTTGATGGTGAACGGTTCCTTGTCGCCCGATTTCATCGGCAGCGACGCACCGGGGAGAATGAGCGGCACCTTGTCGCCCGCCTTGAAATTCTGCGCGCCGCAGACGATCTGGCGCTCGCCCTTGCCGTCGTTGACGCGGCAGACGGAGAGCTTGTCAGCGTTGGGATGCTTGTCGCGCGTGATGACCTGCGCGACGACGATGCCTTCAAACTCGCCGCCGAGTTTCTGCACGCCTTCGACCTCGAGGCCGAGCATGGTGAGGCGCTCGGTGAGTTCCTCGGGCGACCAGTTGAAATCAACGTATTGCTTGAGCCAGTTGAGGGTGACTTTCATTGCTCGGAAAAATGCTTAACCACGGATGAACACGGATTCACACGGATGGTTTAAAACTGATTCAGGAAGCGCGCGTCGTTTTCGTAGAACAGGCGAATGTCCGTGATGCCGTAGCGGAGCATGGCGATGCGTTCGATGCCGAAGCCGAATGCCCAGCCGCTCCAGACTTCTGGATCGTAGCCGACATTCTCGAAGACTTGCGGATGCACCATGCCGCAGCCGGCGATCTCCAGCCAATCCTTGCCGAGCTTCTTCACGAGCGCGTTGGTGAAATCAATTTCCAGGCTCGGCTCGGTGTAGCTGAAGTAGTGCGGACGGAAGCGGAGCTTCACGTCGCTGCCGAGCACGTCCTTGAACACGGCTTCGACGGTGCCCTTGAGGTCGCCAACGGTGACGTGTTTGTCCACGTAAAGGCCCTCGATCTGGTGGAACGTCGGGTTGTGCGTGGCGTCGGCGTTGTCGCGGCGGTAGACGCGGCCCGGCACGATGATGCGGATGGGCGGCGGCTGCGACTTCATCACGCGAATCTGCACCGAGCTGGTGTGCGTGCGGAGCAGGGGGCGTTTGTCCGCGGCGACGTAGAACGTGTCCTGTGAATCGCGCGCCGGATGGTCGGCGGGCGTGTTCAACGCGTCGAAGCAGTGATACTCGTCCTCGATCTCCGGACCGTCGGCGACGACGAACCCCAATTTGCGAAAGGCCTTCACGATGTCGTCGGTGACCTGCGTGAGCGGATGCAGTTTGCCCACGGCGCGGCGACGGCCGGGCAGGGTCCAATCAGTGGGCTCCTTGGGCAGGGCGGCCTTGAGTTCGAGCTGTTCACGGCGCGCGGTGAGGGCGGCTTCGAGTTCGACCTTCGCGGCGTTGATGAGTTTGCCCGCGGCCGGTTTTTCCTCCTTCGGCAGGGTGCCGAGCTGCTTCATGAGGCCGGTGAACTTGCCGGAGGCACCGAGGTAGGCGCCCTTGGCCTGATCGAGTTGCGGCAGGTCGGCGGCGGCGGCGAGGACGGCAAGTGCCTCGGCTTTCAAGGGGTCGATTTGTGCAAGCAATGACATAGGGCGGGGGAATTAGCCGCGAAAGGGCGCGTTGGACGCAAAGGAAAAATGCTGGGACGGGCGCGGGGTTTCGCGGTGGCTGGGTGGAAAAAGAAAACGGGCGGCCTTGTGCAGGTCGCCCGTGGTGAAAGCGGAGATGGCTGACGCTTAAGCCTTGGCGAGCGTGACGCCCGGCTTGGCGGCGAGGGCGGCCTGCGCAGTCTTGATCAGTTCGCCAAAGGCTGCGGCATCCGTGGCAGCGAGGTCGGAAAGGACCTTGCGGTCCAGTGCGACCTTGGCGGCCTTGAGACCCTCCATGAATCGGGAGTAAGACAGGCCGGCTGCGCGGACGGCGGCGTTGATGCGGACCTGCCAGAGGCGGCGGTAGAGACGCTTCTTGGTCTTGCGGTCGCGGTAGGCGTATTGACGGGCGTGATCGACGGCGTCAGACGCGTAGCGGTAAAGTTTGGAGCGCTTCAGGCGGTAGCCCTTGGCGGCTTTGAGCATCCGTTTGCGACGGCGGCGGGAGGCGGGAGCGTTGGTAACGCGCATGGATCAGTATGGGTTAAAGGGTGAAAATGTTGCCGGGGCGGCTCAGTGGCTGAACGGCAGGCTGGCCAAGACGCGATAGGCGTCCGTCTTGTCCACCAAGGCGGCCTTGCCCAGGCGGCGCCGGCGCGTGGCGTTTTTGCCGGTGAGAAGGTGGCGGCGGCCTGCGCGGGCGCGCAGGATCTTGCCGCTGCCGGTGATCTTGAACCGCTTGGCCACCGATTTCTTGGTCTTGATGCCTTTGGGACGACGCATAAGTTAGGCTCTTTCTCGAAAAAGAGGGTGCACTGTAGGCAATGGGCATCCACGGTGCAAGGGGTAATTTTGAGAACCAAATTGGCTGGCCGGGCCGGGGTTGCGCCCAGAAACGGCTGGCATGACGCGGGGGGCTTGTCATCCTGCTCCCCATGCACCTGAATCGCCGCCAATTCCTCGCTCACTCATCCGCCGCCGCCGCAGGCTTGGCTGTGGGTTGCGCCACCACTGGCAATGAAGCACCGGACAGCCTCATCATTGATACGCATCAGCACCTTTGGGACACGTCGCGACAGCGTTTGCCTTGGCTGGCGGATGCGCCGGACCTTCTCCGGCGAAATTATCGCACGGAGGAGTATCTCGCCGCCACGGCCGGCCTGAACATCCGCGCCATCTACATGGAGGTGGACGTGGCGGAGTCGGAATTGGTCCCTGAAGCGGAGCTGGTGCTGGGCATGGCGCGTGGCCGCAAAACGCCAATGGTTGCGGCCGTCATCGGCGGCCGGCCGGACGCGCCGAGTTTCGCCGACTATCTGAAGCGCTTCCGCGCCGATCCGCATTTCAAGGGCGTCCGTCGGGTGCTGCATTCGCCGGCGACGCCCGCGGGCTGGTGCCTCCGGCCCGAGTTTGTGCGGGGCGTGCAGCTGCTTGGCGAGGCGGAGAGGAGCTTCGATCTGTGCATGCGGGCGCCCGAGTTGATGGATGCCGTGAAACTCACCGAGTTGTGCCCGGGCACGCGCTTCGTGCTCGACCACTGCGGAAATCCCGATCTGAAGGCTTTCCGGGCAGCGCGCCCCGGGGAAGCGCGACCCCGCCACACGGCCGATGAGTGGCGGCGGGCGATCGACGCCTTCGCCAAGCGACCCAACGTCATCGGCAAAATCTCCGGCATTCCGGCCAGCCTTGCCCCCGGGGAGGGAGCGGAGGCTCTGGCATCCGTGGTCAATCACTGTCTCGATGCGTTCGGTCCTGACCGGGTGGTGTTCGGTGGGGACTGGCCGGTCTGCTTGCTGGGGGCGAGCTACCAGCAATGGGTGACCATGCTGCGGCAGATCATCGCCGGCCGCCCGGCGGAACAGCAGCGCAAACTCTGGTCCGGCAACGCCCGCCGGCACTACGGGCTTTCTGTCTGATTGCCAAAAAGCGAAAGGCGCGCCCCGGAGGCGCGCCTTTCAGATCCTTTATGGAAGTGGAGCCGGCTTACTTCTTCTCTTCCTTCTTGTCTTCCTTCTTTTTCGGAGCCGGCTTGCCGATGGTGAGGCTTGTGGCTTCGAACTTGCCTTCACCCACCGTCTTGTAGCCGCCGTAAACGTCATCCCCATCCTTTAAATCGTCCAAGGTGGCGGGCTTGCCGTCCTTGGTGATCTTGGTGGTGGACGTGATTTGGATCGTGCGGCCCTTTTCCCCGGACAGCTTGACTGTCTTTGCGGCCTTATCCACGGAAACGGCCTTGCCGGTGAATCCGCCGCCGCCGGCCTTTTTCTCCTCGCCCTTGCCTTTCTCAGCCGCCTTGTCTTTTCCCTTTTCCTTGCCCTTGTCCTGGGCATGCAAACTGGCAGGTGCGGCCAGCAAAACGGCGGCGACAGCAAGGACGGCGATGGGTTGTAACAATTTCTTCATACTTGGGTTTTATGAGTTTTTTTGGTTGACCAAAACAGCTAGACTATTAGCGAAACAGCCCGCCGGATGGCAACTTTTTTTGGGAAGAGGCCGCCTTGCCAAAAGGACAAGGCAGGGCAGGCAGTCAACGGCTCCGCTCGCTGGCCGGGATGTGCACCACCGTCAGGGCGCAGGAGTCCCAGACTTTCGTGCCCCGGCTGCAATTCCAGGTGACGTAAAGCGTCTCGCCCTTGGCATCGAGCGCCACGCTGTAGGTGCCGCGTGGCGTGACGCCGTATTTCTGGGTGTAGAACGGGTGGAGAAACGCGATGACTTTGCGCGTCTTCGACTTCGTGTCGTATTGCACCACGGCCGAGTTGTCCTGCTCGCTGCCGCCGTGCGCGCCAGGCACGTAGTAGAGGAAGCGGCCGGTCGGGTCGGCGTCCAACGTGGTGATGTATTGGTTGGTGCCCACGGCGGCGGGGCCGAGCACTTCGATGCGCTCAGTCTTCGGGTGGAAGGCATAGAGCTGCGATTCCGTGCCCTTCACCGGATGCGGCACGGTGTAAATGATGCCCTTCGGCGTCTCGTCGCTCGCGGCGCGCAGGCCGATGCTGCCGGGGACGGAAACGGGTTTGCCCGGTTTCGCGGGATCGAAGCGCACGAGGTCGCTGCCGGTGAGCGAGTCCACGTTGAACCAAATGCGGCCCGTGCTGGGCGAGAACATCATGGCCCGCGCTGGGCCACCGAAGCCGGACCAGATCATCTTCCGCGCCGCGAGGTCGTAGGCGAAGAACGTCACGCTTTTCTCGCCCGCGCGCGTTTCCGGCTCGGTGCCGCCGTAGAAGATGAGCCGCTGCGGGTCGGTCAGGCCGGTCGGGATGCAATGTCCGGGCACCGGGCCTTCGGCGATGATTTCCGCCTTGCCCGTCGCAGGGTGAACGCGGAGCAGCCAGTCGCCCTTGTAATCCTTGTCGCCGTCGGTCGCGCGCGTGCCGCCGCGATGCGTGCCGCAGTAGATCCAGCCGTCCCGCCCGAGCGCGAGCTGCGTGTGAATCTTCCCCGGCGTGTAGCGGCCCGCGGGCAGGCCGAGCAGCTTCTTCACGTCCACGAGCTGGCGGAACCTCTTCGTGGCCGGGTCAAACTCGTAGATGAACGCCGTGCCGCTGGGCGCGAGATGGTCACCGATGCTCGCGTAGTATTTGCCGTTGGCGAAGAGGCTGTCGCCCCAGTTGGACCACGGGTTGCCACGATAGGTCTGGCCGGGGAAATAGGCGAAATCCACGGTCGGCGGCGTCTTCGCGATGACCACGCCGGGCAGCAGCGTGGTGGGCGGCTGAAGGAATTCCGGCGTCGTGTCCGTGACCATTTCCTTCCCGCCGGGCAGCGCGGGCGGGTAGGCAACCTCCGGTTCGGGCTTGGCCTTGGGCTTGGCGGGCTTGGGCGTTTGGGCGGTGACGCACCATGTGCACGCGAGCGTGGTGGCCAGCAGGAGGGCGGATTTCATGCAGGGGGTTCGACGTGTGCCGGGAAAGGGGCTTCACGAACGGCCTCAGTTTGTTACGCTCCGGCCATGGCCCTGCGTCATCTTCTTGCCCTGCTTTGCTTGGCGGCGGTCGTCCGCGCCGCTGATCGCCCGCCGAACATCCTCTTCGCCATCGCCGATGACTGGGGCGCACACGCCGGCGCCTATGGGCACAAGTGGGTCAAGACCCCGCACTTCGACCGCGTGGCGAAGGACGGCCTGCTCTTCACCCGCGCGTTCACCCCGAACGCCAAGTGCGCTCCGTCGCGGGCGTGCATCCTCACCGGGCGCAACTCGTGGCAGCTCAAGGAAGCCGCCAACCACATCTGTTACTTCCCGCCGGAGTTCAAAGGCTGGGGCGAGGCGCTCGCGGAGAACGGCTGGACCGTCGGCCACACCACGAAAGGCTGGGGACCGGGCGTCGCGACCAACGCGCTCGGCCAAGCCCGACAGATGACCGGCAAGGCGTTCAATGCCAGGAAGGCCGCGCCGCCCACCAGCGGCATCGGCAACGCCGACTACGCCGCGAACTTCACCGACTTCCTCGACACGACCACGAAGGACAAACCGTGGGCTTTCTGGTATGGCGCGATTGAACCGCACCGTGGCTACGAGTTTGGCTCCGGCGTGGCGAAAGGCGGGAAGAAGCTCACGGACATTGACCGCGTGCCGCGCTACTGGCCCGACAACGACACGACCCGCAACGACATGCTCGACTACGCCTTCGAGGTCGAGCACTTCGACCGCCATCTCGGCCGGATGCTCGCCGAGTTGGAGCGGCGCGGCTTGCTGGAGAACACGTTCGTCGTCGTCACCGCCGACCACGGCTGGCCCTTCCCGCGCGGCAAGGGCAGCGCCTACTTCGACTCAAACCACGTGCCGTTCGCCGCGATGTGGAAGGGCGGCATCAAGAAACCCGGCCGCGTGGTGAACGACTTCATCAGCTTCGTGGACCTCGCGCCCACGTTCCTCGAAGTCGCCGGTATCCCGTGGGCGAAGTCTGGCCTGGCCCCCAGCCCCGGCCGCAGCCTCACCGACATTTTCCGCTCGGAGAAATCCGGCCAGGTGAACCCCGCGCGCGACTTCGTGCTCGTGGGCATGGAGCGGCACGACATCGGCCGGCCCGGCGATGTCGGCTATCCCATTCGCGGCATCCTCAAGGCCGACGCGCTCTTCCTCCAAAACTTCGAGCCCTCGCGCTGGCCCGCCTGCAACCCCGAGACCGGCTACCTGAACGTCGATGCCAGCCCGACCAAGTCCTTCATCCTCGACGCGCACCGCGTCAGCCCGAACGACATCCCGTGGGCGCTCTGTTTTGGCAAACGCCCCGCCGAGGAACTCTACGACCTCCGCGCCGACCCAGATTGCGTGGTGAACCTCGCCAGCAGCGACGCTGCCAAGGCCCGCCTTGCCGTGCTGAAGGCGGAACTCCACGCCAAGCTCCGCGCCGAGGGCGACCCGCGCATGGAGGGCAAAGGCAACGTCTTCGATCAATACCCGCACGCAAACAGAGGCCACGTCGGCTTCTACGAGCGCTTCATGAAGGGCGAGCCGCTCAAGGCCAACTGGGTGAACCCGACCGACTTCGAGAAGAAGCCGCTGGACTGAGCCGTGTGCCGGACACGTGGCACGGCATTCCAATGTCGAGTCCGGCGAGTGTCCGAATGCTTCCCGCCCCCTTGTGCGGATGACTGGGCGGACTTCGGACCGCGCGCCAGCGTCTTGGACAGCGGCAGTCCAAAACCTCGCGGAACCCTCCGACGGCTCTCAATTCGTGGCCCGTTCTTGCTCCCGCATTGCCTCTCCCACCTCCGCGACGGCCCGCTCCACGTCATCGCGTTCCGCCTCGGACAGTGTTGCCCCGCCGTAGCGTGTGGCGCAAAACGCGTCCGTCACACACCTGGCCGCCGCGCTGATCTGCGGCGCGTGCGTCCGCACGGCCGCAAGGAATTCCTGCGGCGTGTCGTGCGCGCGGCGGTGCAGGCCGCGTGCGGCCAGCGCGCGCAGCATCCGTCCGTAACTGTGGCTGGCGAAGCGTGTCGAGGCCGCCGCTGCATCCGAAGGGGCACGATCTCCCACCGGCCAACGCCAGCGCCGCAGCCGCCAGGCAAACACGCCCACCAAGGCAATCCCCGCCAGCGTCACTCCGAAGCGCCGGGCCAGTTCCAGCGCCGCGCCGAGCCCTTGCGACGTGACCTGTGCCAGCCCCCGTTGCGCGGCGGAGTCGAAGTTGACGATGTTGAGATACCAGATGACATCCAGCGCATCGAGCAGCTCGGTCGGCGCCCAGCCCGGCGAGGGCAGCGAGGCGCGCGGGGTGGCGTCGAGCGTCACCCAGCCGCGCTCGGCGAAGTGCGCCTCCACCCACGCGTGCGCGTCGCGGAGCCGCACGTCCCGCCAGCCGGAAAGCCAGTTGCGCTCGCCCGGCACGAAGCCCACGACGACGCGGGCCGGGACGCCCTGCATCCGCAGCAGCAGCGCGAGCGCGGAAGCGAACCGCTCGCAGTGCCCGCGTCGTTCCCGCAGCAGGAAGTCTTCCACCGCGTTGAGCCGGCCCAGTTCCGGTGAGCCGAGTTCGTAGCGGAACGTGTCGCGCAAATGGGCTTCGAGGCGGCGCGCCTGCGCGTGCGGATCGGTCTCGCCGGCGAGCACTTCGGTCATCCACGCGCGGAGTTGCGCCGAGGGCGCGGGATGCGCCAGGAGCCGTTCGCGCTGCCAGCCGCGCAATGCCTCGGCCGGCGGCCGCGGGTGAACCCAGTATTCGTAGAGGTTGTTGCCCGAGTTCCACATCGCGTCGCTCCCGATCAGCCCGTTCGAATTGCGGCCAGCCGTGCGGAAGAAGCGCCCGGTCACGCGCACCGGCACGCCGTCGGTGGGCAGCACGCGGTTGAGCGCGGCCACGTCTTTCACACGCACGCGGCGGTGGCGGAGGTTAGGCAGACGCGTCGCCGGGCCGCCGCCCAGCGCCACCCACGGTGCGGTGGTGTCCGCGCGCCAGCGGCCGTCGGCAAAGTCCGGCATGACCATGGCGCGCAGGTAGCCGACCTCGTCGGCCTCGATTTGGAGCAGCAGCTTGCTGGCGTTCGCCTGCCCGCTGCGCGACGGGTCGAGCACATCGTCCAGCCCGCCGCCGGGCGAGCCGCCGGGCAGGCGCGCGGCGAACGGGGTGCCCAGAAACCCGCGCGGCACCAGCACGAAGACCGCGGCCATCACGACAAATATCGCCGCCGCCGTCACCCGCCCGAGGCGCGGCAAGGGGCCGGGTGAAACGGTGCCGGCGGGGTTGGCTTCGAGTTCCAGCTCCATCAACGCGCGAGGCAGCAACACCAGCGCGGCCCCCAGGATGAGGATGAAGCGATAATCCAAAATCACCGTGCAGGCGACCGCGAGATGCCCAATGGCGACGACGAGCGAGAAGAGCTTTTCCCGCCGGACCAGCGGGCGCCGCAGCCGCAGCAGTTGCAGCAGGGCGAGCCCGTGTCCGATGGCGAAGTGCGCGCTCGCGCCGAACACAGGCGCGGCCTGCCACGCCAGCACGCTGCCGAGCGCGATTGCCGAGATGTCGAGCGCTTGGCCGAAACGCGTAGGCCGCGGCGGGCGGACGAAACACGCGCCCCACAGCAGCGCGTAAACCAGCGGCGCCACGACGTTGTCCCACGACAGCCCTTGGCAAATGAGCCCCAGCAGGATGAGTTGGTGGCGGGCACTTTTCATCCCACTTCCTCCAACCCGTGCGCGCGGAATGCCCAGACCGGCGCGCCGGCGAAGTCCGCCTTCGCCGCGCCGTTGGCCGGCAGATACACTGTCACGCTGCGGCTGCTCGCGATGAGTTCGGCCACGGCAGCTTGCGCGGACGCCGTCGCCTGCGTGAGCACCAGATGCACCGCGCACTTGCGCGAAAGCCGCGCGAGCGCATCCCGGAGCCGCTCGGGCGCGAGACTCGCCGGATCGGCCGGCAACCGCGCCAGCCGGTCCAGAATCGCGTGGCCGTCGGCGAAGGGCGGAATCAAGTCCGGCTCCAGCGACGCGAGATCGAGCCACTCCACGTGATGCCCGGCGTCGAGCGCGGCGAAGACCAGCGACCCAGCCGCCCGCACCGCGTCATCGAACGCCGCCGCATCGCCCGAGGAGCCGCAATCCAGCACGACGGCGACGCGCCCGGAGAGCTCCTCATCGAAGACCTTCACCATGAGACCGAGCCCCTTCGCGCTGCTGGCCCAGTGGATTTGCCGGAGCGAATCGCCGGGTTGCTGCGGCCGCACGCCGCTGAAGTGATCGCCCGCGCCCGTCTGCCGGTGTCCGCGAAACTTGCCGCCCACCATCACGTCGAAGCCCGCCGCGCGGGGCGTCGCCACCGGATACACGGCGGGCTGCACCACGACTTCACCCGCAAGCGCCAGCCGCCGGGCCACGCGCACGAGGCCGAAAGGGAACGCCGTGGCCAGCCGGAGTTGGTCGTGCGCGAAGACGCCGCGCCGGTGAAATTGCAGCTCCGGCACGAGGCCTGTTTCCGTGCCGGGTGCCAGGTGGGGCAGCTTGAACAGCTCGCCGGCCGCCGAGTGCGCAGTGACCATGGCAATCGGCGAACGGCCCGCGTTCCGCACGTGCCATGGCTGGCCGAGCCGCTGGCCCTCGACGACGTACGAGCAGGCGGGCGCGGTGACTTCGAGCCGCCCCAGCGCCCGGGCGGCGAGCGCCACGTTCACCGCCAGACACCCGACCAGGATGCCCGCCGGCACGAGCAGCAGGCCGGATTGCGAGGTGATCGACGCGCCGTAAAGCAGCAGCACGAGGCCGAGCATCAACCAGCCGACGGGCGTGATGCGGGCGGTCACAACTGTTCGATCTGGTCCCGCAACGCCGCCAGGTCGGGGTCGTTCAGTGCCAGGCGTTTGATCTCGGCCTTGTCGGCGCGGGCGATGGCTTCGTGGAGCCAGCGGCAGGCTTCCTGGCGGTTGCCCAGCTGGCAGGCGTAGCACGCGAGGTTGTAAGGGATCAGGCTGGCGCGGGGAAATTTCTTCACCGCTGGCAGCAGCGCCTCATGGGCTTCGCCGGTGCGGCGCAGTTCGTGCAGGCTGTAGCTGCGGTCCACCCAGCCGGACATGCGGTCGGGCGCGGTCATCAGCTCCATCTCCGCCACGCGCAGGGCCTCGCCCCAGTTGCGTTCCGCTGCATGGATGCGCCACCAGACTTCGAGCACCTCGGGATCGCAGGCGTTTGCGGTCGAAACCTGCTGCAACTCCCCGCGCGCGTCACTTGCCCGGTGCAGGTCCAGCCAGCCGAGCGCCGCGTTGACCAGATGCGTGTCGGGATAACCCAGCTTGCTCATGGCGGAGAAATAGAGCACGCCTACCGGCCTGGCAAAATTCTTTTCGCCACGCCGCGCGGCGGGTAGAACGCGGCCATGTTCAGCCGATGCCAGACGGAGACGGGGGAAACGTTCAACCCTCAACATTCAACGCTCAACGCTCAACGCCGGAGCGTTTCGGCCACCCGCCGCCCGGTTGGAAGTTGGAAGCTGGGCGTTGGGCGTTGGATGTTTTCCGTTCTGTTCCTCGGTTCGTTTGCCGCTACCTGCGCCGCCGCGGCTCTGCCGACCAACGCCATTCCCAACCTCACCGCGCTGCGCTCGAATCTCACCGCGCGCGTCGAGCATCCCCGGCTGGCCGCCGCACAGCTCGGGGTGAAAATCGTCTCGCTCGACACCGGCAAGACGCTCTTCGAGCACCACGCCGGCAAGCTCCTCAAGCCCGCCTCCAACGCCAAGCTCTACACCGGCGCGCTCGCGCTTGACCGCCTCGGCCCGCAGTTCCGCATCCGCACGTCCTGCTACGCCGCCGCGAAGCCGGACGCCGCCGGCACGCTCGCGGGCGACCTGACGGTTTACGGTCGCGGCGATTTCTCAATGGCCGCGCGCTTCTACGGCGGGGATTACACAAAGGCGCTGGAGCCGCTCGTCAACGCGCTCGTCGCCGCGGGCGTGAAGCGCGTCTCCGGCGACCTCGTGGGCGACGAAAGTTTCTTCCGTGGTCCGCCCTACGGCAGCGCGTGGACGTGGGACGACTTGAACTACTACTACGGCGCGGAAGTCTCGGCGCTCACGCACGAGGACAACGTCGTGGATTTCGCCTTCAAGCCCGGCCCGGCAATCGGCCAGCCCGTGGCGTTCACCGCGAAGCCCGCCACGCCATTCCTGCAACTCATCAACCGCACCACGACCGTGACCAACGGCGGGCCGCGCAGCCTCGAGCTGCATCGGCCGCTGGCGCACTCCACGGTTTATGTCCGCGGAACGCTGCCGCTGGGCGACCGCGAGTGGACCGACGCCATGCCCGTGCCGCGCCCGGCGCTATGGTTTGTGGTGCAGCTCCGCGCGGCGCTGGCGCAGCGGGGCATCGCGGTCAATGGCCAGCTTCGCACGCGCGATTGGCTCGCGGCCGAGGCCGCGCCGGTGGATTACACGAAGCAGGTGGAACTCGCCTTCACCGAGTCGCGCCCGATGAGCGAGCTAGTGGAGAAGATGATGAAGCCGTCGCAAAATCTGTATGCGCAGTTGCTCCTGCTGCAGGTTGGCGTCCGCACGCAGCGGCCGGGGCAGACGACGGAGGATGCGGGGCTCGCCGAGCTGCAGAAGTTCCTCGGCGAGGCCGGCGTGAAGCGCGGGTCCGTGCTGCTGGAGGAGGGCTCCGGCCTCTCGCGCGGCTGCCTGCTGATGCCGGAGGCGACCGTGCAACTGCTCCGCCACATGGACAAGCATCCCGCCGCCGAGGCCTTCCGCGCGTCGCTGCCCGTCGCGGGCGTGGACGGCACGCTGCGATCGCGCTTCGCGGGCACCGCCGCCGCGCGCAACGTTCTCGCGAAGACCGGCAGCCTCCGCTACGTGAGCAGCCTCTCCGGCCACGTCACCACCGCCGCGCAGGAGCGCCTCGTCTTCAGCTTCATGCTCAACGCCTACACCGGCACGGCGACAAGCGGCCGCGAGGTGATTGACGAGCTCGCCGTGCTGCTGGCGAATTTCAGCGGCCGGTCCGAGTAAGGCTGCCTCACGACAGCCGGCGTGAGCGTTCTCCCAACCCACCGGTAACCCGCAAGCCTGGAGGCAGAATCGAGCCAATGCCTCCGCACGCCGTCT
>CAZQEW010000079.1:0-21250 GCA_964591495.1 uncultured Klebsiella sp.
GCGGTGAGCGAGGCGGATTACCGTGAACTGGTGGAGCTCGCATTTCAGCAGGGCACGCTTGCGGCTTCGGAGAAGGAAATCATCCTACAGATCATCCAGCTCGACCGGCGCACGGCCAAGGACGTGATGCGTCCGCGCGCACGGATGGCGGCGATTCCCGATGATTTACCGCTGGAGGAAATGATCGCGGCCGCGCGGAAGTTCGGGCACGAACGGCTGCCGCTTTATGACGAGTCGCCAGACACCATCGTGGGCATCCTGAACTGCCGCGCGTTGCTCCTGGACCCGAACGGCGACCTGGCGGACGCGATCGAGTTTCCTTCGTTCGTGCCGGAGAGCATGAACCTGTTGCAGCTCCTGAGCGCGCTCCAGCGGCAGCGGCGCGGGCTGGCCATTGTGATGGATGAATTCGGGTCCACCGCCGGATTGGTGACGATGGAGGACATTCTTGAAGCCATCGTCGGGGAAATTCGCAGCGAGGGCGAAGCACCGGGATTTGTCATGGAACAGCTTGGCCCCGGCCGGTGGCGCGTGAACGGCACGATGCGCGTGGAGGACTTCCGGCGCGAGTATCCGGACCTCGGCGTGGTGCCCGGCGTGGATACCATGGGGGGCTTGCTAGTCGCGCTGAAGGAAGTGGTGCCCCTGGCCGGCGAGAGCGCCACGCTGGGCAAAGTGCGGCTCACGGCCCACGTTGCCGACGAACGGCGCGTGCGCGAGGTGCTCATCGAGCTGGTGAAAGGAGGCGCGTGATGCCATTGGCCATTTCCATTCCGGTGCTGGTTGGCCTGCTCGCCGTATCCTTTGTTCTGTCGGGCATGGAAGCAGGAGTGCTGTCCCTCAACCGGCTGCGCATCCGGAACCTGATGCGTAAGGGAGGCCGGCGGGCCCGCCTGCTGCACGGCTGGTTGGAGCAGCCGGAAAACTTCCTCTGGACCATTCTGGTAGGCAACACGCTGGCCAATTTTCTGGCCGGCGGGTTGGTGATGTATTCGCTGCACCGGCAATTCAAGGAGTCCCCTGCCCTCTTCGCGTTCGCCATCCTCGTGATGGCCCTGCTGTTTTATGCCTGGTGCGAGCTGCTGCCCAAGATGCTGTTCACGCGGTTTCCGAACCGGCTGACGCTGCTCGTGGCACCGTTGTTCCGGGGCATTCACTTCGCCCTTCGGCCGCTGGTCAGCGCGACCACGAGCCTGAGCTATGGACTGCTGCGGTGGACGGGCGGACGGGTCTTTACGGGACATCTCTTCGCCAACCGCGATGAGCTGCGCCGGCTGATGCAGGAGTCAGCCCAGGAAATGACAAAGGAGGAACGGCAGATGATTTCGCGCGTCCTCGACCTCCAGAACATGACGGTGGGGTCGGTCGCTGTGCCGTGGGACAAGGTTGTGGCCGTCGAGATTGGCACGCCCATGAAGCAGGTGATGGGGATATTCCGCCAACGCCAATTCACGCGGATGCCAGTCTGTGAGTCACGCACGGGCCGCGCCCGCGTGGCCGGTGTCCTGAGCCTGCGACGCCTCCTCTTCCAAGGCGAGGTGGACGAGCGCAAACTGGCGGCGGATTACCTCCAGCCGGCGCTGTATCTGGACGAGCAGATGCGTCTCGAGGAGGCGATGCGGGCAATGCAACGGAGCGGACAGCGGCTGGGCATCGTCCTGGCGCGCGACCGGCGCGAGGTGGGCGTGGTCAGCCTGGAGGACATCCTCCGGGCGGTGTTTGGGGAGGTGAGCCTGTGACTGCGGAGGAGTTTCTGGTCATTGCCCTGAAAGCGCTGGCCGTGCTGGTGTTGGTGGGGCTGAACGGCTTCTTCGTGGCGGCGGAGTTCGCGCTGGTGAAGGTCAGGGACACGCAGCTCCAGCCGCTCATTGCCCAGGGCAACCGCCGCGCGCGCATGGCCAGCCACATCCTCCAGAACCTCGACGCCTACCTCAGTGCAGCGCAGTTGGGCATCACGCTGGCGAGTCTGGCGCTCGGCTGGATTGGCGAGCCGATTTTCGAGGCGCTGTTGAAACCGGTCTTTGACGGGGTGGGATGGGGCGGTGAGGAGTGGCACAAGGTTCGCTCGGGCATTGCCTTCGCCGTGGGTTTTTCGGTGATTACTTTTTTGCACATCGTCGCCGGCGAACAGGCCCCCAAATCGCTGGCCATCAAACGGCCGCTGGAAGGCGCGCTGTGGGTCGCGTATCCCCTGCGCTGGTTCTACGTCCTGGCGTATCCGTTCATCTGGGTGCTGAACCACAGCGCGTTGTGGCTCCTGCGGCAGGCCGGCATCGCGGTCGCCTCGGAGCATGACGGCGCGCACTCGGAGGAGGAGCTGCGGTTGATGTTCGATGCCAACCAGCGGCACGCGGGCGGCTCGAAACTGGGGCGGGAAGTTGTCCTCAATGCCCTCGATCTGCGGCATCGCGTGGCGCGCGAAGTGATGCGACCGCGCACTGAGCTGACCGTGCTGGACACCCGGGCAACCATCGCTGAATGCCTCGAATTGGCGGAGAAGACGCGCTATTCCCGTTTTCCCCTGTGCGTGGCCGGAGACCTCGACCGCACCCTGGGCGTTGTCCATATCAAGGACCTCTACGCGATGCGGACCAAGGCGCACACGGGAGCGGATCTCGCCCCGGTTGCGAGGCGTCTCAGCTACGTGCCGCCCACGGCGCGGCTGGAAGGACTGCTGCAGCTGCTGCTGGATCGAAAGCTCCACATGGCCATGGTGGTGGATGAATACGGCAGCACGATCGGGCTGGTGACTTTGGAAAACGTCATCGAGGAAATCGTCGGCCAGATCCAGGACGAGTTTGACCAGGAAAAGCCGCTGCTGCTGATGGCCGGAGAAGGCCTGTGGGAAATTGACGGTGCCCTGCCCTTGCACGAGCTGGAGGAACTCGTGGGCGAGACTTTGGCAGAGGAGGAAATTACCACCACCAGCGGATTTGTGACGCACCGCCTCGGCGGCTTCCCGCGCGAGGGCGACGTCGTCCAACTGAAGACCTTTGCGCTGCATGTAGTGGCAATGGAAGGCCTGCGGGTGGCACGGCTGCGGGCCGAACGGACAAGTGCCTGAGAGCTACTTGCCGCCGTTGGGTCGCGGCTCCTGCACTCGCCAAAAATCCTCGGCGGTCGGCACCTGCTGCCAGCCGCCTTCCGGCATGGAGTAACCGATGTGGCGCAGCCGGGGCAGATTGCGCAGGGCTTCGAGATTGCGGGCTCCCACCGGAACCGTGATGCCCTCCAGCTGTTTGCAATCACTGAGCGGCGCAAAATCCACGAGATTGGTGCAGCCCTCGAGCTGGAGGAAACGCACCGGGGCATTGGCAAGTGGGGCGAGGCTCGCGATGGCCGTATGGGCAAGGTTCACATGGGTGAGCTTCATCCCGGCAAGCATTGAAATGCTGCTGACCCGGAGGCGCGCCGCCTCGAACCGCGTCAGCCGCATCCCGCGGAGCGGAGCAAGGTTGGTCACCCGTGAATTGCTGATGTCCAGCGAGATCAATGGCATGTCCCGCAGCGGGGTGAGGTCATCCACCAAGGTGTCGGCCACGCTCAACCGGGTAAGGGGCGCGCCCTTGAAGGGTGACAGGTCGTTGAACTCACGCTGCTGCACCACCAGCGCCATCCCGCCGGCTTCGCGCTTGAGCGCCCCGTTAAGCCCGAGCTTTGCGGCCACGGCCCGCCAGGAATCATACGTGGCCTGGGCTCCCTTGCTTTCGCGCGTGGCCATGGCAATGGCTTCGGCAAAGCGCATCTGCCGGTTCATTTCCGTGCGCAGCTCGGTCAGGCTTTCGGGTTTGATGGCGTTGGGGCCGGCGCTTGCAGCCAGCAGCCGGTCACAAAGCCTGATGTTGCGCTCTGCCATGAACGACTCGGGATCGAGCTCCAGCGCCTGGGCATAGGCATCACGCGCCTCGGCGATTTGCAGCAGGGATTGCAGGATGTTCCCCTTGAGCAGGTGGAAACGCGCATCTTCCGGCTGGAGCGAGATGGCGTAATTCACGCGGGCCAGCGCCTTGGCAAATTTCAACTCCTCCACCAGCGCCCGCGCTTCCGCATAGAATGTTGGCGCCGTTTCCTTCAGTTCGGTAAGCGTGCGCGTGATCTTGCCGGTGAAGTGAGCGGCCAAGGCCAGCATCAACACCAGTGAGATCAAACTCAGCGTAAACTCCGTGCGGTGGCGGCGAATCAACAGCAGCAGCAGCCGCAAGGCGCTGGCCCCCTCGGCGGACGTGGCAAAGCCGCCCTGATACGCCGCGATGTCCTGCTGCAGGCTGGCCACGGTCTGGTAGCGGCGATTCTTGTCGCGCGTCAGGGCCTTCATCGCGACCGCTGAAAGGGCCGACGGGATGCGGCGGTCCGGACAGTGCAGGAGTTCGGGCGGAGTCACCTCCGCCGCCGGGGTGGGCGGACCAGTGATCCGCGAGATGTGGGAGTTGCGCGGGTTATAGCTGGTGGGCGGTGAGATGGTGCCCGCCGCAACCTTGGTCAGCACCTCGTTAACCGTGTCGCCCGTGACCGGAGGATGGAGGGTGAGAATCGCGTAAAGGATGGCACCGAGCGCGTAGATGTCCGTCCGCTCGTCGATGTCTTCCACCCGCCCCTCGGCCTGTTCCGGAGCCATGTAACGCGGCGTGCCCTTGACCTGGCCTGAAAGTGTTTTGAACGAGTCGCCGGCCTGCTCGGCCAGCTTCGCCACCTCCATGGTTGAACTGTCGAAGTCGGCGTTGCCCCGCAGGGACTTGGCCAGCCCCCAATCCATCACGAACACCTCGCCGAACTCGCCCAGCATGATGTTGTCCGGCTTCAGGTCCCGATGCACCACGCCCCGCGAGTGGGCAAATGCGACGGCATCGCAAACTTTCTGAAATACGGTGAGCAAGGAACGAAGCGGATACTTGCTGACGGCCGACGGGTCCTTGACACGGATTTGTTCGAGCACGTCGCTCAGCGTGACGCCCTCGACCAGGCGCATGGTGTAGTAGACCACGCCATCCGCCGTGACGCCGAGTTCATGCAGAGGAACGATGTTGGGGTGTTCGAGCTGGCCGGTGATGCGGGCTTCGGTGATCAGACGGTGTATGTGTTCGTCGGATGCCTGCCGCCCGGTGAGCAGGACTTTGATGGCAACCGTGCGCTGGATGCTGTTGTCCCGCGCGGCCAGGATGGATCCCATGCCCCCTTTGGCAAGAATGCGGCCCAGTTCATAGGCGGAAGTGGGCGGCCGGACGGAACGGGCGTCAGGCCGTGTCCCTTGGCGTTGCGCCAGGAAAGTCGCCAGCGCAGCCGCAGAGTTGTGCTGCGGGGCCTCCAGCGACTGCTTGAGCGAGGCAAGCGACACCTCCGCCGGCGGGGGCGCGACGGGCTCGACCGTCTTGTCCTTTGGGTCGCTCATCTCGGCGAAGATAGTTTCCGGCCCGGAATGAACAAGTAGTGAAAGTCCTGACCCCTCCGCGATCCGCTGCCGCCAGCCCGGCAGCCCAATTCAGTCCTGACTTTGGCTGGCTTGCCAGCAGGTCGGGCTAGCGGCTGGCCGCATGCCGGGCGATGAACTCAACAATGGGAGTCGGGTCATCCAGCCCGTGCGGATGATGCCCAACCCCGGGCTTGCGGATCAGGGTGATGTCCCCGCCCAGCGCCTTGAAGCGTTCGGCGATCACGCCCGTATTTTCCTCCCATGGCACCACCTCGTCCGCATCGCCGAACACATGGAGCAAGGGCACCTTGGATTTGGCCAGCGGGGCCAGGTTGTCCACGGGATTGCCCCGGTAAGCCAGCGCCGCCGCCTCGTCCGCGAATCCGTATACCTTAAGCGTGAGTGCCCAATCCCCCTTGCTGCCCTTCCCTTTTCCCTTGCCGCCGGGCCAGCTCTTGAAGTCGCAAACCGGCGCGTCACCGTAGAGGCAGGCCACTTTGTCGGGGTTGGCGATCGCCCAATTGTAACAATACAGCCCGCCCCGGCTTAGCCCCACAAGCGCAGCTTTCTTGGCGAAGCCGAACCGACCCGTGAGTTCCGCGTAGAACGTGTTCCAGTGCCCCACCGCCTCCGGACAGCCGAGCAGGTTCGGCACGCTCATGTAAACGACGTGAAAGCCCCGGCCCAACAGCGCAATGTCCGGAGCCGGCTTGTGGCCGAAGAACTCCCCGTGCCAAACCCACGGCCGGCCCGGGGCCGCCTGTTTGGGGGCGACTACCAGCACGTTCTTGCCCCCCACCTGGAAGTCAAAGCGGTCATAGCCGTTCCAGACCGATTTTTTCCCGGGAAAGTCAGCCGGCGCCTCGGCGGCAGCGGCACTGACCGTCAGCAGACCGAAACCCAATAACGCGAAAAGGCGGTTCATGGGCGCAGCATGATGGATTTCAGCGGCGGGCACCAAGCGGGAATTGCCTGATCCTCATCTGGCGGCGGCCTCATCCGAAATCCAACCGCGCCAGCGATACACCCGCCACCCGACCACCTCGTGCAGCCACGCCTCGAGTTTCCCGAAGCCAGCCGAGCGGGGCACCAGATCCAGGCTGTCCGGCGTGATGATGCTCACACTGGTGAGAAACGCGCTCGGCACGGGCACCACCTCCAGTCCCGTCGTCGTGCGAAACACCCCGGTCGCCCGCCGCAGATGCGACGCGGAAGTGACCAGCAGCACGCGCTTCCAGCCTTGCTCCTGCGCCACACGCGCGACCTTCTCCGCCTCGTGCCGGGTGTGCTTGCATCCGCCCAGGCTGATGACCTCCGGCCCGGTTCCCTGCCAACTCTTCAGAATGCCCTTAAACAAATCCGCTTCGACGAATGGCTCGCCTTGCACCGTGACCGCGCTCCCGCCCACGACAAGTGTCTTCGCCTTGCCGAGCCGGAGCAGTTCCAACGCCGTGACCGCGCGATCCGCGCTTTGGTTGAAATGCAGCCGGCCGACCTCTTCCCGCGACGGGGCGGAAAAGCCGCCGAGCAGGACGATTGCGTCCGCCTCGGGCAGGGCCTCTCGCTTCACGCCCACCCAGGGTCGCTCAAGCGAGGCCAGCAGCGTCCCCGGCAGCGGCGTGGCCCCGACCACCCAGATCAGGAGGGCGACCCCCGCCGTGCCCGCAGCGAGCCGGACCTGTCGCCGGCGCAGGCACAACAGGCTGATGAGCACCAGACAGGCCCACGCAAAACCCATGGGTTCGATCAATCGCAGCGCGCTGCGCAAAGCCAAGTCCAGCATGGGCCAAGGCTAACGGCCCGCCCGCCCGGAGACAACCTGCGCCTCGCCGCGTCCGTTGACACCGCGTCTCCCCGGCACCAAACTCCCCACATGCGACACCTCTTCACCGCCTTCGCCCTCGCGTTTGCCTCCCAACTCACTCACGCAGCCGACGCCAAGACCGGCCCCGCGACCGCCACCTTCCACATCCAGGAGGTCAAGTGCAGCACCTGCGCCAATGCCATTGATGAATCCCTTCGCAAACTCCCCGCGGTGACAAAGGTGGACGATCTCAGCGAGAGCTCCGGCTTCGCCGTGATCACGTTCGATGCGAAGGTCGTCAGCCACCATCAAGTCGCCCAGGCCATCTTCGCCGCCAACCCGGTTCACGGCGAACCCTACGTCGCGTCCCTCAAGTTCACCGTTCCCGATTACGCCAAGGGCGACAACGCCGCCAAGGTGGACGCTCTCTTCGCCAAGCACAAAAGCCAGGTGCGCGTGGAACTCAAGAACAAGGCGCGCGGCGACTTTGTCCTCCACTTCGAACCGCTCGCCATGGACGGCAAGAAAGGCCCGCAAGGCTGGACCCTCGACACCTTCCGCACCGGCCTGCAAGCGCTCGGCCTCAGCATCGAGCTGAAGTAAGCGCCCGTTGCCGTGCCCGCGCCCAGTCCTCGGGCGTGTTCAAGTTCAGCAGTTCCTCCGCGCGCCGCGCCGGCAGCCGCAGGCGCTTGGCCTTCAACTTCGCGGCGAACCGTTGCAGGGAAAACTCTCCGGCCGACAACTGCCCCGCCGCCACCGGCGCGCAGTCGCGGGCCAGCGCAAAGGGAAACCCCGCGCCTTCCGCCGTCTGCGTGAAGACCGCCCGTGCCCGGCCATGTCCCACGCGGCGAATCCACTCGGCCGAGACGAACGGCAGGTCACACGGGAGGAACACAAGCCGCTGCGCGCGGCTGCGTTGAAACGCCGTCCCCACCCCGCCCAGCGGGCCGCGGCGCGGGCCGATGTCCCGCCGCACCACGCGCACTGGCCAGCCGGTGGCCCGCGCCGCCGCGCGCACATGCGCGAGCAACGTGCGCCCGCCCAGCCGCAGCCGCGCCTTGTCCCGGCCCATGCGCGTGCTCAGGCCGCCGGCGAGGATGACGACCTCGACGGCGGGCGGACACGGCGCGTTGGAACGGCTGGCCACAGGGCCGCCGGTATGCCGCAGGATGCGGCACCACGGCAAACCCTTTCGCGATTACCCCGCGCACCGCCCGCTTGCAATTCCCCCCTGCCCGCCTTCAGTCTGACCCCACATCCATGAACCTCGTGCTTCGCTCCGCCTTCGTCCCGGCTTTGGCCGGCCTGCTCCTCAGTCTCCTCCCGCTCGCCGCCCAATCGGCGAAGACCGCCTCCGAGAAGGCCGCCGAAGGCCCCAAGTATCCGCAGGTCAACCTCGCCCCGTGGTATGAGGTGGATGCGTCCTGGCCGCAGCGCCCCGCGGGCGTCCACTTCGGCCACGTGCCCGGCATCGCCGTGGACCGGCAGGACAACGTCTGGATTTTCACCCGGACCAACAACCCCGTGCAGGTCTATTCCGCCGACGGCAAGTTCATCCGCGCCTGGGGCGACGGCGTCATCAGCAACGCCCACCACCTCAAGATTGACCGTGCCGGCCACATCTGGCTCTCCGACGTGGGCCTGCACGTCGTGCGCAAGTTCACCCCCGAGGGCAAGCTCCTCCAGACCTTCGGCGTCCCCGGCGAGAAGGGCGAGGACCAGCGCCGCCTGAACATGCCCACCGACGTGGCCCTCGCGCCCAACGGCGATGTCTTCATTTCCGACGGCTACGGCAACAACCGCGTCGTCCACTTCGACCAGACCGGCAAGTTCCTCCGCCAGTGGGGCACGCTCGGCACCGGCCCACAGCACTTCTCCATCCCGCACGCCATCGACATGGACTCGAAGGGCCGCCTCTACGTCGCCGACCGCAACAACGTCCGCGTGCAAGTCTTCAGCCAGGCCGGCAAGCTCCTCGACTCCTGGGCCAACGTCATCGTCCCGTGGGGCTTCTGGATCTCGCCGAAGGACGAGATCTGGGTCTGCGGCTCCTCGCCCATGCCGTGGCGCAACGACCCCAAGTATCCCGGCGCGCCCCTGAGCTGCCCGCCCAAGGACCAGATCTTCATGAAGTTCGACCCCACCGGCAAGGTCACCCAGCTCTGGACCGTGCCCAAGGGCGAGGACGGCAAGGAACAGCCCGGCGACCTCAACTGGCTCCACTGCGTCGCCTTTGATTCCAAGGGCAACCTCTACGCCGGCGACATCATCGGCAAGCGCGCCCAAAAGTTCGTGCGGAAGCACTGACCCCCAGCGCATCCCCTCCCGCCCCTGATAAACGACAATCTAGTCGTTCAATCCTAACGTTAGGAAGCAACGGCAATGAGCGACGTGCATCTTGAGAAAGCGGCGAAGATGATCGGCATGAGACCCATCTTCGAGTTTGAGGGCCGTGAAATTCATGTCGTCTGCATCATCCCTTGGAGTCCGCCCTTAATTGCTGAATGGTGGCGTGGCAAGGAAGCCACGATCATAGGCGCAGATGTAAACGGCAATTTCTTTCTGCGTCATTGCGACGGCAGCGTTCGCTATTGGGACCACTCGAAGCGATCGGATGTCGTCGTTGCAAAGAGCGTCAAGGAGTTCGTGAGTGTCCTCAGAGAGGACCATAACGACACATTGTCCTGGTGGAGGAAAGCTGATGGTCGAGATGCTACCTCACCAGAGCGCTGCACCGAACCACCGCCCCGCTGGGCAGTCGGACGGTTCTAGTAATTTGGCCGCGACTGTTGCAGCCGACCGGGAGCTTCCGGCAGGGTCGCGGAGCTTGGAGCGTTAGGCGTCCGGCAGCCACTGACACAATGAGAGTTTTAGTCTTCGGCAACTCTGGCTCGGGAAAGAGCTGCTTCGCTCGCCGCCTGGCGGCCGAGAAAGGATTGTGTGTTTTGGACCTCGACGCGGTGGTTTAGTCAGAGGCCGCCGTGTTCCGTCCGGATGAAGAGATCACCGCAGAGTTGCGACGGTTCGTTCAGACCAACACGTCGTGGATCGTCGAGGGTTGCTACGGGAGGTGGATGGAGCTGTTGGTTCCGCAGGCCACGGAGATCGTGTTCATGAACCCAGGTGAAACGACCTGCCTGAACAACTGCCTTGCTCGCCCTTGGGAAGCTCACAAGTATTCCAGCAAGGCAGAGCAAGATGCCAAGCTCGCGTTCCTGTTGGATTGGGTCCGTGGCTACTACACTCGTTCGGACGACATGTCGCTACAGGCACACAAGCGGCTGTTCGACTCCTACGCCGGCAAGAAAAGGGAGATCAAAGCAAATGAACCGGATGTCTCCTGAGAAACTTCCCACGCAAGCCATCGCTTGAGAGAGAGGTTGTTGGGCCAGCTTCTGGAGGCGCTCCGGCTGGTGCCCTGCCGAGATGGAGCCAAGCGCTGCCGCGTCCATGAGGATGGGCAAAGGTAGTGTGACCCCGGGCAGCACGGCGGCAACCGGCTGCACCGGCGTTGCGCATCGGCACGAGGACTTCAGGCGTTGACCACATTTTCCGGCCGGCCGGCCAGAAAGGCGCGCACGTTGGCCACGGTGGTGTCCATCAGGCGGGCCCGGGCGGCCTTGGCGGCCCACGCCTGGTGCGGGGTGATGAGGCAGTTCCTGGCCGTGAGCAGCGGGTTGTCCGCCTTTGGCGGCTCAGTGGAGAGCACGTCTAGCCCGGCCGCGGCGAGGCGTCCGGTGTTCAGGGCCGTGGCCACGGCTGCCTCGTCCAGCAAGGGGCCGCGGCTGGTGTTGAGCAGGAAGGCGGTGGGCTTCATGAGGGCCAAGCGCTCGGCGTTGACGAGGTGCTTGGTTTCCGGCGTGAGCGGGCAGTGCAGGCTCACCACATCGGCGCGGCGGAAGACGTCCTCCAGGGGCACAAACTCGACGCCGTCGGCCGGAGGCTTGGGCGAGCGGCGGGCGACGATGATCTTCATGCCCATCGCCCGGGCGATCGCCGCCGTGGCCTGCCCGATGCGGCCCCAGCCCACGATGCCAAAGGTGAGGCCGTCCAGTTCCAGCAGCGGGTAGCGGGCGTAACACCAGTCGGCGGACTCCACCCAGTCGCCCGCGCGCACGGAGTCCGCGTGCGCGCCCACGTGGTGGCAGAGCTCCAGCAGCAGCGCGATGGTGAACTGCGCCACGGCGCGCGTGCCGTAGAGGGGGACGTTGCTCACGGGGACGCCGCGTTCTTTGGCGGCGGCGGCGTCCACGATGTTGAAGCCGGTGGCGGTGACGGCGATGAACCGCAGCTTCGGCAGCGCGGCGATGACCTCCCGCGGCAGGAGCGCCTTGTTGGTGACGATGATCTCCGCGTCGGCCGAGCGGGCGGCGACCTGCTCCGGCGGGGTGCGGTCGAACAAGGCGACTTCGCCCAGCGCCCGCAAGGCATCCCAGGTCAGGTCGCCCGGGTTCAGCGTGTAGCCATCGAGAACAACAATCTTCATGGGCAAAGAGGAGGCAAGCGGCCGGTGATGCCGCAGTCAGGGTTATGGGACTGCCGCACCTTCACTTGGCGAGTCGCAGCTTCACGTTGCGGAAGCTGCACTCATCACCGTGGTCCGTGAGCAGGATGTGGCCGGTGACCTTGGTGCCGAAGTCGCCGATGTTCTTGAACTTGCTCTTGGCGACGGCGGCTTTCACCTCGTCACTGCCGAGGACGTATTCGAGCACCTTCGCGCCGTTGAGCCAGTGCTGGACGGTGTTCCCCTTCACAACGATCCGGGAGTGGTTCCACTGCCCCACGGGCTTCATCGGCTTGTCGGCCGCCGGGGGCATCACGTCGTAAAAGGAGCCGGTCTGGCGATGGGGGCCGACCTTGCCGTCAGGGTGGCCGTTGTCGTCGAGCAGCTGATACTCGTGGCCGAGCGTGCCCTTACGCGCCTCGGTGATGAAATATTTCACGCCGTTGTTGCCCTTCTCGGCGATGCGCCATTCCCAGAACAGCTCCCAGTCGGCCGTGGCCGGGATGGGCTGCTCGGTCATGATGTCACCGCCGGAGATTTTCGCCTGCTTCTTGAGGAGGCCATCCTCGACGACCCAGCCCGCGCCGATCTTGCCGCCTTCCTTGTAAGTGCGCCAGCCGGCGAGCGACTTGCCGTCGAAGAGCAGTTTCCAGCCGTCCTTCTGCTCGGCGGGGGTGAGGGTGTTGAATTCGGCGGCGCTGACGAGGGCGGCGCAAGTGACGAGGCTGAACAATGAGGCGAGTGCTTTCATGGAAAAGGGAAGATGGATGGTGTGACGGGCGAATCAGAGCTTCCGCACGCGGATGTTCCGAATCCAGAACTCCTGCCCGTGGTGCTGGAACACGATGTGGCCCTCGGGTTCGGCCATGAAGCGTGGCTTGTCCGCGAACTTGCTCTTGGCGGCGAGTGCCTTCACCGCGTCGCTGCCCCAGGTGTATTCCACGATCTTCGCGCCGTTGAGCCAGTGCTCCACGTGGTTGTTCTTGAAGATGAGCCGGGCGGCATTGAACTCACCCACGGGCTTGAGCTTCTTCTGCGCTTTCGGCGCGATGAGGCCGTAGAGCGCGCCGGCGGAGGTGAGCGGATTCTTGCCGTCGCCGTGCTTGTCATCATCGAGGATCTGCATCTCCGGGCCGGTCCACCAAGCCGGGCCCTTGTCCAGCTCGGCGACCCGATACATCACGCCGCTGTTGCCGCCGGGGGCGACCTTCCATTCGAGCTCGAGCTCGAAGTCCTTGAACTTCTCGACGGTGATCAGGTCCGTGACCTGGCCGCCGGCTTCCTTGGGAACGGTCTTAAGCGCGCCCTGGTCGAGGACCCAGCCCTTGCTCGGAAAGCCTTCGCCCTTGAAGGCGCGCAGTCCCTTGGGTTCCTTGCCGTCGAACAGGACCTGCCACGGACCGGGCTGATCGGCGGCACGGACGGTGGCGAAGCTGAGGGCGGTAACGAGGAGGAGGGCAAAGTGTTGTTTCATGTTGGCGGACGATTGGACGGGGGATGGGACGACAAAGTGACAGCGCAGGTCAAGGCGCAGGACGCGTCATCTGGAAGGTGCCGTGGTCGAAGGATGCCTTGTAGGTGGAGAAGAAATTCGTGGCCGTGGCTTTTCCCTCGTAGCGATAGACACCGTAAGGCTTGCCCAGGTCCTCGGCGCCGCTGAACTGCCACAGGCTACCGGCGGGCTGCACATCAAGCTTCACCTGCATCCCGAAGCTGAAGATGCCGCCATACTTCGCGTGGAAACGGGTTTCATACTGGCCGTTGTCGAGTTTTCGGACCAGGGCCCGCAGCCGGCCGTTGTGCCCGTTATGGTCGCTCAACCACCGCCCTTCCCACCGCCCCTCCATGGAGTTGGCCGGAGTGGGCAGAGTGGCCGCCGCCTGCCAGTCCCGGTTGAAGGTCGAACACCCGCAAAGCCCCAGCAAGGCCGCCAACGCAACGACGCGAACGAACCTGTCTCGCCATGCCTGATTCATGGGTAAATCCGACGCCATCGACGCGGCAACGTCAAGCTCAGGGCATGGGACGCGCCAGCAGCCGTTGCGCTTCCTCATTTCCCGCGGCAGCGGCCCGTTCCCACCAAAACCTGGCCCGCGGCAGATCCGCCGCCACGCCGTCTCCGTTCGCCAGCATCAGGCCAAGTTGCAGCTGCGCCGCAGGGCTGCCGGCCTCGGCGGCCCGCGCGAACCAGACAGCGGCCTCGGCGCGGTTGCCGCGCACTCCCCGCCCCTGATAATGGAACCAGCCGAGGTTCACCATCGCCCAGACCTCGCCCGCCTCCGCCGCGCGGCGCGTTTGAGCGAGGATGGATTGGAGTTTCGCTTCGTGCCTTATGTAGTCAGCGGCATAGGGCGGCGCGTAGTAATCCGCCAGCGTGTCCACCACAATCCAGCACGAGGCCAGAAAAACCACGATCAGGCTCACCGTTCCCGCCCAGCTCAACCAGCCCGTCTGGCCGCGCCAGAAGGCAAACGCCGCCGGTCGTTCACGGAAAGCATACCCGGCCCGGCCCTCTTTGTGCGCCGGGTCGGCCGGGTCATAATCCGGTGCGGTGGAGCCGTGTTGGAAGGATGGTTTGACCTGCGCTTCACCGGTCAACGTCTCGTAGGCGACGTTGATGGCCCGGAGTTTTTCCTCGGCGATCCGCTGCTGCCCCGGGTCGTGCGCGAACTGGTCCGGATGCCAGCGCTTCACCAGCGCCAGATAGGCCTGCTTGCGCTCGGCGGGCGAAGCGTTCTCAGACAACCCGAGCACTTCGTTCGCTTGGCGGGCATTCATGGGGCCGGATCGAACACCACGCGTTTGACCGAGGCGTCATGCCGGCGGCCCAGCAAGATCACGGATGCCGACGCGCCCAACATGGCCAGAAACATGTCCCACTGCGTGTCCCAGGGATCGCCCTGCGTGCCGAGAAAGTCGTTCGCCGCGTCGCCGGTCAGCACCGCCGTCCACCACTCGAAGAACTCGTAGCAAGCGCTGAAGGCGAGACAGACACAGACGGCGAGGAAGTTAAGCCAGCCGCCCGGCCGCAAGGGGGTCTTCCGCAGCAGCAACTCCCGCACGAAGATGGCTGGAATGAAGCCCTGGGCGAAGTGCCCCACGCGGTCGTAATGGTTCCGCGCCAGGCCAAAGGCATCCCGCGCCCAATCCCCGAGGGGCACCTTCGCATACGTGTAATGTCCGCCCAGCGCCAGGATCAGCGAGTGAAGCGCCAGCAGATGCAGGCACAGCGCGGACAGGGGAAACCGCCGATGAGTGAACGCCAGCAAACCGACGCCCAACCACACGGGCCCGTTCTCGAGTGCCCAAGTCAGCCGGTCGGCCTGGGGTGAAATCCCCAAGGCCACCTGTGCGGCCAGCACCACCGCAATGAGCCAGGCGAGCGGCATGGCGGGATCATGCCACGGCGCGCACCACGCCGGCAATCAGCGCCACGCCCTCCGCGGCCTCGGCCCGGGTGAGGTTCAACGCGGGCAGGAAGCGGACGACCTGCGCGCCGCTGGGCACGGTGAGCACGCCGGCCTCGTGCAGCCGGTTCACGAAGTTTAGAGAGGCCACCTTGCCCGTGTTGGCAAACGCCGGGATGTTTTCCGCCAGCTCAATGCCAAGCATGTAACCCAGCCCGCGCACGGACCTGATGACCTGCGGATATTGGGCGGCCAACTGCTCCAGCTCCGCCTTCATCCACGCTCCGGTCTCGCGCGCATTGTCGGCCAGCCGGTCGCGCTCGATGACTTCAAAGATCCGGTTCGCCACCGCGCAGCCCAGCGGCGTGCCACCGTAGGTCGTGGCGTGCGTGCCGGGCCCAAGCAGGTCGCACAACTTCACGCCGTGATGTTCCTCGCGCACCCAGAACGCCCCCATGGGAAACCCGCCGCCCAGCGACTTCGCCATCGAGACGCCGTCGGGCAGGAACTGGTCGGCGCCGGGAATGCCCTCCAGCAGCCGCTGAAAGCTCTGGAAGCGCCCCGTGCGAAAATGGCCGCACTGCACGCCGTCCATCAGCAGCAGGATGCGGCGTTCATCGCAGAGCTGGCGCAGGCCCAGCAGGTATTCCACGGAGGCAGGCGTGATGCCGCCTTCCCCCTGCACGCCCTCGATCAGAATGGCCGCGGTCGCCGGCGAGAGGGCGGCCTGCATGGCCGGAAGATCGTTGTAGGGAACGTGCTTGAAACCCGCCACCGCCGGCTCGAAACCCTTCTTCACCTTTTCCTGCCCCGTGGCCGCAATGCCGGCGAGGGTGCGTCCATGGAACGAGTTCAGGGCGGTGATGACTTCATAGCGGCCTTCGTCATGGCCGAACTTGCGCGCGAGCTTGTAAAGCCCCTCGTTGGCCTCGGCGCCGGAGTTGCTGAAGAAGACCTTGCCCGGCGCAAGGTGCCGCACGATCTGCTGCGCCAACCGGCCCTGGGGCTCGTGGTAGTAGAGGTTCGAGACATGGACCATCCGGCGCGACTGCTCGACGAGCGCCTCCGTGATCTCCGGGTTCGCGTGGCCGAGCGAGCACACGGCAATGCCGCCGCCCAGGTCGAGGTAACGCTTGCCGTTGACATCCCATAGCTGGCTGCCCTGCCCGCGCGCCAGCACCAGCTCGAAGCGCCCGTAGCTGGGCACGACGTATTTTTGGAACAGGCCGAGAACGGCTTGCTGCTCATTGTGGACAATGGCCGGCGGTGACGGGACGATTTCTTTCATTTGCTTTTACTGCGGACGCGGCGGCTGCACTTCATCTTTACGGCCGGCCTCGGATGCAACGGCGGGCTTATTGACTGGCAGGTCAAAGGAGTCAAGCAATGCTCCAACCCGCAACCTCGTATCACACCCGCTGGGTGAGGCTGACGCCCAGCTTCAGCAGCTTCTGGGCGTCGGCGTCGGACTGCGCTTCGGCGTAGATGCGGAGGATCGGTTCGGTGCCGGAGCCGCGCAGCATGAGCCACGAGCCGTCCTCGGCGCAGAACTTCACGCCGTCGTAGCTCTTCACGTCCTTGAGCGGGGATTTGAGCAGCTTCGCAGGCGGGTTGGTCTTGCAGAACTCCATGAGCGCAGCGCGCTTCTCCAGCGGGAAGTGCGTGTCGATGCGCCCGTAGCGGTGCGGGCCAAACTGCTTTTCCAGACCCGCCAACAGCTTGTTCAGCGGCTTTCGCTCGGTCGCAAGCAGTTCCAGCAGCATGAGGCCGGCGAGGATGCCGTCGCGCTCCGGAATGTGGCCGGGGAAGCCGATGCCGCCGCTTTCCTCGAAGCCAAGCATCACGCCGCCCTTGATCATTTCGGCGGCGATGTATTTGAAGCCCACCCCGGTCTCGACGAGTTCGAGGCCGTGCGCGGCGCAGAACTTGTCCACCATCGAGGTGGTGGTGAGCGCCTTTACCACGCGCCCTTTCATGCCCTTGTTCACGGCATAGTGGTGCAGGAGCAGGCAGATGAGCTGGTGCGTGGACAGCGGGTTGCCCCGGCCATCCATGCCGCCCACGCGGTCGGCGTCGCCATCCGTGACGAGGCACAGGTCGTGCGGGTGCTTCGCGAGATAGGCCATGCTGCGCCCGTAATTCTTCGCGATGGGCTCGGGGTTGATGCCGCCGAAGAACGGGTCGTGCGCGGCGTTGATGGTCGTGACTTGGCACGTCGTGCCGGCGAGCAGGCCCTCGAAGCAGCCCGCGCCCACGCCGAACAGCGCCTCGTGGGCGAACTTGAGCTTCGAAGCGGCGATGAGTTTGAAGTCCACGAGCTTCTTCAAGGCCGCGTAATAGGGCGCGCGGATGTCCTTCACGATGATCTGCCCGGCCTTCACGGCGTCGGCAAACGGCACGGATTTCACCGGCTCCTGGTCGAGCATGGCTTCGACGGCCGAGCAAACCTCCGGCGGGGCCGAGCCACCAAAATGCGCCTTGAGCTTGAACCCGTTGAACGAGGGCGGGTTGTGGCTGGCCGTGAGCATCACGCCGCCAATGCCACGCTGCTGCTTCACCGTCCACGACACGGCGGGTGTAGGCGTGGGGCAGTTGGTGAGCGTGACGATGAAGCCGTTGGCCGCGAGGATTTCCGCCGTGCGCTGCGCGAACTGGTCGGAGAGGAAGCGCCGGTCGTAGCCAACCACCGCTTTCTTGACCGTGCCGGCAACGGGGTTGGCGAGCCAGTAGCTCGCGGTGGCCTGCGCCACGCGGCTGACGTTCTCGAAGGTGAAGTCCTCCGCGATGACGGCACGCCAGCCATCGGTTCCGAATTTGATTTTGGCCATAAGTTGGGAGTGAAAGTCGGGCGGAGAATCAAACCGCCAAGGGCAACGTGGCGGCAGTGGGCTTCTCACATTGCAAATCCGCGAAGGCCGGGTCGTTCTGCTCCGCGATGGCGCGCATCCTTTTTACCGCCGCCTTGAGGCTGTGCTGACCGAAAATGCCGGTGCCGCTGACGAAGACGTTCGCCCCCGCCCGGGCGCACTCGCCCACGGTGTCGAAGGTGATGCCGCCGTCCACCTCGATGTGATAGTTCAGGCCCAGCTCACGCTTCCACGCGGCGGCCTGCTGGATTTTGGGCACGCACTCGTGAATGAAGGGCTGGCCACCAAAGCCCGGGACGACGGTCATCACCAACAGCAGGTCGATGTGTTCGAGGTAAGGCCGCGCGTTCTCGATGGCCGTGGGCGGGTTCACCGCGAGTCCGACCTTCTTGCCGAGTGACTTGATTTTCCAGAGCAGGCCCTCAACGCGGTCGCCCAGTTCGACGTGGATGATGATTTGGTCCGCGCCGGCCTTCACGAACGGCTCGAAGAGAATCTCCGGCTTCGAACACATGAGATGCACGTCGAAGAACTTCTTCGTCAGCGGGCGCAAGGTCTTCACCACGGCGGGGCCGAAAGAGATGTTCGGCACGAAATGGCCGTCCATGATGTCGAGGTGCAGCCATTCGGCGCCCGACTGGTCAAAGCGTTTGGTGTCCGCCGCGAAGCGCCCGTAATTGGCCGCCAGCAGCGACGGTGCGATAATCATGCGCGCGAGGCTAGCGGGCGGCGCTGACAGGGTCAATCGGCGCGGAACCAAGATTGAAAATCGCCCGCACTAACCGCACTGTCGCCGCGCAACATGTCGCCCGTCGCCATCCTATCCTGCATCGCGGCCTATTTCTGCTTTCTGCTCGGCATTGCGTGGTGGACGAGCCGCAACGCGAACAACGATTCCTACTTCCTCGGGAACAAGGCGTCGCCGTGGATTGCCGTGGCGTTCGGGCTGATTGGCGATTCGTTGTCCGGGGTGACGTTCATCTCCGTGCCCGGCCAGGTGGCCGCAGCGAAGTTTTCCTATCTCCAAATCGTGCTCGGCTACGTGCTTGGCTACGTGGTCATCGCGCAAGTTTTGTTGCCGCTGTATTACCGGCTGAACCTCACCTCGATTTACAGCTACCTGCGCGGGCGCTTCGGCGCGAACTCGCAGAAGACGGGCTCCGTCTTCTTCCTGCTCTCGCGCACGACGGGCGCGGCAGCACGGCTGTTCCTCACGGCGAGTGTCATCCAGCTGTTCGTGTTCGATACGTGGGGAGTGCCGTTCTGGCTGTCGGTCACGGGCATCATCGTGCTGATCCTGCTCTACACCTACAAAGGCGGCATCAAGACCCTGGTGTGGACGGACACCTTCCAAAGCTCGTTCCTGCTGCTCGGCGTCGTGCTGTCCATCGTCGCCATCGGCCGCGAGCTGGATCTCGGGCTCGGCGGGATGGTGGACGCCGTGCGCAGCAGCCCGCACTCGCAGGTGTTCTTCTGGGACTGGCGGGAGAAGACGTATTTCTGGAAGCAGTTCCTCAGCGGCGCGTTCATCGCCATCGTGATGACCGGGCTGGACCAGAACATGATGCAGAAGAACCTGAGCTGCCGGTCGCTCGGCGAGGCGCAGAAGAACATCTACGCCTTCACCGGCGTGATGGTGCTGGTGAACGTGTTCTTCCTTTCGCTGGGCGCGCTGCTCTACCACTACGCACAGGCCAAGGGGGTCAAAATCCCGGCCAAGACCGACGACCTCTTTCCCCTGCTCGCGCTCCAGCATCTGGGCACCTTCGCGGCGATGGCCTTTGTCATCGGGCTGACGGCGGCGACGTTTTCCAGCGCCGACTCGGTGCTGACCACGCTGACCACGTCCTTCTGCATTGATGTGCTGAACATGGACGCCTTGAAACTCTCCGAGGCGGACAAGACGCGGCTGCGGCATCGCATCCACATCGCGTTCGCGATCATCCTGCTGCTGGTCATCCTCGCCTTCCGGGCGCTGAACAGCGACGCCATCATCAACGCCATTTTCAAGCTGGCCGGCTACACGTATGGGCCGCTGCTGGGGCTGTTCGCCTTCGGCCTCTTCACACGGCGCGTGGTGAACGACCGGTTCGCGCCCGTGTGCTGCGTGGTGGCCCCCCTGCTCTGCTACCTGCTGGAAACCAACTCGGCCGCGTGGTTCGGCGGCTACAAGTTCGGCTTCGAGCTGCTGATGTTGAACGGCCTGCTGACGGCGGCGGGGTTGTTTCTCATTTCGCGGGCTGACGGAACAGATACGGAACAGCACGCCGCTTGACGCAACTGCCCCAGCGGCGCATGGTGGCCCTGCCGATCGGGGGCGCACTGGTTTCGACTTGGGAGATGCGCCAGAGGCGGCATGCCGAGGATGGTTCGTGGGCCTCGTTAATCATCGGACCAAAACATAAGAGCTAACGAAGAGTTGGCCCTCGCAGCCTAAACCACTGCGACGTTCACCGGTGGACACCTGCTACGCCGAATGAACGCCATCAGCAGGCATGGCTGAGGGCGGAGACCGCGCGCCGACAGCCGAGAATATTTCATGCGGACTACGCAGCGGGCGTCGAGTTCGGACGCCAGCCCGCAGCCGACAATCTCTCCGGACTAAGCATGTAGTCGCGGCTGGTTATTCTGCCAAGGACGCGGGTTCAACTCCCGCCGCCTCCACCACTTTTCTTGGCGCTGGTTAGTCAAAAGGCACCGCCCAGGTTGGGGGGTATCGCGTTGTTGGGTTAAACATACCGGTGCTTGGCCTTGGCGTCAGAGATGCGTGATGACACCGATTGCCACACTGGGACGTCAGAAGCGGAGGAGGAACTTGGAATTGATTTGAATCTTCGGGTTGCTGAATTTATCCATCCGTTGTGACCGCTGTCCGGCCATCGAATCTATGCAGTAGCACCCGCGCTGCGGCCGGCGCGTGTCTCCTGGCAGTTGTTGGCAGCCAGCACTGGATGTGGCTGCTGGGCCTATTTCTCTTCTCCTCGGCCGATGGATCGCATCGCACTTTGGTGGGTCAAGAGTCATCCGGCTTGGTCATCATCTTGCGTCATGAAGCCCATGGAACATCCCCCATGCGCGGTCATGATCGTTCGCTGGGGCATGAACACTGTTTGGCAGCCAAGCTGATTACGCTGCTTGCCGATGACAGTTCCTCGCGAACGGACCACATCATCCACTTCGCGGGCCCGTATCCGCAGCTGGCGAGCCTGGCTCCCGTGGATTTGGGGATTCAGGAAGCTCTGAAATCTTCCGCGGTCCCGG